>NZ_LYVN01000154.1 GCF_001990265.1 Sphingopyxis sp. KK2
CAAGGCGTCAAGCATCGCCGTCATCGGTCAGAAGCGGCCCGAGCTGACCAGCCAGTCGGGCATGGAACGGCTGACGTTGGGCTTCGACGGCAGCGGCGCCTATCGCGCCGAGTTCGCGATCACCGCCGATGATCCGGTAATGGCGTCGACCCTGTCGGCGATAGGCTTCCGCGCCGGGAACAATGGCTTCGTGCTGGTCAGCTCGGGCCGCTTCTGACCGATGACGGCGATGCTTGACGCCTTGCCCATGGGCGCGGGCGTCGGCATCGCGGCGCTGGTCGGGCTGGTCCTCGGCAGCTTCATCGCGACCTTGGTGCTGCGCTGGCCCGACGGCCGTTCGCTGCTCGGGCGGTCGCAATGCGACGGGTGCGGGCGGGCGCTCGGCGTGCTCGACCTTGTGCCGCTGGTGTCGGCGCTGGTCCAGCGCGGGCGCTGCCGCCGCTGCGGTGCGGCGATCGATCCCTTTCATATGCAGGTCGAACTCGCGTCGGGGCTGATCGGCGCGTTGGCGCTGTCGATCATGCCGGGCCTGGCGGGCTGGCTGTGGGCGCTGTTCGGCTGGCTGCTGCTGCCGCTCGCCCTGCTCGACGCGCGCCACATGTGGTTGCCCGACCGGCTTAGCGCGGTGCTGGCTATCGCCGGTCTGCTGCTCGCCGGCCCACTGCTCGATACCGGGCTGATCGATCGCTGGATCGGCGCGCTCGCGGGCGGCGTGCTGCTCGCGCTCGTCGCGCTCGCCTATCGGCGCGGACGGGGCCAGGACGGCATGGGCGGCGGCGATCCCAAGCTCGTCGCCGCGATCGGGTGCTGGATCGGGTGGCAGGCGTTGCCGCTGATGCTGCTGCTCGCCAGCGCCGGCGGCATGGCATGGGCGCTTGTCACCCAAGGAAAAGGGGACCGGCCGCTGTCGATGCGGGCGATCCCCTTCGGTACCTTTCTGGCCATCGCCGCCTGGGCGACGGTGCCGTTATGGCCGCTGCTGGCCGGATAGCCAGCACCTCCGACGCGAGTCGGAGAAAAGACGCTTAGCGCTGGATGACCACGGTCACCGCGCGGCGGTTCTTCGCATAGGCTTCCTCGGTCGAACCGAGTTCGGCCGGGCGTTCCTTGCCATAGCTGATGACCTCGATCCGCGACGGATCGACGCCGAGCGAGGCGAGATAGTTTTTCGCCGCATTGGCGCGACGCTCGCCGAGCGCGATGTTGTAATCGCGGGTGCCGCGTTCGTCGGCATGGCCTTCGAGCAGAACGCGCACTGCCGAATTGCGCTGCAGCCACTGCGCCTGGCTGGCCAGCGTCGCCTGGTCCTCGGCATCGACATTATATTGGTCGAAACCAAAGAAGATGCGGTCGGACGAGACATTGTTCAGGAAGTCCTGCTGCGAACCCGGGATCACGGTGTTGCCGCCGGTGTTGCCGCCGCTGCCGTCGTCAACGCCATCGGGGTTGGGAGGCAGAACCTCGGGGGCCTTTTTCGAGCAAGCGCCCACAGCGAGCATTGCGATCGCGGCGATCATGGCGGTGGTTTTCCGTATCGTCATGTTGTCGTCCCTTTCGTGTTGGTCCGGATGGTCCTGTTCATGTTGAGATTAACCCATGTTGAACCCAAGGTTTGAACCCGAGGCGTCAACTTAGGTTCCGCCGCGCAAAATGCGCGGTCTGGCGCGTTACGGCAGCACGGGTCCCCAGCTGGGGTCCGACCCGTCCTGCGGCGTCTGCAGTCGGCGCATGTTCACGCCGGTCAGGTCGACCTGCCACAGGCTCGACTTGCCGGTCGCGCCGCGCGTGGTGCGGAAGAATTGCAGCACACGGCCGTTCGGCGACCAGGTCGGGGCTTCGTCCTGCCAGTCGTTGGTCAAAAGCCGCTCGCCGCCACCCGACGGCGTCATCACGCCGATGCGGAAATCGCCGCTCATCTTGGTAAAGGCGATCAGGTCGCCGCGCGGCGACCATTCGGGGGTGGCATAGCGCCCGCCGCCGAAGCTGATCCGCTGCTGGTTCGACCCGTCGATGTTCATCGTATAGATTTGCTGGCCGCCCGAGCGGTCGCTTTCGAACACGATCTTCTTGCCGTCGGGCGAGAAGCTGCCGCCGACGTCGATGCCGGGGTTATTGGTCAGCCGAACCGGCGTGCCGCCATTCGCCGAGATGCGATAGATGTCGGTGTTGCCGCCGGTCGCCATCGAATAGAGGATCTGGGTGCCGTCGGGCGACCAGCGCGGCGCGAAGGTCGCGTTGCGGCTTTCGGTCACCAGCTTCTGCGTCCCCGCCGCGACGTCATAGATGAAGACGCGGACGCGGTCGTTCAAATAGCTGACATAGACGATCTTCTTGTAATCGGGCGAGAAGCGCGGCGAGATCGCGAGTGCCTGGCCGTTGGTGATGAAGCGGTGGTTGCCGCCGTCCGAATCCATGATCGCGAGCCGCTTGATGCGATTCCCCTTGGGACCGCTCTCGGCGATGTAAGCGACGCGGCTGTCGAAGAAGGGCGCTTCGCCCGACAGGCGCGAATAGATGGCGTCGGCGCATTTATGCGCCGCGCGGCGCCAGTCGCTCGGCTGGATCTCGAAGCCTTGGCGGACCAGTTCGCTGCCAAGATCGGTGTCATAGAGATAGCAGCCGACGATCAGCCCGCCGGTGCTGTTTGTGCGCACGAAGCCATGGACGACATTCTCGGCGTCGCGCGCCTGCCAGTCGGCGAAGCGCGGCGCGGTGACTTCGGCCATGCTGATCGCGCGAAGGCTGCCGGGGCCGAGCGGCGCGTAGAGCCCGCTGCGCTCAAGGTCGGCGGCGATCACTTCGGCGATCTGGCGGCCGAGGCTGTCGGTGCGCAGGCCCGCGACGGTGGTGACTGCAGGGGTGGCGAAGGCCGGAACGGCGATCACGGCGCGATCCTGCGACAAGGTGCCTTCGATCGTCTCGCGCGGTTCGGCCGGCGCGGGCGTTGCAGGGGGCGTCGGGGCCGGCGAAACCTGTGCCAGTGCCGGAGAGGCAGCGAGCGCCAGCACGAGCGCGAGAGCGGTGGAACGGAGGATCATCTCTTCTACCTCTTGATGAAATCGAGCGTATAATTCTGCCAGAAGCTGTAATTCTCTTCGGGCAGGTCGAAGGGGGCGGCGAGTTCGACGGCGCGCTTGGCGCATTCCTGATGCCGCTGGACCTGGAATTTGTTGCTTTCGTTTTCGCCGGTCGTGGTGACGCTGGAAAAACCGGCGAGCGCACCGGACGCTGTCAGGCGGAACTTCACGACGGTCTTCAACTGGTCGACATCGACGCCGCTGACCGAGCAGCGCTGCCAACGGGGATTGACCTTCGATTTGATGCTGACGTCGATCGACTTGCGCACTTCGGCGGCGGTCGCCGCAGCGGGAGCCCCTGTTTTCGGGGGCGTTCTGGTCGGCTCCTTGCCCAAGCCATCGGTAATGCCGTCAAGGCGGCCGGTCGGTCCACGCGTGCCCGTTTTTGGCGGCACTTTCGGCGGCACCTTTGGCGCCGCTTTCTGCGCGGCAGGGGGCACGGCCTTTTTCGGGGGCACCGGCGGCGCCTTTTTCACGACCTTCGGCGACGGGGCCGGGGTTGGCCGGGCAATCGGCTCGGGCGGCGTCGGGGTTGGCACCGGTGGCGGCGGCGCGTCGTCGAAACTGTCCTCTTCGCCCAACCGCGGTGCCGGGGGCGTGTCGCTGATCACTGGCGCGGTCGAGGTCGGCGCCGTCTCGGCGATCAAATCGACCTCCATCGGCGGATTGTCGAAACGCCGGTCGCCCGCGGTCCATTGCACCGACAGCAAGCCGATGATCAGGACGTGCGCGACCACCGCGATGGCGATGCCGCGTGCTTCATTGCCGGTGACTGCCCGTGTTGCCGCCATGATGCCAGCCTAGGGAGCCGTGCCTGAACCACCGGTGACCGCAGCGGGTTCGCTGTCCGAGCCCGTGGTCACCAGCGCGATGCGGGTCAGCCCGGCGCGGTTGAGTTCGCCCATCACGCGCATCACCCGGCCATAGTCGAGCCCTTTGTCGGCGCGCAGCATGATCTGTTGCGGGCGCTCGCCTTCCTTCTGTGCCGCCGCGATCGCGTCGAGGCGCGCGGGCAGCTCGTTCTCGGGCACGACTTCTTCGCCGATATAGATGGTGTCATCGCCGTTGATCGACAGCTGCACCGGCTCCTGCTCCTCGGTCTCGACCGGCTTGGCGCGGCTTTCGGGCAGGTCGACCGGGACCGCCGAGGCGAGCAGGGGGGCAGTGATCATGAAGATGATCAGCAGCACCAGCATCACGTCGACGAGCGGCGTGACGTTGATTTCGGACATCGGCGCGCGGCGTCCGCCACGCCCGCGGCGACCGCCGACCCTGGCCGAAGTGTTCGACATCGCCATCAGGATTCGACCTCCAGCTCGCGACTGAAGGTGGCGAGCAGCCCGTCGGCAAAGCGCCCGAGCCGCGATTCGAGACGATTCAGTCTCTGCGAGAAGCTGTTATAGGCGATGACGGCCGGGATCGCCGCGAACAGACCGATTGCGGTCGCGAAGAGCGCTTCGGAGATACCGGGGGCCACCACGGCGAGGCTGCTGTTGTTCGACGCCGCGATCTCGGTAAAGGCGCGCATGATGCCCCATACCGTGCCGAACAGCCCGACGAACGGGGCGACCGACCCGATCGTCGCCAGAATGCCGATCCGGTCGACCAGCTTGTCGATCTCGCTGTCGACCGCGGCGTTCATCGCAATGCCCAGTCGTTCACGCGTGCCGTCTCGGTCGACGGCCTTGCCCGCGGTCGATCGACGCCATTCGGAAATGCCGGCGGCCAGAATCTTGGCGCTCGGCAACTCCTCGCGGCCATTTTCATCATAGAATTTGTCGATATTGCCGGCCCGCCAGAAATCGCGTTCGAACCGTTCGGAGGCGCGCGAAACCTTGCCGACATTGCGACCATGCGCGATGATCACCATCCACACATAAATCGACGCGCCGAGCAGGCCGAGAATTACACCGCGACCAATCCAGTCGGCGTGGAGAAAAAGCGCGATCGGGGAAAGCGTCGCCGCGTCGGCGGCCACCGAGATATTATTCAGCAAGGGATATTCTCTCCATTCATGATGGCGGTGAATCTCTGGATCCAGTCGAGCGGCTGGCGGCGGGGACGGCCTTCGGGGGACAGAAAGGCCGCCGTGACCCGGCCCTCGGTAAGCGTGTCGCAGCTGAACGCATCCTGACCGCGAAGGATGCGCTGGGCGATAATGATGCTGGCGCCGCGCACCGCCTCGACCGTGCTGACGACGAGCAGGTCGTCGTCGAGCTTCGCCGGGCTGCGATATTTGATGCTCAGGTCGGTCACCGCCCAGGCGCCTTCGCCGGCTTCCATCGCGCTGCGCTGGTCGATGCCCGCGAGGCGCAGCATGTCCGACCGCGCGCGCTCCATATAGCGCAGGTAATTGGCGTGATAGACGATGCCCGACAGGTCCGTGTCCTCGAAATACACGCGCGCGCGGTAATGATGCTCGCCCCCGACAAAGGCGCCGGGGACAAAGGGGGGCGGGACATCGCTCATCTGGTTAACCGATAGCGATGCTTCGACTCGTCGCAAACCCCTGATCAACGGTTCGTCGCACGATAGCGCCATTTGGTGGAAGAAAGTGGCGGATTTCCGCCTGTCTTACCCGCCTATTTACCCAAGTCGAAAAGTCCGTCCTGCGATCCGGCGGGCGGATTGAGCCCCAGATGCTTCCACGCGCTGGCATTGAGGCACCGGCCGCGCGCGGTGCGCGCGATCAGCCCGATCTGGAGCAGATAGGGTTCGATCACATCCTCGATCGTGTCGCGCGGCTCGCTGAGCCCCGCCGCCAGCGTCTCGACCCCCACCGGGCCGCCGCGATAGATATCGGCGATCATCGTCAGATAGCGCCGGTCCATCGCGTCGAGCCCGAGCGCATCGACTTCGAGCCGGTTGAGCGCGGCATCGGCTGCTTTGGCGTCGACGATCGCGTGTCCCGCGACCGTCGCGAAGTCGCGCACACGGCGGAGCAGGCGGCCGGCGATGCGCGGGGTGCCGCGCGCGCGGCGGGCGATTTCGAGCGCGCCGTCGGGGGCGATCGGCAGCCCGAGCAGCCGCGCGGCACGGCTGATCACCTGTTCGAGCTCGGCATGGGTGTAGAAATTGAGCCGCACCGGAATGCCGAAGCGATCGCGCAGCGGCGTCGTGAGCAGCCCCTGCCGCGTCGTCGCGCCGACGAGGGTGAATTTGGGCAGGTCGATCCGCACGCTGCGCGCCGACGGCCCCTCGCCGATCATGATATCGAGCGCGCGATCCTCCATCGCCGGATACAGAATCTCCTCGACAGCCGGCGACAAGCGGTGGATCTCGTCGATGAAGAGAACGTCGCTGTCCTCGAGATTGGTGAGCAAAGCGGCGAGGTCGCCCGCCTTCGCGATCACCGGGCCGCTGGTCGAGCGGAAGCCGACACCGAGTTCGCGCGCGACGATCTGCGCCAGTGTCGTCTTGCCGAGCCCCGGCGGGCCGAAAAACAGCACATGGTCGAGCGCATCGCCGCGCGACTTTGCGGCCTCTACGAAGATGCGGAGGTTCTCGCGCGCCGCCGCCTGCCCGACGAACTCTGCTAGCGATTTGGGGCGCAGCGCGGCGTCGGCATCCTCCGGGGTGCGCAAGGGCGTGGTGAGGTCGGTCATTGGCTGGGGGCGCTTTCCCACGGCGCCGTGAAGCGGACGCGGCGCCAGACGAAGCGATCGGGGTGCGCTTTGTAGCTTTCGAGCCTCATGGTTGATCGCAATCCAGGAGAGAGCCAGTAATAGGTCTGCCCGGCTGCCTTGGACGGGACCGTCGCATAGCCCTCGACTACCCCCTTCGCATCGGGCTGACCCATCCAGAAAATGCAGTGATCGCCCCAGTTTGGAGCTACCACAACGATGTGATCGCCGGTGCGCAACGTGCCGTCGCCCTCGACCACCAGCATGCGATAGGCGAATTGATCGGCCGGGTTGCCGTCCTTCAGGATCAGCGCTTCCTCGACGCGCAGCCGCGCTTGTTTTGCGCCGCCGGTTGAGCGCTCCCGGGGTTCGTTATCGAGCAGAAAGCGCGCTTGGTGGCACGCCTGGGCCTGCTGGGGCAGGACTGCGACGCTGCCGACCGCGAACAGGAACAGTGCGCGCCTGATTTTGGTTCGCGCGATGGTGAGGGCCGGCTCAGTCATAATGGTCTATTGCCTCGCCGGTGATCGAAACCCAAGGCTCCCTGCGCTCCTCATAGACCGAATAGTCGGAGACGAAGCCGTGGCCGGGCTCGAAATTGCCGAGCGGGATGGTGTAGGCGTCGTGGTAGGGCTGCGCGCGGTACCAGACGCCCGAACCGCAGGTGGGGCAGAAGAAGTCGGCGGTGTTGCCGCTGTCGCCGGTATATTGCCACATCTTCGCTTGCGCCTCGCCCTCGGTGCGGACCTGCTCCTCCGGGAAGCGCACCTGCGCGACAAGGGCGCTGCCGCTCCACGCCTTGCACTCGCGGCAATGGCACACCGACACGCGGATCGGCTCGCCGGTGCGGGCGATGCGGATCTGGCCGCAGCGGCAGGAAGCGTGGCGGGTGGGCGTCTCGGTCATGGGCGCGCGATATCCCTTAATCTCGTCAAGCTGAACTTGCTGAAACAAGTTCAGCATGACGAAGGTGGGAGAGGTGCGCCCCTTCACTTCGCGGCCTTCTTCAGCGCCAGTCGCACCAGCGCGTCGAGGCTCGCGCCTGTGCCCAATTCCTCGCTCGCCGCGGCGACGGCGGCGCTCGCTTCGCCGGGCTTGAAGCCGAGGCTGGTGAGCGCGGCGATAGCGTCGCCGAGGGGGCCGGCGTTGGTGCCCCTGGCCGGACTCGAACCGGCGATCCCGCCGAGCGCCCCCGCCTTGTCCTTCAACTCATGTGTGATCCGCTGCGCCAGTTTCGGGCCGACGCCGTTCGCGCGCGCGATCATCGCGCTGTCGCCGCTCGCCAGCGCGCGCTGCAGGTCGCCGATTTCCAGCGCCGACAGGATCGCGAGCGCGACCTTGGCGCCGACGCCCTGGACGCTGGTGAGCAGGCGGAACCAGTCGCGTTCCTCGGCGCGCGCGAAGCCCAATAGGCGGAGGAAATCTTCGCCGACGAGCATCTCGGTGTGGATGGTGACATCGCCGCCGACCGCGCCGAGTGCATCAAGTGTGCGCGCCGACGCCTCGACCAGATAGCCGACGCCGCCGACGTCGATCACCGCATGGCCTGCGCCGCTGCTGTCGAGCCGTCCGGTGAGTTTTGCGATCATGCGCCCGTGCTAGCGCGGTGGGAATGAAAAGGGAACAAGGAAGGAAGAATGTCTCAGGCAAAGGCGCAAATGCGCGAAGAAGGTGGAGAAAAATATTCTCACACGAAGACACGAAGAGGGTAGCTGCCGCCACCGGCGGAGCGTTGGCCACCCGAGCTTCGCCTTGAAGGCGGACCGAAGGCCGGCAGTAAATGAAGCCACCGTTGGTGGAGACGCAACGCCACTGCTTAGGCCGACACCTTTGTGTATTTGTGTGAGTCTCTATTTCTTCTTTGCGCCCTTGCGTGAGATTTTTACGCGCGCGGCCGGTGGTTCGCGTGGCAGATCGCGACAGCCAGCGCATCCGCCGCATCGGCGCCCGCAACCTTGGCGCCGGGAAGCAGGACGCGCAGCATCGCCTGCACCTGCTCTTTCGCCGCGCCGCCGGTGCCGACGACCGCTTTCTTGACGAGGCGCGGGGCATATTCGCTCACCGTCAGCCCGGCGCGCGCGCAACCGAGCAGGACGACGCCGCGCGCGTGCGCGAGCTTGAGCGTCGATTGCGGATTGTCGTTGACGAAGACTTCCTCGACCGCAGCGGCGTTCGGTGCATGATCAGCGATTACCGCAGCGAGCATGGTGTCGAGATAGGCGAGGCGGTCGGGCAGTGCGGTCTTGGCATCGGTCTTGATCTGACCGTTGGCGATATGGCTGATCCGGCTGCCCTCGATGCGGATGACGCCCCAGCCGGTACAACTGAGCGAGGGGTCGAGGCCGAGGATGATCATCTTTTAAACCCCTCCCACAGGCGGGAGGGGTTTGGGG
>NZ_LYVN01000155.1 GCF_001990265.1 Sphingopyxis sp. KK2
AATATGGGCGTCCCGCCGCAATTCGTGTCCGACGGGATCGAGGATACCGGCCGCCTCGCCGCGACCTTTGGCTTCGATCTCGACCTGTGGGGCAAGAACCGCGCGTCGCTTGCCGCGGCGACGTCGGAGGCCGAGGCGGCGCGCGTCGACGCCGCGCAGGCGCGGCTGATGCTGACCACCGGGATCGCGGCGGCCTATGCCGACCTTGCGGGCCAATATGCCGCGCTCGACGTCGCCAATGAGGCGGTGCGCGTGCGCAGCGCGAGCGCCGAGCTGTCGGCGCAGCGCGCGGGCGCGGGACTGGAGAATCTGGCGAACCAGCGGCTTGCCGAAAGCCGCGCCGCGGGCGCGCGTGGCGATGTCGTCGCGCTGGAGGAAGCGATCGCGCTGACCCGCAACCGGATCGCGGCGCTGGTCGGCGCCGGCCCCGATCGCGGGCTGGCGATCGCGCGGCCGACGCTGGCGGCGCCGGCGATCGGCCTGCCGCCCGAGGCCGGGATCGCGCTGGTCGGGCGGCGACCCGATGTGGTCGCGGCGCGGCTGCGCGGCGAGGCGGCGGCGAAGCGCATCGACGTCGCGAAAGCCGATTTCTATCCCAATATCAGCCTGTCGGCGCTCGTCGGGCTGCAATCGCTTGGGCTGTCGAATCTGTTCAGCGCGGGCTCCGAATATGGCAATGGCGGGGTCGCCTTCACGCTGCCGATCTTTGACAGCGGACGCCTGCAGGGTCGCTATCGCGATGCGCGGGCGGAGTATGACGTCGCGGTGGGCAATTACGACAAGGTGCTGATCGCTGCTTTGCGCGACGTCGCCGATGTCGTCGCGAGCCGCAACGCCAATGCGCGGCAGCTGATCGAGCGGCGCGCGGCGCTGGCGGCGGCGGCCGAGGCGTCGAAGCTGGCGGGCCTGCGCTATCGCGCAGGCCTGTCGAACCAGATCGTCGCGCTGACCGCTGAGGACAGCGCGGTCGCGCTGGCGCGGTCGGTCGCCGACCTCGAAGCACGCCAGCTGGCGCTCGACATCACGCTGATACGCGCGCTGGGCGGCGGCTATCAGGCCAAGACTTCAACAGGAGACAGATGATGGCCGACGATACGGCTGCGATCCCCGCCGATACCTCCCCCGAACCCACCGCGAATAATGGCGCCAAGCGCGCCAAATTCCTGCGCATTCTGCTCCTCGTCGTGGTCGTTGCCGCGCTGATCTGGGCGGCGTGGTATTTCCTGACGCAGGCGGGGCGCGTGCATACCGACAACGCCTATGTCGGCGCCGATTCCGCCGTGGTCACTGCGCTCGTCGCGGGGCCGGTCGCCGAGGTCCGTGTCGCGGGCACGCAGGCGGTGAAGAAGGGCGACATCCTTGTCATCCTCGACGCCAGCGACGCGAAGCTCGCGGTCGCCGATGCCGAAGCGGCGCTGCGGCTCGCGCGCCAGCGCTATGGCCAGGCGGGCGCCAATGCCGATGCGGCGCGGGCGCGCGTCGTCGCGCGCGGCGCCGATGTGAACCAGTCGCGCGCGCGGCTGCGCGACGCCAATGCGGCGGTCGAAAAGGCGCGCGCCGAACTGGCGCGGCGCGAGAGCATCGCGGGCACCGGCGCGGTGTCGGCCGAGGAAATCACCGCGGCGCGCGCGGCGCTCCAGTCGGCGACCGCTGCACGCGATCTGGCCTCTGCCGCCATAACCTCGGCGCAGGCGACACAGGGCTCGGCGAGCGGCGACCTCGGCGCGGCGGAAGCGCTGGTGCGCGGGACGACGATCGACACCGCGCCCGACGTGGCCGCGGCGCAGGCACGGCTCGAAAAGGCCGAGCTCGACCTCGCGCGCACGGTGATCCGTGCGCCGGTCGATGGCATCGTGACGAACAAGCAGGTGCAGGTCGGGCAAAGGATCGCGGCGGGTGCGCCGATCATGACGATCGTCCCGATCGCGACCGCCTATGTCGACGCCAATTACAAGGAAAGCCAGTTCAAGGATATCCGCATCGGCCAGCCGGTCGAACTGGTGTCGGACTATTATGGCGGCGATGTCGTGTTTCGCGGCAAGGTCGTCGGCATCGCCGGCGGCACCGGCGCGGCCTTTTCGCTGATCCCGGCGCAGAATGCGACGGGCAATTGGGTGAAAGTGGTGCAGCGCCTGCCGGTGCGCATCGCGCTCGACCCGCGCGACGTGAAGGCGCATCCGCTGCGCGTCGGGCTGTCGATGGAAGCGACGATCGACACGCGCGGGAAATGAGCTGAACCATGGCCAGCGCCGCCGCCCCCAGCATCCTGTCCGAAGAGCCCGCGCCGCTGACCGGGGTGCGGCTGTTCGCCGCTGCCTTTGCGCTCGCGCTCGCCAATTTCGTCGTCGTGCTCGACACGACGATCGCGAATGTCTCGGTCCCGCATATCGCGGGCGGGCTGGCGGTGTCGCCGACGCAGGGGACATGGGTGATTACCAGCTATGCGGTCGCCGACGCGATCAGCGTGCCGCTGACCGGCTGGCTCGCGATGCGTTTCGGGACGGTGCGCTGGTTCCTCTATTCGATCGTCGGCTTTGGGGTCTTTTCCTTCCTCTGCGGCATTTCGCAGACGCTCGACGGCCTCATCATCTTCCGCATTTTGCAGGGGCTGTCGGGCGGGCCGCTGATGCCGCTGTCGCAGATCCTGCTGCTGCGCATCTTTCCCAAGGAGAAGGCCGGGATCGGCCTCGCGATCTGGGCGATGACGACGACGACGGCGCCGATCCTGGGGCCGATCCTGGGCGGGTTGATCAGCGACAATTGGAGCTGGCCGTGGATCTTCTTTATCAACCTGCCCGTCGTCGCGCTCTGTTTCTTCGGCGTCGCGAGCCTGCTGCGGCCGTTCGAGACGAAGAAGGCCAAGGCGCGGATCGACACGATCGGGCTGATCCTGCTGGTGCTGTCGGTCGGCGCCTTCCAGCTGATGCTCGACACCGGGCGCGAGCATGACTGGTTCGAATCGACATGGATCGTCGGGCTCGCGATCGTCGCCGCAATCGCCTTTGCCGCCTTCGTTATCTGGGAACTGACCGACGAAAATCCGGTGGTCGACCTGCGCGTCTTTCGGTTCAGGGGATTCAGTTTCGCGACGATCGCGATCTCGCTGGGGTTCGGCGCCTTTTTTGCGCAGGTGGTGCTGACGCCTTTGTGGTTGCAGCAGGTGGCGGGCTATACTGCGACCGAGACGGGCTATATCGTTGCGTGGATCGGGGTGTTCGCCGTGCTGTTGTCGCCCGTCGCCGCGGGGATGATCGGCAAGATCGATATCCGCATTTCGATCAGCGCGGGTATCCTCTGGATGGCCTTCATCTCGATCCTGCGCGCGAGTTGGAACGCCGATGTCGATTATTGGACGCTGGCGCTGCCCCATCTGTTGCAGGGCATGGGCATGCCCTTTTTCTTCGTCGGGCTGACGGCGCTCGCGCTGAGTTCGGTGCCGCCCGAGAAGCAGACCTCGGCGGCGGGGCTGATGAGCTTCTTGCGAACGCTTAGCGGCGCGATGGGGACCGCGGTCGCGACCTCGGCCTGGGATACGCAGAACCGTGTCGCGCGATCCGAACTGGTCGGCCATATGAACGGCACCGCCGAGACGATGGACCTGCTGCAGCGCGCCGGGCTGACGCTCGAACAGGCGCGCGCGGCGATCGAGCGGCTGGTCGACGTGCAGGCGGCGACAATCGGGGTGCTGCACCTGTTCCTCGCCGCCGGCGTGGTTTTCGTCGTCGCGGCGGCCGCGGTCTGGTGCGCGCCGCTGCCGAAGCAGGTGTCGATGGGCGCCTCGCACTGATGCGTCCGGGCGCGGGTCTTGCACGGCCCGGCGCGGGTATTTCGTTCGATCCTGATTAACCAACGCTCCGCCTATGGCGGGCGTTGACGCGGCGCGGTGCGCGGCACAATCCGGGCGTGACAGGCGCGGGGGGCGTGATCCCGAAGCGGCTGATTCCCCCTTCAAACCAGATCAAGGTCGCCTTTTCCTCTATGAAGTTCTTCCATAATTTCGGCCAGAGCCTCGGTACGTCGGCGCATGACATGGCGATAGACCTCGGCACCGTGAACACCGTCGTCTATGCGCGCGGACAGGGCATCGTGCTCAACGAACCCTCGGTCGTCGCGCTCGAGACGCAGAATGGCGTGCGGCGGGTCAAGGTCGTCGGCAACGACGCCAAGCTGATGATGGGCAAGACCCCGAGCAATATCGAGGCGATCCGCCCGTTGCGCGACGGGGTGATCGCCGACATCGACGTCGCCGAACAGATGATCAAGCATTTCATCGACAAGGTGCTCGGCGGCGCGAGCCGGCTGCGGCGACGGAGCAATGTCGTGATCTGCGTGCCGTCGGGATCGACGATGGTCGAGCGGCGCGCGATCCGCGACGCCGCCGCCAATGCGGGCGCGGTGTCGGTGCAGCTGGTCGAGGAGGCGCTCGCCGCGGCGATCGGTGCCGGGTTGCAGGTCGCCGAACCGCGGGGCGCGATGGTCGTCGACATCGGCGGCGGCACGACCGAGGTCGCGGTGCTGTCGCTGAGCGGCATCGCCTACAGCACCTCGGTGCGCGTTGGCGGCGACAAGATGGACGACATGATCTCCTCCTATATCCGCCGCAAACATAATCTGATGATCGGCGAGATGACCGCCGAGCGGGTGAAGCTCGCGATCGGCTGCGCGGTACCGCCCGAAGGCGAGGGCATGGTGATCAGCGTCAAGGGCCGCGATCTCGTCAACGGTCGCCCGGCCGAGATTCGCGTGTCGGAGGCCGAGATCGCCGAGGCGCTCGCCGAACCCGTCGGGCAGATCGTCAGCGCGGTGCGCGCCGCGCTCGAACAGACGCCGCCCGAATTGTCGGCCGACATCATCGACGAAGGCATCATGCTGACCGGCGGCGGCGCCCTGCTCGGCCGGATGGACGAGGCGATCGCGCAGGCGACCGGGCTCGACGTGCGCGTCGCCGACAACGCGCTGATCTGCGTCGCGATCGGCGCAGGGCAGGCGTTCGAGGAACCCGCCTATCATGGGGTGTTGATCGCCGGCTGACGCGCCCGGTCCGGCCGGTCACCTCTTGTTAGTCACCGGCGACTAGCATAGGGGGCCGAGCCGAGGAGCGGACGTGCGCCAGACTTATCCCTTGCCGATCCACCATAGCTGGCCGCTCTATGAGCGCGCGCGGCATTTCGAGCTCGGGCGGCTGCACGATTATGACGCGGGTCTCGCCATCGCCGACGCCGGGCGGCGGGTGCCGCCGGGGCTGCCGCGACCCGGCGAATGGAGCTGCGACCTTGCGGACAACCGGCTGAGCTGGACGAGCGAGGTCTTCACGATCTTTGGCCTCCCCGACGGCGCGCGCATTTCGCGCGACGAGACGGCGGCGCTCTATTGCGAGCCGTCACGCGCGGCGATGGAGACGCTGCGCGCCTATGCGATCCAACATCGGCGCGGCTTTACCCTCGACGCCGAGATCGCCCCCGTCACCGGCGAACGGCGCTGGATGCGGTTGATCGCGGCGCCGGTGTGCGAGGGCGGCGAGGTCGTCCGGCTGCACGGATTGAAATTTATCGTTCCCGCCGGGGGTCAGGCGTAGGCGTCGATCGCGGCAAGATGCTTCGCCTTTTCCTCCGCGCCGAGGAAGGAGCCGGCGAAGCTGTTGCGCGCGAGAGTGACGAGGTCGGCCTTCGACAGGTCGAGCGCGTCGGCGACCGCCTGATAATTGGCGCCGACATAGCCTCCGAAATAGCTGGGATCGTCGCTGTTCACCGTCGCCGCGAGGCCGGCGTCGAGCATCGTCTTGAGCGGGTGCGCGGCGATGTCATCGACGACGCAGAGCTTGAGGTTCGACAGCGGGCAGACGGTGAGCGTCATCCCCTCGGCGGCGAGACGCGCGACGAGCGCGGGATCCTCGAGGCTGCGGTTGCCATGGTCGATGCGGTCGACCTTGAGCAGGTCGAGCGCTTCATGGACATATTCGGGCGGGCCTTCCTCGCCGGCATGGGCGACGATCTTGAGGCCCAGACCCTTGGCGCGCGCGAAGACGCGGGCGAATTTCGAGGGCGGGTGGCCGACTTCGCTGCTGTCGAGGCCGACGCCGTCGATGCGGCCCAGCCAAGGGAGCGCTTCGTCGAGCGTCGCTTCGGCCTCGGCCTCGCTGAGATGGCGGAGGAAGCACAGGATGAGCTTCGAGCTGATGCCGTGCTGCGCCTGCGCATCGTCGAGCGCGCGGGTGATGCCCGTGATGACGGTTTCGAAGGCGACGCCGCGTTCGGTGTGGCCCTGCGGGTCGAAGAAGATTTCGACATGGCGGACATGGTCGGCGTGCGCGCGCGAGAGATAGGCGGCGGTGAGGTCGTAAAAGTCCCGCTCGGTGAGCAGGACGGCCATGCCTTGGTAGTAGATGTCGAGGAAATCCTGCAGGTTCGAAAAGGCATAAGCCGCCCTGACTTCGTCGACGCTGGCGAAGGGGATGGCGATGCCGTTGCGCTGCGCGAGTTCGAACATCAGCTCGGGTTCGAGGCTGCCCTCGATATGGAGGTGGAGTTCGGCCTTGGGCAGGCCGGCGATGAAGGCGGCGCGATCCTGCGCCGAGGTGAAACCGTCATGCATCGCGCTTGCCCTCCTCGCGCAGGATGATCGCCGCCTCGGGCTTGTGGCGGCGGATTTCCTCGATCGTCAGCCCGTCGATCTCGTGCGGGAAGATCAGCCACTGGTCGGTTTCGTGGACGAAATAATCGGGCTTGAGATCGGTGACGTTGCGGCGCGGCTTGTAATAGACGGTGGCGATGCGGATGTCGCGCGGCATGTTGTGGCGGCAGCGCGCCTGCAATTCGGCGATGAAGGCCCGGATGCTTCGTCCCGAATCGAAAACATCGTCGATGATGAGCAGCCGGTCGGTGGGATCGAGCGTGTCGATGAGATAGCCGAGCGCGAAGACCTTTACCTGCGCATCCTGCCGATCGATGCCGTGGTAGGAGGAGGTACGGATCGCGATATGGTCGCAATGCTGGCCGTGATAATCGAGCAGTTCCTGGACCGCGATGCCGACCGGCGCCCCGCCGCGCCAGATGCCGACGAGATGCGTCGGTTTGAAGCCGCTGTCGACCACCTGCATGCCGAGGCGCAGCGAATCGGCGAGCAGCTGATTCGCGTCGATATAGATTTTCTCGTCGCTCATGGACCGGGGGTAATCGCCCCTCTCGCGCCCCGCAAGGCAGGGACTCGACATTTGTTATGTCTGCCATTATGTATGGCATTGTGTATGGATATGATGAGGTAGCGAGTCGATGACGGGCGAGCTTGAAGGTCGCGAAAAATGGCTGTGGATCTATCGCACGGGGCTGCATGGCCAATGCCCGCGCTGCGGCGAAGGCAGGATGTTCCGGCGCTGGCTGAAGGTCAGCGAGCATTGCGAGGTGTGCGGGCTCGATTATGACTTCGCGGCGCCCGACGACGGCCCGGCGTTCTTTTCGCTGTGCTTCGTCGCCTTTCCGCTGCTGTTCCTCGTCGTGTGGTTCGAGGTTGCGGCGAACCCGCCCTGGTGGGTGCATCTCTTCACCTCGCTGCCGCTGATGATCGTCCCGTGCCTGCTCGTGCTCCACCCGATCAAGGGCTGGCTCGTCGCGTCGCAATATGTGAACAAGGCGCAGGAAGCGGGCACCGACGCGCTGTGGGCGGGGCTGAACGCGCGCGCGAAGGGGAAGGCGGCAAGCGAGAGTGATGCCTGAAAGCTGGGTTCCCGATCTGGGCGCGACGCCGGGCGCCAAATATCTGGCGATCGCCGATGCGATCGGCGCGGCGGTCGAGAGCGGGCGGCTACGCGCGGGCGACCGGCTGCCGCCGCAGCGCGACCTTGCGGCGCGGCTGGGGGTCGACCTGACGACGGTGACCAAGGGGTATGAGCAGGCGCGGGGCCGCGGGCTGATCGCGGCGCGCGGGCGCGCGGGGAGCTTCATCCTGCCGCAGGACGCGATCGCGGCGGGACCGCCGCCGCTCGACACGGGCATGAACATGCCGCCCGAGGTCGCGGGCGGGTCGCTGCTCGCGGCGTGGGAGCGCACGGCGAGTGCCCTGTTGCGCGCGCCGGGCGCGGGCGGGCGGCTCCATTATGTGCCCGCGGGCGGGCGCGCGGCCGACCGCGCGGCGGGCGCCGCGATCATCAGCGGCATGGGGCTGGACTGTTCGGCCGACGAGGTGATCGTCACCGCGGGCGCGCAAAATGCGCTGCACGCGATCGTCGCCGCGACGCTGAAAGCCGGCGATGTCGTCGCGTGCGGGAGCCATATCTATTCGGTGTTCCTGCAGCTCGCGCGCAAGGTCGGGCTGACGCTCGCGCCGCTCGCGGCGATGGACGGTGATGCGCTCGAAGCGCTGTGCCGCACCACGAAAGTCGCGGCGCTCTATGTGGTGCCGACCAACGACAATCCGACGACGCGGACCCTGGATGCGGGCGAGCGGCGCGCGCTCGCCGAGGTGGCGCGGCGGTACGGGGTGCGGATCATCGAGGACGACGCCTATGGCCGACTGCCCGCCGAGCGCATCGCGCCGCTGAGCAGCTTCGCGCCCGAGTTCGGCACCTATGTGGCGAGCTGTTCGAAGATATTATCGCCGGCGCTGCGCGTCGCGCATGTCCGCGCGCCGTCGGTGCGCGACGCACTGGCGCTCGCGGCGGCGGTACACCGCAGCTGCGTGATGGCGCCGCCGCTCGACGCCGCGTTGGTAACCCGCTGGCTGGAGGACGGCAGCTATGACCGGCTGGCGGCCGAGACGCGCGCCGAGGCGGAGGCGCGGCAGGCGCTGGCGGCCGGGATATTGCCCGCGGGTTCCTATGCCGCGCATCCGTGCGGCTATCATCTGTGGGTGCCGCTGGCGGCCGGGACCGACCAGGGCCGCATCGCCGAGGCGCTGCGGGGGGCCGGGGTCACCGCGATCACCGCCGACGCCTTTGCGGTGGGCGAGGGCGGCGGCGCGGCGCTGCGTGTGTCGCTCGGCGGCGCGGTGACGCGCGAGGCGCTGGCGCGCGGGCTGACGATGCTCGAGATGGAGCTGGCGGGGTA
>NZ_LYVN01000156.1 GCF_001990265.1 Sphingopyxis sp. KK2
TGGTGGTGCGATGGAAACGGCTCCCCCCTGGTTCACCGGCCAGCTGCTCCTCGCGCTCCCCGGGATTGGCGACCCGCGCTTCGAGCATTCGGTGATCGCGATGATCAGCCATGACGCCGAAGGCGCGATGGGCATCGGCATCGCTGACCCGATCGAGGGCATGACGGTGGGGGCGGTGCTCGACCAGCTCGAGATCGCGCACGACGGCGATCCGCTCGATCAGCCGGTCTTTCTCGGCGGTCCGGTCGAACAGTCGCGCGGTTTTGTCATCCACAGCAGCGACTGGGGCGGCGAGGGCGCGGTGCAGGTCGCCGACCGCTGGACGATATCGAGCTCGCACGACATTTTGCGCGCGATCGGCGAGGGACGCGGTCCGTCGCGCTGGCTGGTCGCGCTGGGTTATGCCGGATGGGCGGGCGGACAGCTCGAGGACGAGATGGTGCGCCACGGCTGGCATGTGACGCCGGGCAGCGACGCGCTACTGTTCGATACGCCCCCCGAGAAAAGATGGCAGGCGGCCTTTGCCGAAGCCGGGATCGATGCGCGGTTGCTGACGACCGAGGGCGGCGAGGCGTAAGGAACAACGCCAAAAACACGTCGCCCCCGCCTTCGCGGGGGCGACGTTTTATCTCAGCGCGCCAGCGCGAGCAGCGGGCGGCCTTCGCTGAGGTTGGCGAGCGCGGTGCGCGCGGCCCAGCGCGAGTCGACATAACGGCCGTCGGACAGCTCGACATCATAGCGGATCGGGCTGTCGACGGCGGCGTTATAGGCGGCGGCGGCATCGTCGGTGCGACCCAGACGAGCATAAGCGGTGCCAAGGTTGATCAACCGCGACGGGTCGCGGGCATCGACATCGGTCTCGCCGGTGAGCTTGGTCACGGCGCCGCGATTGTCGCCGGCCTTGAGCTCGGCATAGGCGACCGGCAAGCTTTCCGAATCGGCCTGCGGGCTGGTGACGACAATGATCGATTGCGCGGCGGCAGGGGTCGCGAAAGCGAGAGCGACGAGCGGCAGCAGAATTTTTTTCATCTTTGGTATCTCCCCGAAACTTGGGAGGATTTTCTGCCCACATCGAAGAAAAGTCAATATTTTGAGCCGTTTGTAACATGGTTGTCACAAACAAGAATTAAGCTATTCGCGAGGCGCATTATAAGTCAGGATTTTCAGAATCTTGGCTTTCTCGACTCGCTGTCACATTTGTGACGCGCGGATTGTCACAATTGCGCCTGCTGAAAATTTATTTTCGCCGCCTCGCGATTTCGGGGCGGTTGCGTCGCGTCCCGATGCCGGATTCGCGCGAGCGGCATGCGCGTTCGCTGACACCCGCGAGCGGGTAGGCATCATCCGCGGTACGGCTCGGCCAGATGCTCCGGACTTGCGATATAAAGAAAAGTTTATATTTGATTGGATGGGCGCTTTGGGCTAGGGCGCGCAAGAAAATTTCGTGGCCGCTCGCCTGCGGTCGAACCCGCCAGACTGGAGATCAAGCCGTGGCCACTCTCGCCGCCGACACCCGTGATTATGTGATTGCCGACATCGGTCTCGCCGATTTCGGGCGCAAGGAAATCAACATCGCCGAAACCGAAATGCCGGGCCTGATGGCGCTGCGCAGCGAATTCGGCGCGGCGCAGCCGCTGAAGGGCGCGCGCATCACCGGCTCGCTGCACATGACGATCCAGACCGCGGTGCTGATCGAGACGCTGACCGCGCTCGGCGCCGAAGTCCGCTGGGCGACGTGCAACATCTTCTCGACGCAGGACCATGCTGCCGCCGCGATCGCCGCGTCGGGCGTTCCGGTGTTCGCGATCAAGGGCGAAAGCCTCGCCGACTATTGGGACTATGTCGGCCGCATCTTCGACTGGGGCGTCGAAGACGGCACCACTTGCAACCTGATCCTCGACGATGGCGGCGACGCCACGATGTTCGCGCTGTGGGGCGCGAAGATCGAGGCCGGCGAGACGATGCCGGCACCCGAGAATGAGGAAGAGATCGAGATGCAGCGCGCGCTGAAGGCGTTCGTCGCGGCGAACCCCGGCTACCTCACCAAGACCGTCAAGGCGATCAAGGGCGTTTCGGAAGAAACGACGACCGGCGTCCACCGCCTGTACCACATCGCGAAGAAGGGCGAGCTGCCCTTCCCCGCGATCAACGTCAACGACAGCGTCACCAAGTCGAAGTTCGACAACCTCTATGGCTGTAAGGAGTCGCTCGTCGACGCGATCCGCCGCGGCACCGACGTGATGCTCGCGGGCAAGGTCGCCACGGTCGCCGGCTTCGGCGACGTCGGCAAGGGCTCTGCGCAGTCGCTCCGTAACGGCGGCGCGCGCGTGCTGGTGACCGAAATCGATCCGATCTGCGCGCTGCAGGCGGCGATGGAAGGTTTCGAGGTCGTGACGATGGACGAAGCGGTCCAGCGTTCGGACATCTTCGTTACCGCGACCGGCAACGCCGACGTGATCACCGCCGAGCATATGGCGGCGATGAAGAATATGGCGATCGTCTGCAACATCGGCCATTTCGACAGCGAGATCCAGATCGCGGCGCTCGCCAACTACAAGTGGACCGAAGTGAAGCCGCAGGTCGACCTGGTCGAATTCCCCGACGGCAAGCAGATCATCATCCTGTCGAAGGGCCGCCTGGTGAACCTGGGCAATGCGACCGGCCACCCGTCGTTCGTGATGTCGGCGAGCTTCACCAACCAGACGCTGGCGCAGATCGAGCTGTGGACGCGCAGCGAGCAGTATAACAACGACGTGTACGTCCTGCCCAAGCATCTCGACGAAAAGGTCGCGGCGCTGCACCTCGAAAAGCTCGGCGTGAAGCTCAGCCAGCTGAGCCAGAAGCAGGCCGACTATATCGGCGTGCCGGTCGAAGGGCCGTTCAAGCCCGATCATTATCGTTATTGACGGCATCGGCTCCGGCCGAAGCATCAAAACTGTGGACGGCGCGCCCATCGGAAGGTGGGACGCGCCGTTTCGCTGTGACATGCGATTGAAACATGACTCCATCGTCTTTACGGCTGGCGGATATGGCACGGGCATCGGCGGCAATGCGGGAGCGTGACGGAGGATGAGCGGCACGCTGTCCCCGGCGCTCACCTTTGCGCTCGGCGGCTTTGCCGCGCTGTGGCTGCTGCTCGGCATCTGGGCGGCGGGGCGGGGTCTGGCGATGCAGCGGCGCTCGGCGTTCGCGGCGGCCCAGACCGAGCGGCTGGCCGGCCTGATCGAAGCCTCTCCCTATCTGCCCGTCGTGGTGCGCGGCGACTGGCGGATCGAGTCGAGCGAGCGGCTGGGGCGCTGGCTCGGACTCGAGCGCGGACCGCGCAATTTCGACGAACTGCGCGCGTTGAACGCGGGGATCGAGGCGAGCGAGCATGAGGCGTTGCGCCAGGCCATTCTCGGCGCGCAGCGCGGTGCCAAGCCGTTCCGCATGAGCCTGCGGCCTCAGGGCGGATCGCGGACCATCCTGGTCCACGGCGGCCCGGCACCCGTGGCGATCGGCGGATCGGGCAGCGTGCTGCTGTGGCTCGACGATGCGACCGACAGCCTGACGTCGCAGATCGCATTGAAGGCCGAGCGCGACGAGGCGATGGCGGCGTTCGAGGCGCTGTCCGGATTGATCGAGGTCGCGCCCTTTCCGATGTGGTTCCGCGACCCGCGGCTCGAACTCGCGCTGGTCAACCGCGCCTATGTCCATGCGGTCGAGGCGAAGAGCGCCGAGGTCGTGATCGAACAGGGCATCGAACTGCTCGAACCCGTCGCCGGGGTCAGCGCCGGCGAGGCGGCCCAGGCGGCGCGCACGGCGGGTGCGGCGCAGCTGCGTACGGTGCCGGTGACGATCGCGGGCGAGCGGCGGATCATGCGCGTCGTCGACGTGCCGTTGACCCCTGCGGGCGGCAAGACGATCGGCGTCGCGGGGTATGCGATCGACGTGCAGGAACTGGAAAGCGAGCGCGGCGCGCATCGCCGTTTTGCCGAGACGCAGCGCGAATTGCTCGATCGCATGTCGGCGGCGGTGGCGCAGTTCGGTCCCGACCAGGGACTGGTCTTCGCCAACCAGCCGTTCCGCCGCATGTTCGACATTGACGCCGATACGATCGCCGAGATGCCTGCCTTTGCGCGGCTGCTCGACGCCTGGCGCGACGCCGGGCGTACCCCCGAGGTGCGCGATTTTCCCGAATGGCGGCAGGCGCATGTCGACTGGTTCGCGCGCGCCGAGGCGAGCGAGGAGGATTGGCTGCTGCGTGACGGGACGCATTTGCGCGTCGTGGCCCAGCCGACCCCCGACGGCGGGCTGCTCCTGATCGCAGAGGATCGCACCGAACAGGTACAGCTCGCGGGTGCGCGCGACACGCTGCTGCGCGTGCGCACCGCGACCTTCGACAATCTGTTCGAGGCGATCGCGGTTTTCGCGCCCGACGGACGGCTGCATCTGTGGAACCAGCGCTTCCGCCGGCTGTGGGGGGTCGACGAACCGACGCTGGCGGCGCACCCGCGCGTCGACGTGCTGATGGGCGGGCTCGCCGACCGGCTCGCCAAGCCGAACCAGATCAGTATCGTGCAGGAGGTGATCCGCGCCGCGACGCTCGAACGCACCCAGCGCGTCGGCGAAATCCGGTTCCGCGACGGGCGCTATTTCGATTTTGCCGCGATCCCGCTGCCCGACGGCAATGCCCTGCTCATCATGCTCGACGTCAGCGACAACCGGAAGATGGAGTCGGCGCTGCGCGAACGCAATGACGCGCTGGAGGCCGCCGACAAGGTCAAGACCGCCTTCCTGTCACGGATGAGTTACGAGCTGCGCACGCCGCTGACCTCGATCGGCGGCTTCGGCGAGATGCTGCAGGCGGGCTATGCCGGCAAGCTGTCCGACGGGCAGCAGGCCTATGTCGATGCGATCATGGATTCGGTCGCGGTGCTCGGGCGGCAGATCGACAATGTGCTCGATCTCGCGCAGGGCGAGGCGGGCACGCTCGTCGTCGAGCGCGCGCCGGTCGATGTCGTGCTGCTGCTGCGCGGCGCGCTCGGCCAGGCGAAGCTCCTCGCCGATGCCGAGGGGGTCGAGCTGGTCGGCAACCTGTCGGCGACGCTGGGCGAGGTCCAGGGCGATAGCGCGCGGTTGTCGCGGCTCGTCGCCGGGCTGCTCGACAATGCGGTCCGCTATACCGCGCCGACGCGCAAGCGCGGCGGGCGCGTGCTGCTCCACGCCGACGGCGATGCCAAGGGCGTCGACATCATCGTGTCCGACAATGGCCCGGGCATGCCCGAGGCGGTCGTTGCGGTGACCGAGGGGCAGCAGTCGGGCACGCAGAGCGGCGGCATCGGCCTCGCGCTGGCGCGCCAGCTCGTTGCCGCGCATGGCGGGACGATGGAGGTAATGAGCGAAAAGGGGCAGGGAACGCTTGTGCGCGTGAGCCTTCCGCGCGGATGACCGACGATCGTTACGACTATGGGCTCGCCGAGGCCGAGCGGATCGGGGCGGCGATCGGCGCCGCGCTGAGGCCCGGCGACGTCGTTCTGCTGTCGGGCGACCTCGGCGCGGGCAAGACGACGCTGGCGCGCGCGATGCTGAAGGCGCGCGGGCTCGCGGGCGAGGCACCGAGCCCGACCTTCGCGATCGTCCAGCCCTATGCGCCGCCCGAGGTCGACCTCGCCATCGCGCATGTCGACCTGTACCGGATCGAGGACGAGCAGGAGCTGATCGAGCTGGGGCTCGACGACTATCTCTATGATGGCGCGCTGCTGATCGAATGGCCCGAACGGCTGGGCGCGCAGGGCTGGCCGGACGCGCTGTCGATCCGGATTTCGGGGAGCGGCGACGCGCGCGCCTTGACAGCCGCGGTGCCGACGTCTTGGGGGAGCCGATGGCCGCTCCGATGATTCCGCCTCCGCATGCGCCCGCTTTCCTCGCCGCGCATGGCTGGGGCGATGCCCAGATCCTGCCGCTCGCGGGCGACGCGTCGTTCCGGCGCTATTTCCGCGTCGTCGACGGCGCGCGCCGCGCGGTGCTGATGGACGCGCCGCCGCCGCACGAGGACCCGCGCCCGTTCATCGCGATCGCCGAATATCTGTGCGACCAGGGGCTGAACGCGCCGACGATCTTCGCGCGCGACCTCGAGCAAGGCCTGCTGCTGATCGAGGATTTCGGCGACGTGCGGCTGCGCGAGACGGTCGATGCCGCGCTGCATGATGAAAGCACGCACTATGCCGGCGTGACCGACCTGCTCGTCCACCTCCATGCGCGTCCGCCGATGGACGGGCTGCCGGTGCATGGGCTCGAGCAATGGCTCGACGAAGTGATGCTGTTCAGCGACTGGTATTGCCCGGCGCTGGGGCTGGAGGTCGACCGCGATGCCTTCCGCGCGGCGTGGGAGGCGGCATTGCGGCCGGTCGAACTGGACGGCCTGCCGCGCGTCACCGTGCTGCGAGATTTCCACGCCGAGAATATCATGCTCGTCGGCGACAAGGCGGGGGTCGAACATTATGGCCTGCTCGATTTCCAGGACGCGCTGGTCGGCCATCCCGCCTATGACCTCGCCTCGGTGCTCGAGGATGCGCGGCGCGATGTGAGCCCCGCGGTCGAGGCGGCGATGCTCGCGCGCTATCAGGGGACGACCGGGCTCGATATCGAAAGCGCCTATTGGGCGCTTGCGGCGCAGCGCAACACGCGCATCCTGGGGGTCTTCGTGCGATTGTGGAAGCGCGACGGCAAGCCCGGTTACCGCCAGTTCCAGCCGCGCATGTGGGGGCTGCTCGAACGCGACCTCGCGCATCCGGCGCTTGTCCCCGTCCGGCAATGGTTCGACGCCAATGTCCCCGCCGACAAGAGGGCGGAGGCTTGGACGTGAGCGTGAAGATCGAAAGCGCGATGGTGATGGCGGCGGGACTGGGCAAGCGCATGCGTCCGCTGACCGCCACGCGGCCGAAGCCGCTGGTGCGCGTCGCGGGCAAGGCGCTGATCGACCACAGCCTCGACCGCATCGAGGCGGCGGGGGTCGGCCATGTCGTGGTCAACGTCCATTATCTCGCCGACGCGCTCGAGGCGCATCTCGCGGCGCAGAAACGGACCTTCACCATCGCAATTTCGGACGAGCGCGACCGGCTGCTCGAAACGGGCGGCGGGATGATGAAGGCGCTGCCGCTGCTGACCGGCGACCCGATCCTGATCGTCAACAGCGATAATATCTGGACCGACGGGCCGCAGGACAGCATCCAGCAACTCGCGCGCCACTGGGACGAAGACCGGATGGACGCGCTGCTGCTGGTGATCCGCCAGGCGAGCGCGACCGGGCATGGCGGGCGCGGCGATTTCCACATGGACCCGTGCGGGCTGCTGTCGCGGCGCAAGCCCGGGCGGATCGCACCCTTCGTCTACACGGGTGTCCAACTCGTGTCGCGGCGGCTGCTCGTCGATGCGCCCGAGGGACCCTTTTCGACCAATATCTTCTGGGACCGTGCGATCGCCGCGGGGCGGCTTTTCGGCCTGTCGCACATGGGGCAATGGTTCGACGTCGGTTCACCGGCGAGCATCGGACCGACCGAAGCCGCGCTGACGGATGGCTGACGCCAAGCCGACGCTCTTTTCGATCCCGGTCCAGCGGGCCTTTGCCGACGCGCTCGCCGCGGGGCTGATCGCGCGTTTCGCCGACGGCGCGCTGGGGCTGGCCGAGGGGCTGATCCTGCTCCCGAGCAACCGCGCGCGCAGCGCGGTGCAGGCGGCGTTTGTGCGCGCGGGCGGACAGGGCCTGCTGATGCCGCGGCTCGCGGTGATCGGCGACGCCGACCTCGACGAGGAGGTCGCGCTGGCGCTCGACCCGATCGACGAGAGCGGGGTCCTGCCCCCCGCGATCGACCCGCTGCGGCGGCGGCTGATGCTCGCGGCGCTGATCGAGAAGCACCAGCCCGCAGGCGAGGAGGCGATCACCGGCGCCGCGGCGTTCCAGCTCGCCGAAGGACTGGGGCGGGTGATCGACCAGCTTCATTATGAGGAGGTCGCGCCTGCGCGGCTTGGCGAGATCGAAGCGGTGCTCGGCGACCTTGCGCAGCATTGGCAGGCGTCGTGGGAACGGCTGCGCCTGCTCGTCGAGCATTGGCCCGCCGAACTGGCACGCGCAGGGATGATCGACCGCGCCGAGCGGCGCAACCGCCTGCTCGACCGCGTGAGCCAGGGCTGGCGTGTCGCACCGCCGGCGCGCTTCGTCGTCGCGGCGGGAATCACCACCGCCGCCCCCGCAATCGCGCGGCTGCTGCGTAGCGTCGCGGACATGGAGCGCGGCATGGTCGTGCTGCCGGGGCTCGACCTCGGCATGGCCGAGGAGGAATGGGAGGCGCTGGGTCCGGTCGCCGCCGACCCCGAAAATCCGGCGCGGCCGCTCGAGACGCATCCGCAATATCATCTGAAGCTGCTGATCGGGCGCATGGGCGTCGCGCGCGGCGAGGTGCGGACGTGGGAGGGCGTGTCGGATTTCGACGGACCCGAAGCGCGTGCCGATTTCGTCTCCTTGCTGTTCGCGCCCGCCGCCTACACCGCGCGCTGGCAGGAGAAGACCGACCTCTCGGCCGAAATCGCCGGGCTGTCGGGCACGGTGTTCGCCGACGACGGGCAAGAGGCGCAGGGCATCGCGCTGATGATGCGCGCGGCGGTCGAGACGCCGGGGCGCGCCGCAGCGCTGGTCACCCCAGACCGCGCGCTGGCCGAAAGGGTCGCGAGCGCGCTGGGGCGGTGGAACATCGATGTCGACGACAGCGCGGGGCGGCCGCTCGCGAAATTGCCGCCGGGGACTTTGCTGCTCGGGCTCGCCGAACTGGCGGCGCGATTCGACCCGGTGCGGCTGCTGACGGTGCTGAGCCACCCGCTTGTGCGCAAGGGCGAGGCGCGCCTGCCCTGGCTCGATCAGGTTCGGCGGCTCGACCTGCTGCTGCGCGAGCCGGGGCTGACGCCGGGCTGGGACGGGGTGTCGGTGCGTCTGGCGCTGCTCGCGGCCGACAAC
>NZ_LYVN01000157.1 GCF_001990265.1 Sphingopyxis sp. KK2
GGGTTAATGGATGGGAGGGGGCGGTTTTTCGCAGGAAGCCAAAGACCGCGAAGGGAGCCTTCCTGTTCGGGAGGCGATGACGTCCATCACCGTCATTCCACGCGGCGCCGGATCGGCGGCTTTATCTGTCGGGACCCAGCGTTTCGATGATGTGGCAGTCCTCGACCGTTCCTCGGCTGCAGCTGCCGAGCAGCCGCATCAATTCGTCGCGCATCTTGCCGAGGTCGGCGATCTTTGCCTCGATTTCGGCAAGATGCGTCGTCGCGATGCGATCGACGGCGCCGCAGGGCTGGCTGCGGTCGTCGGCGAGCACGAGCAGTTCGCGCACATCCTCGAGCCGGAAGCCCAGGTCGCGTGCGCGCCGGATGAACGACAGGCGCTGCCGGTGCGCGGTGCCGTAGCTGCGGTAATTGGCCGAGGTCCGGGCGGGCGGCGGGAGCAGCCCCTGCTTTTCATAGAAGCGGATGGTTTCGGCCCTGACCCGCGTCGCCGATGCCAGTTCGCCAATGCGCATGATCCAACCCTGTAGTTTCTACAAGGACGGCATAATCGATCGCGCGGCGCGACTCAATGACCGCCGCCGAATTTGAACCGCACGCCGCCGTTGACGACGAAGCCGTCGGTGGGCCCCCAGGCATCGACCGTCCATCGCCCGTCGGGCGCCCGCGCGGGCAGCAACAGCGGGTCGTACCGGGTCTGGCGGATGTTCAGGATATTCTCGGCATTCACGAACAGGCTGACCTTGCCGAGCACCATTTCGGCGAGCGCGCCAAGTTCGAAATAGGCTTTGCTGCGGGCGCGATAGGGATTGTCGTCGAGCTGCTGGCGGCCGGTATAATAGGCCTCGATCCCGATGCGGCCCTTGCCATGCTCCTCCCACATGCCGACGAGGCCTGCGGTGTGGCGCGGCGTGCGCGGAGTTGTGCGGCGGCCGGCGCCCGACGGGTCGGGCTCGCTGGCATCGACGAAGACATAGCTGCCGGTGACCGAGAAGGCCTGCCACCGATAGCGGAGCATGAATTCGCCGCCGCGCGTGCGCGTCGTGCCGGCGGCATTGACGAGGCGGACGCTGTCGGCATCGACCGTCTGCAGCTGAACGGCATTGTCGATGTCCGAGGCGAACAGGGTGACGTTCGCTTCGACGCCGTTCGCGGCGTAGCCGAAGTCGAGCGAGGCGGTGGTCGCTGTTTCGGCCTTGAGCGCGCCGAGCGGTTCGAGGCGCGACAGCCCCGCGGCCTCGATCTCGTCGACGAAGGGCGTCGGGGCGTAGAAGCCCTTGCCGACCGAGGCGCGGAGCGTCCACGGGCCCGGACGATAGAGCGCCGACAGCCGCGGGCTGAACCGCGTGCCGAAATCGCTGTGAACGTCGAGCCGGGCGCTGCCTGCCAGAAGGATGTCGTCGCCGAGTTCCTGTTCGAGCTGGCCGAACAGGCCGGGGACGGTGTAGCTGTAGTCAAACGCCGGGAAGGCGCGCGAACGGTAGCTGTCGGCCTGCAGCGCCGCACCGGCCAGCCAGTTGGTCGCGCCGCTTTCGCCGCCGAGCGAGACTTCGCCGAACCAGGTGTCCTGACGGTCGGTTTCGGCGCCGGTCCCGAAAAGCTGGCGATGCCGCTGCGTCATCGCCGAGGCGCGGGCGTGAAGCTTGCCGATCCCCTCGACGGGGATTTCGGTGACCAGCCCGGCGTCGTAGCGGCGGCTGTCCTGCGTCAGCGGAAAGGGCTGGCCGTCGGGAACGGTGCGGCCCGGCAGCGTGCCGCCGGTGCGGTCCTCGGTCGTCGCGCCGGCGGTCAGCAGCAGGTTGGCGCCGTCGTCGCCCTCCCAGAAGAGGCGCGGCCGGACGGTCCAGCGATCATAGCCGGGCATGTCGATCCAGCCGTCGTCGTCGAGGTCCTTGCGCGTCTGGCGGTGATAGCCGCCGGTCAGCGAGGCGCTCCAGTTCGCGCCGAGCGGGGCCGCGGTATAACCGGTGACGTCCTGTCCATCGCGGCTGGTCAGGTTGAAGAGAAGCTCGGCCTCGGCCTCCGCGCGTGGGCGGCGCGAGACGAGGTTGATGACGCCGCCGAGCGCCGACGGGCCATAGAGCGCCGAGGCCGATCCCTTGATGATCTCGACCTGCCCGAGGTCGGTCGGCGGAATCTGGAGCAACCCGATCGACGAGGGCTGGCCGCCATAGAGCGGAAGGCCGTCGGACAGCAATTGGGTGTAGCGGCCCGCCATGCCCTGCATGCGGATATTCGAGGAGCCGAGCGCGGGCGAGGTGACCTGCACGCGCACGCCGGGCGTCTCGGCGACGAGCATCGAGACATTGCCGGGGGTCATCAGGAGCTTTTCCTCGATCTCCTCGCGGTTGATCACGTCGACGCGGATCGCCTCGTCCTGCACGCGGCGGCCCGAGCGGGTGGCCTGGACGACGATGTCTTCTTCGCCTTCCTCGGCTTCGTCGTGATGATCCTCCTGCGCCGCGGCGGGGGCGAGCGGCACCAGCGTGGCGAGGATGAAGGTCGCCCCGGCAAGGCAGGCGATTTTCGGGGGCTTTTTCAAAACAAAATCTCCGGCTTTTGGTCGATTGCGCGCGGTCGGCAGATGGTGCCGGGCGACGGCCGGATGCCGCGATAAAGGTTGTAGCGACTATAAGGTCAAGCGCGAATGTCGGAATCGATTGGCGCGGCCGGGCATTAAATTTTCCGCTTTCCTAAATTATCCAAATAGGTTCAAAGTTAACTCGATTCATTCCAGTTGATTTGGGAGACGAGCGATGGGGCGTAAGGTGGCGCTGGGTAAGCGGGGGAAGTCGGTAGCGGTGTCGGGTGATGGCGGGGGATGCGATGCCAATCCCCTGATGCCCGGCCTGCGCATTCGCGAGGACGGGTGGACGGAGGCGCGGACGCGGGTGTTTCTGGCGACGCTGGCGCAGACGGGGTGCGTTGCCGATGCGGCGCGGATCGCCGGGGTCAGCACGACCTCGGTCAATCGCTCGCGCGGGCTGTTTCCACCCTTTGACAAGGCGTGCGTCGAGGCGCTGGCCAATGCGCTGCGCGGGCTGGAGGCGGTTGCGTACCAGCGCGCGGTCGTGGGGCGCGAGACGGTGATTTACCGGGGCGGCAAGGAATATGAACGGCGGATCACGCCGTCGGACAATCTGCTGCGGCTGCTGATCCGGCGCGGCGACCTGTCGGGGGCGCTGGGGCGGGCGCTGAGCCCTGCCGAGGCCGAGGCGTTCGTACTGCCCGAGGCGGTACGGCACCGCTTTATCGACCGCGCCGAATTTGAAAGCGGGATCGTCTTCGAGCGCGGGGTGAAGCAGCAGCGGCATATCGCGACGCAGGAGGAGACCGACGCCGTCCTGTTGCACAAGATATCGATGATCAAGAAGATGCGTGGCGCGCGCGGACCCGAGCACCCGTGCTGCGCGGCGTGCGGGCAGAAGATGCCGCTGACCGAGGCCGAGATGGAGGCGATGGAGGCCGAGTGGGAGGAAAAGCGGGACCCCCGGCGCCTGCCGCCGCCGGCTGCGGCCTGAGGCCGGGCACGGGCTGAGGCCGGGCGCGGGGCGATGCGTCGCCGCGTCGCGCCCGCGACGGCGCCGGTCCGCCGCCTCAGCCGTCGGCCCGCGCGCCGCGCGGCGGGGCGTCGTCGGCATAGGGATCGGCGGCGGGGTGGCCGAAATAATAGCCCTGTGCCTGCGGACAGCCTTCGTCGAGCAGCATCTGGCGCTGCGCCGCGGTCTCGACCCCTTCGGCGACGATCGGCATGTTGAAGCTGCGCCCCAGCCCGATGATCGCGCGGACGATCGAGCGCGCCGCCTCGTCATTGTCGATCGACGAGACGAAGCTCTTGTCGATCTTGATCTTGTCGAAGGGAAAGGCCTTGAGGTTCGAGAGCGACGAATAGCCGGTGCCGAAATCGTCCATCGCGACGCGCACCCCCATGTCGCGGATCGCGTGCAGCGCGCGGAGCGCGCCCTGGCGGTTGCGCAGGAAGGCGGTCTCGGTGATTTCGAGCTCGAGCCGGTGCGGGTCGAGTCCCGATTCCTGGAGCGCGTCGCGGACCAGCGTCGGCAGATTGGGGACCTGGAACTGGATCGTCGAGACATTGACCGCGACCGAGATGGTGTCGGGCCAGGTCGCGGCGGTCATGCAGGCGCGACGCAGCACCCATTCGCCGATCTGGACGATCGCGCCGATCTCCTCGGCGATCGGGATGAAATCGTCGGGGGGCACCTCGCCGCGCTCGGGATGGTCCCAGCGCAGCAGCGCCTCGTAACCGACGATCGAGCCGAAGGCGGTGGCGACGAGCGGCTGGAAGACGATGCGCAGCTCGTCGCGGCCGATCGCATGGCGCAGGTCGTGCTCGAGCGCGCGGCGTTCGCGCGCGAGCTCGTCCATCTCCTGGTCGAAGAAGGCGGCGACGCCGCGGCCGTTGTTCTTGGCGCGATAGAGCGCGGTGTCGGCGTTGCGCTGCAACGTCTTGGCGTCGGCGCCGTCGGCGGGGAAGAGCGCGACGCCGATGCTGACCCCGACCGCCATCGGATCGCGCGCGACGTCCATTTCCTCGGCGAAGTCCTCGAGGATGCGGGTCGCGAGGCGGCGCGCGTCGTCGGGGGCGGTGACCGCGCGCTGGATGATCAGGAATTCGTCGCCGCCGACGCGCGCGACGATGTCGTCGCCGCGCACCGCGGCGCGGAGCAGGTCGGCGACGCGGCGCAGCACCTCGTCGCCCGCGGCATGGCCGAAGATGTCGTTCACCGCCTTGAACCGGTCGAGGTCGAGCGCGAGCAGCGCGAAGGGGGTGCCGGCGGCGATCGCATCGTCGAGCGTCAGGGTGAATTGCGAGCGGTTGGCGAGGTCGGTGAGCGCGTCGTGCGAGGCGAGATGCTCGATCGCGCGCTGCGCCCGCTTGCGGTCGGACAGGTCGCGGATCGCGAGCACCTGGCAGCTGCGGCCGCGATATTCGATCGTGCGCGTGCCGATCTCGAAAATCTGGTCCTCGTCGGCGGCGCCGCGCAGGCGGGCCTCGACCGACGCACCTTCCGGGACAGCGAAGGGGGAGCCGTCGAGGCGCACGAACCAGTCGCCCGGCGCGCTGCCGAGGATCGCGCCGCTGCTGACCCCGAGCAGGTCGCCGAGCTGGTGGTTGACCTCGACGATATGGCCGTCGTGGGTGATCGCGAGCGCCTCGAGCGTCGCTTCGGCGAGGCCGTGCGCGTCGGTGAGCCAGCGGTCGATCAGCGAACCGGTGAGCGCGAGCGCGACGAGCGCAAGGTTGGCGAGCACGATCGCGGGGACGAGCCAGTCGCGGCTCGCCGCGCCGCCGAGCGCATCGCCGCGCGTCGGATCGGGGACGAGCGTCGTCGCCGACATCGCGGTGAAATGCAGCACGACGATCGCGAGCACCGCAAGCGCCGCGGGCAGCGCGATGCGCTGCCACCCGGCGCTGCGCGCGAAGGCGACGAAGGCGCCCCAGAAGCAGAGCCACGACAGGAGGAGCGACACGAGGATCGGGACGAGGTCATAGGTGACGCGCGCCGGGGCGATGATCGACGCCATGCCGGTGAAATGCATCGCCGCGACCCCGATCGACGCCCCCGCCGCTGCGACGGCGCAGCGCGCGGTGGTGGGCGCCTTGCCGAGCCAGCGGAAGCTCGCCCAGAAAAAGCCGACCGCGATCGCGACCGAGAGCAGGGTGAGCGCAATGTCGAAGCGGATCGGCATCGCGCCGCGATAGGCGAGCATCGCGACGAAATGTGTCGCCCAGACGCCGACCCCCTGCGCCAGCGCGGCGACGACGAGCCAGTGGCGGCGGCGCGTCTCGACGCAGAAGGTCGAGCGGTTGAGGACGACGAAGAGACATATGTTGCCGAGGATGCAGACCAGCGCGGCGATGAGCACCAGCCGCAAATCATGGTCGTAGATCACGCATTCGAGGACGTTGAACATAAAATTCCCCCTGGTCCCCAGGGCGATTTGGCCCAACAAGCGTAAATATTGGATTAGTGAAGACGAAAGTATTGAAGAGAAGCAATAAATAAAGCCGTCGATATTGGAAGATAAGCCGAATCGGCCCTGCTCGCGTAATATAGTCCGCCCGTCCGTCCCGCGGGCGGCTTCGGCGCTTGCGCTCGCACGCCGGGTCGGCGACAGTCGCGCTCCTAGGAAAAGGGAGGGTGCGTGCAGGCGGTCGACGACGACAAGGCGCTGGGGATGAAGGTGATGAAGCTGTCGCGGATGCTGCGGCTGCGCTTCGACCGGCGCGTCCAGCCGCTCGGACTGACGCGCGCGCAATGGCAGACGATCGCCTGCGTGCGGCGGCGCCCGGGGGCGACGCAGCGCGAGGTTGCGGGGCTGCTCGAAGTCGGCGAGGTGACCGTCGGGCGCTCGATCGACAAGCTGGTCGAGGCGGGCTGGGTCGAACGGCGCCCCGATCCCGCCGACCGGCGCGCGCACCGCATCTGGCTGACCCCCGCGATCGAACCTTTGATCGGCGAACTGACGCGGATCGGCGAGGAAGAAGAGGAGGCCGCGCTCGAAGGGTTCGACGCGGCGGAACGCGCGGCGCTGCACGCGATGCTCGGCCGCATCACCGCCAATCTGGGCGGCGATGCGGCCGAAGCCGTGGCCTGCGCGCCGGAACAGCCCTGAGAGGATCGGCGGTTCCGGCGGCGCTGGCCCGGATTATTTCTGCTTGAGCGCCTCGGCCTTGCTCAGCGTGGTGACGAGCTTGCCGTCGACGATGCTGAGCGTGCTGGCGGGGATACGCACGGTCTCGCGATTGACGATCGCGAGGACGCCGCCCGAGGGCTGGACCTTGTAGACCTTGCCGACGATGCGGCCGCCGGTGTCGCGCAGAACCTCGCTCTCGCGCGGGGCGCGTTCGAGCGCGGCGGCGGTGACCTCGGCGGGCGGGGCGGTTTCGATCGCGAGTGCTGGGGTGGTCGCGGCGAGCAGGGCGAGGAGCAGGATGAGACGCATGGGATGACCTTTCGACAATATACTAAGCTATGTTAGTATATGCCGGATTAGTGTGCAATGCACAAAAATTGCGGTCCACCCAAGCGCGGCTTGGGGCGCCCGTGCGGGCGGCGTCGGAAGCAGGTCAGGCGGATTTGCGCGTGTCCGGCGCGGCGGCGATGCGGACTGGTGCCGGGGTGAAGGCGCGGACACGGTTGCGGCCGGCGCGCTTGGCTTCGTAGAGCGCCTGGTCGGCGTCGCGCATCAGCCGCGACAGGCCGGTACCGGGGACGCTGGCGGCGAGTCCGATGCTGACGGTCGGGGGCGGCGTATCGGGGGTACAGGGTGCGCAGGCGCCGGCCATGCCGGTGCGGATCGCCTCGGCGAGCGTACGCGCGCTTTCGATGTTCGCGCCGGGCAGCAGCAGCGCGAACTCCTCGCCGCCGATGCGTCCGGCGATCATGTCGGCGGGACCGGCCGCGCGAATATGCGCGCCGAACGCCGCGATGATCGCGTCGCCGGTCGCATGGCCGTGGGTGTCGTTGACCGCCTTGAAATGGTCGATGTCGGCGATGAGCAGCGCGGCGGGCCGGTCTTCGTCGGCCGCGGCGCGGACCGCGACGCCCGCCGCCCCCTCGAAGCCGCGGCGGTTGAGCAGACCCGACAGCGCGTCGCCATCGGCTTGTTCGCGCAGTTCGGCCATCAGGTCGATCGCGGCGGCGACCATCAGGCAGAGCGCGAAGAGGATCGAGATCATCGCCTGGCTGAACTGGACGGTGGTCCAGTAGATCGATTGCTGGAAGCCGGCATAGGTCGAAAAGCCGCCGGTGAGCCCGATGATGAGCAGCGGGCGGATGATGAAATTGGTTGCCGAGAGCACTCCGACCCAGAAGAGGATATGGTCGACAAGATGCGCGCGCGGCATGCGGCGCAGGCGGATCGGCAGTTGCAACGCGACGAGGCCGAGCGCGATGCTGATGACGAGCACGCGGTGCGTGATGCTGGGCTGGATGAAGAGATACCAGAGAAAGGTCGTCATCGCGACGGCGCAGATTGCGGCCATGCCGCGCCAGGGCACCGGCACCCGATATCGTGCGATCGCCGCGCCGACGATCAGCACTGCGGCGACGAGAAAGCCGATATTGGCGGGAATGCGCTGCGCCTCGAACGGAAGCACGGGTGCGAAGTCGAGGATCAGGAAGCCCGCGGCCATCGCCGCATAGCTCAACCCCGCAAGTAGGACATAATGCTGGTCGCGGCGGTGCATCCAGAGCAGGAAAAAGGCGACCGCGAGCAACAGGCCCATGCCTGGATTGAGCAATGCAATGAAGAATTGACCCGACACGGACTGACTGCCTCTCGCGAGCAGCGTAGCGATATCAGGGATAATAAGTCGTTACGCCCCGATCGGGAAGCGATGAAGCGATCAGGCGCTGCCGCGGACCGCGAGGCGGACGGGGACGCGGGTGCCGTCGCGGACATGCTCGTCATCCTCGAGCGCCATCGCGACGAGCGCCTCGCCCGCGGCGTCGAGATCGGGTTCGAGCGTGGTGAGCGCGGGGTCGGCGAGGGTGCCGGCGCGGATGCCGTCGAAGCCGATCAGCGCGACATCCTCCGGCACGCGGCGGCCCGCTTCCTTGAGCCCCTGGAGCACGCCGAGCGCGAGCATGTCGCTGGCCGCGAAGATCGCGTCAGTATCGGGATGCGCGGCAAGCAGCGCGCGCGCGGCGGCGACGCCCTGCGCATGGCGATCTGCGGCGGGGGCGGCGGCCCAGACAATGGGTTCGACGCCATGCGCGGCGAGCGCGGCGGTGAAGCC
>NZ_LYVN01000158.1 GCF_001990265.1 Sphingopyxis sp. KK2
TGCGGCGCTGATGGTCGCGGCGACCGCCGGCCTTTATTATTTCGGGTTGCCGAGCTGGGCTCAGGGGCTGGGCATTCCCGGGATGAGCGACGAGCCCGATCTCGTCATCGAACTGCCGCCGAACCAGGACCATCGCGAACTCGCCGACGGCACCATCTATTTCGCCGCATCGGGGGTGATCATCAACCCGACCGACCGCGAGCAGCGCGTGCCGCCGATCCTTGCCGAGCTGCGCGATGCGCAGGGGACGATCGTCTATAGCTGGACGATCAAACCGCCGGTGCGGATGCTGCCGCCGAACGAGAAGGTCAATTTCAGTGAGGCCAAGCTCGACATCCCGCGCCGCGCGACGCAGCTGACGGTGAGCTGGGCGCTGCCGAAGAGCTGATATTCCAGCTGTTTAGCCTGACGTCACGGCGTCACAGCAACAGCGCCGCCCCCAGCGACAGCAGGAAACTGGTCAGCGTCGCGACGATGATCGGCGCGAAGCTGCGCCACCCTTGGTCGAGCAGCAGATGCAGCCGCGCCTTCATCGCGGTGGCGACGATCGCGAGCAGCAGCAGCGCCTGCGCGGCGGTTGCGGCGCCGTCGGTCACGGGCTTGGGGATCGCGATGAGCGAGTTGATTGCGGCAACGGCGAGGAAGCCGAGGATGAACCAGGGCAGGCGGAGGGGAATGCGTTTGCCCGTGGTGTCTCCGCCGCTGCGCGCGAGCCACAGCCCGACGAGCATCAGCATCGGCGCGAGCAGCGCGACGCGGGTCAGCTTGACGATCGTCGCGACCTCGCCCGCAGGCGCCGAGAAGGAGAATCCGCCACCGATCGCCTGCGCGACGTCATGGATCGACGCGCCGATCAGGAAGCCCGCCTGCGCATCGGAGAGGCCGAGCTGCGCGGCGAGCACCGGATAGAGCGTCATCGCAAGCGCGCTCGCGACGGTGATGCCGACCAGCGTCAGGGTGAAGCGCGCCTGGTCGACGCGCTTGTCGCCGATCAGCGAGTAAAGCGCGAGCGCCGCCGACGCGCCGCAGATCGCGGTCGCGCCGCCCGCGAGCAAGGCGGCGTGGCGATCCTGCCGGAACAGCCGTGCGGTGGCGACGGTGACCGCGATGACTGCGAGCATGATGAGCACCAGCAGCGCGAAGGGCAGGGGACCCAGATCGACGAGCTGGTCGGCGGTGATCCGCGCGCCGACGAGCACGATGCCGAAGCGCAGCGCGGTCTGCGACATCAGGTCGAGCCCGGCGTGGGTGCGCTTGTCCTGCGACAGAAAACTGAGCGCGAGGCCGATCAGCAGCCCCATCAGGACGATCGGCGCGGCATAATGATCAGCGAGCCAGGCGGCAGCGAGCGCGGCGATGGCGGTGACGAGGATGCCGGGGACGAAGTCGCGCCACTGGTGCCGCGCCGGCGGATGCGCCTCAAGCTGCATCTCGCCATAAAGGTCGGCCGCCATCGGCCAGTCGTAATCGGATGCCTTCACCGGCGCTCCCCTGCGCTGTTGCCGCCCGCTTCGCACATCTGCGACGCGCGGTCGATAGGCCATTGCTGGCGGCTCGCGCAGTTGCTAGAGGCCGCCGTCTGCGCACCCGTAGCTCAGCTGGATAGAGCGCTGCCCTCCGAAGGCAGAGGCCAGGGGTTCGAATCCCTTCGGGTGCGCCATTCTATCTCTCGTCGTTATTGCGAAGCCCGCTCAAGGCTTTGGACGAGTGCGTCGGTATCGCTTTGCTCTTTTTTGGGCAGCGCTACTGCCAAGCTTGATCACACTGGCACGGAAAGGCGAGGTTGCGGCCGTGCGTCGCGCGGCGTCGACGCCGCTCCGGACCTTTGGCGGCATATGTTGTCGAACCCGGCATCGCGGAATCGCGACGGCGATAAAGCCGATTGCGAAACCGCGCGCTTGCGCTATGGGCTTGCGCCGCGGGGGCCTGGCTCCCGCAAGATCGCGCCGGTGCCCGAATGGGCTTAAAACGGGAACGCGGTGAAAAGGCCCCGAAGGCCTTTGAATCCGAGGCTGTCCCTGCAACTGTAAGCGGTGAGCGCGATGCACCGGTCCGGACGCAAGTCGGGGCCAGCCACTGGGGCAACCTGGGAAGGCGTGCATCAAGCTGTGACCCGCGAGCCAGGAGACCTGCCGGCGCACCGGTCGCTCTTGCCTTGGTCCAGGGGATGGTCATGGCACGGTAATCCTCCGTCTGAGCGACGACCTGTGCGGCTGGGGCCGCATCGGTGCGTGGCGACGGAGCGACTTGTGCCCGCGCTTCGCCTGCACCGACCGGTTCGCCGGCACGCCCCGCCAACTCGCTCTGGCGCAAAGGGGGCTTTCCCATGTTGAAGACCGGTTTCATTTCCCTCCTCGCGCTGACGGCGGCGACGCCCGCCCTCGCGCAGTCCAATCCCGACGCCGGCGAGCGCTCCGACAGCGATATCGTCGTCACCGCGAGCGGCGTTGAACAGAAGCGCACCGAAACGGGCCACACGATTTCGGTCATCACGCGCGACGATCTTGAAACATCGCAGGTCACGTCGATCAGCGATGCCTTGAACCTTGTCCCCGGTGTCGCCGTTGCCCAAAGCGGTCCTGTCGGATCGCAGACCAGCGTGTTCATCCGGGGTGCGGAAAGCAGCCAGACACTGGTCCTGATCGATGGCGTGCGGATCAATGACCCCTCGACGCCCAATGGTGTGTTCGATTTCGGCGCCTTGCTGACGGGGAATGTCGAACGGGTCGAAGTGCTGCGCGGTGCCAATTCGGTCATCTGGGGCAGCCAGGCGATCGGCGGCGTCATCGACGTCCAGACCATCGCACCGACCGACACCCTCTCCGTGAACGCCAGCGCCGAATATGGCAGCCATGACAGCGTGAAAGCCTATGGCAATGTGTCCGGCAAAAGCGGCATATTCGCCGGGAGCTTTGGCGCCGGCTATTATCGCACCGATGGCATTTCGTCGCTCATCGGCGGCACCGAACGCGACGGGTATCGGAATTTCTCGGCCAACGGCAAATTGCTCGTCGAATTCTCGCCTGCTCTGGCGCTCGATCTGCGCGGTTACTACAACAAGGGCCGGATCGAATATGACGACGCCTTTGCCTTTCCGGGCAATCCCGCAAATTCGATCCCCGAATCCGACAATGAACAGTTCACCGGCTATGTCGGCCTGAACCATGATCTGTTCGACGGCAAGTGGAAGGGTCGCCTGTCGTACAGCCGCACCGATCTCGTCCGCGAAGGCAGCGAGGCAGGCGCAACCGGCCCGTTCAATTACAACGTCTTCACCGCGCGCGGCCAGGTCGACCGTTTTGCCTATGACGGCAATCTCGATTTCGGCATCGCGTCACTGGTCTTCGGTGCGGCGCATGAAAACACATTCGCCAGCACCTTCTTTCCGCTCGGCGGCGATGTCACACCGACGACGTTCAAAAGCGACTATAGCAGCTTCTATGGACAGATCGGCGTGAACCCGTTTGCTGGCCTGACGGTCAACGGCGGCCTGCGCTACGAAGACCATTCGCAATATGGCAATCACACGTCCTTCGGTGCCGACGCGGCCTATACACCCAATGATGGGCAGACCATATTCCGCGCCAGCTATGCCGAAGGTTTCCGCGCGCCGACGTTGAGCGAGGCCTTGCCGCCATTCGGCAATATCGACCTGAAACCCGAAACCTCCAAAGGCTTCGATGTCGGCATCGAGCATAGCTTCATCGACCGTAAGGTGACCGCAACGGCCACCTATTATCACCGTAAAAGCAACAATCTGATCGCCTATAACCCGGCGACATTCCAATCGGAAAATATCGGACGCGCGACGTCGAAAGGCGTCGAGGTCGGTCTTATCGTTCGCCCCAACGACGACCTCGATGTGCGGGTGAATTACGCACTGGTCGACGCCACCACCCGTTCGCCGGGCGCGAACTTTGGCAATCAGCTTGCGCGCCGCCCGCGTGACAAGGCCAGCTTCGTCGCCGACTGGAGATCGCCATGGGGCTTGAAGCTGGGCGCAACTGTCGCCCTGACGGGCGACAGCTTCGACAATATCAACAACAGCTTCGCCAATCGTCTCGATGGCTATTGGCTAACCACCGTGCGTGCGGCATTCCCGATCACCGACCGGTTCGAAGTCTATGGCCGGATCGAAAATCTGTTCGATGAGGATTACACCGTCGTCAAAGGCTATAACACATACGGCCGCGCGGCCTATGGCGGCGTGCGCGTGACCTTCTGATGCGCGGGTCTGGCCTGGCGCTCGGGCTTGCCGCTGCGGGGCTGCTGGTTTCGACCGGCAGCGCCGTGGCGCCGCCCGACGCCGGGCCGCCGCCTTCGGCGCCGCTGCGCGTCATGTCGACGAACCAATGCACCGACCAGCTCGTGCTGGCGCTGTTGCCGCCCGAACGGATCGTGTCGGTGACCTGGCTGTCGCGCGACCCGTCGGGGTCGCTGATGGCCGATGCGGCGCACCGCGTCGGGATCAACCACGGCCTTGCCGAAGAGGTGGTGCAGCAAAATCCCGACCTGATCGTCACCGACGAGTTTTCGAAGCCCGCGACGCGCGCGATGCTCAAGCGTCTCGGTTATCCGATGGTCGAGGTCGGCCATGCGGCGGACTTCGATGCGATCCGGACCAATGTCCGGCAGGTTGCGCGCGCGGTCGGCGAAGTGCAGCGCGGCGAGGCGATGATCGCGGAAATGGACCGCGACCTCGCCGACCTCGCGCGCGATCCCGGGCCGCCGCTGCGCGTCGTCGCATGGGACGGCGGCGGTTTCAGCGCGAGCAAAGGCTCGCTCTATAACGAAATCCTCGAGGTCGCGGGCGCGGTGAACGTCGCCAACGAGCCGCCGGTGTCGGGTTATAGCCGTCCCGATACCGAGGTGCTGCTCGTCGCGGCGCCGACCTTGCTCGTGAAGGGCGCGGGCGTGCGTCCCGAATATGGGATGCGCGAAAATATCGAACATCATCCACTCGTCCGCCGCTATTGGGACGGGACGCGGACGGTGGCAATTTCACCGGCCTATTATGCGTGCGGCACCCCGAAAATCACCAAGGCGGCGATCCGGCTGCGCGCCGAACTGCGTGCGGCGGCCGGGACCGCGCGCACGCCGCTTCCCTTTGCTGCGGGCAAGCCGCTGTGACACGCTGGCTCGTCCCCCTGCTCCTCGTCCTGCTGTTCGCCGCGGGTTTCGCGTCGTTGCTCGCCGGGACGGTGTGGCTGACCCCGGAGCAGGCGCTCGGCGGGCTGTTCGCGGGACGCACCGACCTTGCGGCGCTGATCCTTACCGAAATCCGGCTGCCACGACTGATCCTCGGACTGATGGTCGGCGCGATCCTCGGGCTGTCGGGCGCGGTGCTGCAGGGGCTGCTGCGCAACCCGCTCGCCGAACCCGGGCTGCTCGGCGTGTCGGCGGGGGCGTCGCTCGGCGCAGTGATCGCGATCTATTTCGGTTTCGCCGCGAGCTTCGCGATGGCACCGCCGCTCTTCGGGCTCGCGGGCGGGTTCGTTACCGCGGGAACCGCGCTCGCGCTGTCGCGGCGCGGCGGCACCTTGTCGCTGATCCTCGCCGGCGCGGCGGTCAGCAGCATCGCCGCCGCCGGGGTCAGCGTCGCGCTCAATGTCGCGCCCAACCCCTATGCCGCCTATGAGATCATGGTGTGGCTGATGGGCTCGCTCGTCGACCGCAGCTGGGACCATGTCTGGCTCGCGGCGCCCTTCATCCTGATCGGGGGACTGCTCCTGCTCCTCACCGGCCGCGCGCTCGACGCGCTCGCGCTCGGCGAGGCGCAGGCCGAAAGTCTCGGCATCGATGTCGCGCGCACGCGCTTGCTCGCTTTGCTCGGCACCGCGATGGGGGTCGGCGCGGCGACGTCGGTCGCGGGCGCGATCAGCTTCGTCGGGCTGATCGCGCCGCATATCGTCCGCCCGCTCGTCGGGCACCGCCCGGGTCAGACGCTCGTTCCCGCCGCGCTCGTCGGCGCTTTGCTGGTGACGCTCGCCGATATCGGCACCCGCCTGCTCGTCGTAGACGGCAAGGTCCTCGCGCTTGGCGTCTTCATCAGCCTGTTCGGTGCGCCCTTCTTCCTGTGGCTCGTCCTCCATGTGCAAAGGCGCACCGCATGAGCGCGCTGAACTTCGTCGCCGTCACGGTGAAACGCGACCAGCGCCCGGTGCTGCGCGAGATCGACGCGGTCTTCGCGCCGGGCCGCCTGACCGCGGTGATCGGCCCCAATGGCGCGGGCAAGAGCACGCTCCTCGAAGTCGCCGCAGGGCTGCGCGCGCCCGATGCGGGGCGTGTCGAACTCGGCGGCGAGTCGCTCACCGTCATCGGCCGCCGGATGCTCGCGCGGCGCCGCGCCTATCTGCCGCAGCGCGCCGAGGTCGACTGGCCGATCAGCGTCGAACGCGTCGTCGCGCTCGGCCTGACCCCGGTGCTGCCGAGTTTCGGCGACCTGCCCGCCGCGATGCGACCCGCGATCGACGAGGCGCTCGCCGCCTGCGATCTCACCGCGCTGCGCGACCGCCCCGCGACGAGCCTGTCGGGGGGCGAGCTTGCCCGCGCGATGCTGGCGCGCGCGATCGTCGGCGATCCCGAATTGCTGATCGTCGACGAGCCGACCGCAGGGCTCGACCCGCGCCATGCGCTCGACGCGGCGCGGCGGCTGCGCGCGCGCGCCGACGCCGGGCGCACCGTCATCATGGCGATCCACGACCTCGACCTCGCGCTGCGCCACGCCGACGATGTTGTCGCGATCAAGCATGGCGCGCTGCTCGCGGCCGGACCAGTCGCCGAGGTGATGACCGAGGCGCTGCTCGGCGCGCTCTACGACGTGCGGGTGCGGATCACGCGCGATGCCGACGGCGCCGCGATCCGTTTCCGCGACTGAGCCCTCAGCGGCACTTTCCGAACCCCGCACCGCGCACCGCACGGCCGGGGGTGGCACCGGTCGGCTCGCCGCCCTTCAGCACCTGCGCGCCGTTGACGAAGACGTCGCGCACCCCGGTCGCATATTGGTGCGGCTTCTCGAAGGTCGCATGATCGGCGATCGTCGCGGGATCGAAGATCACGACATCGGCATAATAGCCGGGCTTGAGCGCGCCGCGCTCGGCCAGCCCCAGGTTGGTCGCGGGCAGCGTGGTCAGCCGGTACACCGCCTGTTCGAGCGAGATCAGCTTCTCGTCGCGGACGTAGCGGCCGAGCAGCCGGGCGAAATTGCCATAGGTACGCGGGTGCGACCCCGATTTCAGGAACACGCCCTCGGCCGATTGCGAGGCCGCGTCGGACCCGAAGCTCATCCACGGCAGCTGCACCTGCTTGCGGACATTATCCTCCGACATCAGGAAATAGACGGTGCCGACGCGCGAGCCGTCTTCGACGACGAGGTCCATCGCGGTCTCTTCGGGGCTCTTGCCGCGCATCGCCGCGACGTCGGCGAGCGTCTTGCCGGTCAGCGGTTTCAGTCTCTCGCTCTTGAAGCCCGACAGGATCATCTTGTCGGCGCCCGCGCCGAGGTAGAGATTTTCCCAGTCGCTCCCCGGCTTCTGCATTTCGGCGGCGACGCGCGCACGCGTGGCGGGGTCCTTCAACCGTTCGATCCACGCCTCGAGCCCGCCCGCCTGCACCCAGGTCGGCATCGCGGCGTCGAGCCCGGTCGCGCCCGCGGTATAGGTGTACATATCGGCGGTGATCCGCTGGCCCGCAGCGCGCGCCGCCTCCACCTTCTGCACGACCGAATCATATTTGCCCCAATTGTCGCGGCCCGCCATCTTGAGATGATAGATTTCGGCGGGGGCGCCCGAGCGGCGCGAAATCTCGATCAGCTCGTCGACCGCTTCCTCGAGCCGGTCGCCTTCGGAGCGCATATGGCTGATGTACATGCCGCCGCATTTCGCGGCTTCGCTGGTCAGCGCAACGAGTTCGTCGGTTTCGGCATAGGAGCCGGGAGCATAGATGATCGAGCTGCCGACGCCGAGCGCGCCCTCGTCCATCGCCTGCCGCACCAGCGCTTGCATGCGGCCGAGTTGTTCGGGGGTCGGGTCGACATCGCCTTCGCCGAGCTCGTGGATGCGCACCGTCGCGGCACCGACAAAGCTCGCGACGTTGGTCGCGATGCCGCGCTTTTCGAGATAGCTCAGATAATCGCCGAGGCTGGTCCAGGTGATCGCATATTTGATGTCGCCCTGGCGCTCGGTCTCCTGCGCCTTCATCGCGGCGTTCATCGGTCCCATCGACCAGCCTTCGCCCATCACCTCGAGCGTCACGCCCTGGCGGATATCGCTCTGGCTGCGCGGGTCGGCGATCAGCGATTCGGTCGCCCAGCTCAGCATGTTGATGAAACCCGGCGCGACCGCCATGCCGCTCGCCGATACCTCGGTCTTGCCCATGCCTTCGACCTTGCCCACCGCGACGATGCGATCGTCCCTGATCGCGACGTCGCCGGCGACCGGCGCCTTGCCCGACCCGTCGTAGATGGTGCCGCCGCGGATCACGATGTCGTAGGCGGGCTCGGCGCTCGCGGCGGTCAGCGCGATCCAGCTCGCGGCGAGGACGAGCGACCGTCCGATACGCTGCCTGCCCGTCATATCCGTCTCCCGTTCATGCCCGATGCTCCACCCTGCCCGAGCGCGATGCGCTTGGCCATGCGCATTATCGGGCTTGATCGCCGCCAGCCCCCGCGCCAAGGGTTTCGCAACGAAACCCATGGGAGGAAGCCTTGA
>NZ_LYVN01000159.1 GCF_001990265.1 Sphingopyxis sp. KK2
GCAGGTCGGATACCGCGCGCCAGCTTTCGCCGTCGCCGGCAAGTTCGACCGACGCGAGCGGCTGACCGACAGCGGCGAGCCCGGCGCGCGCCGACTGGCCGCGCGCGGCGGCGGCATCATAAGGCGCGGCATGGACGATCGCGTCGGCGGCGAGGCGGTAGCGCAGCAGCGCGCCGGGGCCGTCGTCGGCAAGCAGCCCCGAGCGGTCGTCGCCGCCGACCGCGATGCCGTCCTCGCGCGCCTCGGCGGGCGAGAGGCCATAGTCGATGCTGCGCCCCTCGTCGGCCAAGATGATGTTGCCGCTCGCGGTCGCGCCGCCGTCCTCGAGGTTGAGCGCGAAGGTCAGCGCATCCTCGGCGAACCAGTCGATGCGGACGAGCGCCTTGCCCAAGACCGGGTCGCTGACGTCGACCGGATCGGCGGCGAGACGGACGACCTGGCGATGCGCCGGATCGGGCGGATCGGCCGGGGTACCGCCGAAGGGCCGGCGTTCCTTGAACAGCAGGAGGTCGCCGCGCGACAGGCCGAGCGCGGCGCGGGTACCGACGAGGAAGGCGGTGGTCGACCCCACGGGCAGGCAGCACGCCGCCTCGCCCCAATTGTGGAACCGCATCTCGTTGCGCGCGATACGCAGCGAGCGGAGCTCGTCGAGCGTTTCGAACACCAAAGCGCCGCCGCCGACCAGTTCCTCGAAGATTTCGGGATCGCGCGGCTGGACCGCAGCGTAAGTGGCCGGAAGGTTCGGCGGACGCGTCAGCATGCGCGTGCCGGCGGGCAGGATCGGCGGCTGCGGCGCGACACGATTGACGTTGAGCCGCGCCTTGATCTCGATCGGAACGCGCGCGTTGCAGCCCTCCGACGCCGCATAGCCGAGCAGCCGCGCGTGACGGAGGATTGACTGGCGCAGCCGCGCGCGGCCGAAAAAGGCCTCGGTCCCCACCGCGTCCTGGAACCAGCTCGTCTGGTCGGCGGCATAGGCGAGCGCCTCGACCAGCGTGACGCCGAGATCGGCGGGGCTGCGTTCGGTCCAGCCGGGCAGGCTGACCGCCATGCGATCGAGCATCAGCTGGCGGAAGCTGTCATAATCCTTGGCGAGATAGTCGATCGGCGGGCCGAAGGCGCGCGGGGCGCCCGGCCCGTCGGGTGCGGCGCAGTCGAACGCCGAGGGACATTCGGCCTTGAAGCTGAAATCGAGCGCCGCGAGCATCGGATCGAGGAAGGGCGGCACCGCGTCGTTGACCGCGCCGAGCCGCACCGACAGCCGGTAGGGCGAATAATCGCCCGCGGCGTCGAGGGTGAGCGTCAGGCTGAACGGCACCGGGCCGAGCGCGACGTCGGTGACGCGGATGCCGGTGACGCGGGTGCCGCCGTCGATGCGGAAATTGTCGGGGTCGAGGATCGGCGCACCCGCATCGATCACCCCGTCGTCGCGCAGGAAGACGAGCGTGAGCAGCCGCTGGCGCAGTTCGGGAGCCGGCGCGTCGCGGTCGACGACCTCGAGATAGTCGATGCCGTTGAGCAGCACGCCGCCGCCGGTATCGACATTCGCCTCGGCCACGAGCTGGCGGCGGCGCTGGGTGCCGCAATATTGGAAGGCGCCGGTCAAAACACGCGCTCCACGGTGACGACCTGCTCGCGCGCCTCGTCGAGCGGGCGATAGCGCACGGTGATCGCAAGGCGGCTGTCCTCGGCGGCGGTTTCGACCCCGCGCACCTCGATCGCGCCCGAAAGCCACTGCTGCAGCGCCGCCATCACCATATGCTGCGCCGCCGCCGCGAGTTCGGGGGCGTTTTCGGAAAAGACGAGGTCGTTGACCCCGGCACCGAAATCGGGGCGGTTGACGCGTTCGCCGCGCCGCGTGAACAGCAATTGCTCGATCATCTCGCGAATATGCGCCTCGTGCGGCGCGCCGGCGGTGCGGCCATTGGCGTCGATGCGATAGGGAAAGCCGAAATGGGTCATAGCGCGAGCACCTTCGTCTGCACGCTCGCCCACACCACGGGCCCCTGCGGGGCCTGGGTGGCAGCGATACCGAGGTCGCCGGGGTTTATCTTGAGCGCGGGCTTGCCCTCGACCATCACCTTGCTCGACGCGCCGAGCAGTTGCAGCGTGACGCAGGGCGACGGCGTCGGTCCTGCGGGAAGCTGGAACGGGCAGCCCGCGACGAGCCCCTTGTCGCCCATCAGCAGCGGCGGGGCGCCGGCGACAAGCACCTTCGACGCCGACGACAGCAGGGTGCCGGGGATGCCGTGCGGGCATTGCGCGACCGAAGCCATGGTGACGAGCGGGATCGTCATGGCAGCACCTTCAGATTGGCGCCATTGATCGACACGCCGTCGATCGCGAGCTTCACGGTGCTGGCACCATGGGTGATCGTCAGCCCGGTGGCATCGGCCTCGATCTTCGCCGGGCCCATCGCGGTGGTGAGTTCGAGCGCGAGCGTGGGCGCGCCGGGGATGTCCATGATTTCGAGGCTGAAATTGTCGCCCTTCCACGCCTTGGTCAGGAAGGCGGCGGGTCCCGGCGGCGCGGGCGTGTCGCCGAGGTCCCAGAAGCCGCCCGACCAGATCGGATAGTCGGGATTGCCCGCCTCGAACTCGACCCAGACTTTCGCGCCCTTGGGCGGGATCGCGTGAAAACCGACCCCCGGTCCCGCGCCGGGCAGGCACGGCATCGCCCAGGCAAGCGTGCCATCGCCGAGCACGCCGGGGACGCTGACCTGGATGCGGCCGATGCCTTGCAGATCGGCGGGGTTTTCCACCGTCCCGCGATATTTGCCGAAAAAGGTCGGACAGGCGTCGGCGGGGTTCATGGCAGCACCATCGGGGCCATCGGCAGCCGGTCGCCGCGCGAGAGGACGAATTGTTGCTCGTAGCTGCCCGGCCGGATCAGGTGGCGCACCTCCGACACTTTGTAGAGGCCGCCATAGCTGAGCCCCGCGCCGCGCAGGAACACCATGTCGCGCGCCTTGAGTGCAGCGTTGTAGCGGGTGGAGTCGATGGTGCCCGACACGGTGAAGGCCTTTTTTGCGCCCTCATCGACCTTCGCCTGCGCGCGCCCCATCGCCTGGGCGGCGTTGAGTCCGGTCGTCATGATCGGTTCCTTGCGCGTTTCGCCAAAGCGCGCGATCGTTTCGGGGATGGCGCCCAGGGGCGGATTGCTGCCGACGAGCGCGATCACGGGAATTTCGGCGCCGGTGATCCGGTCGAGCACCTTGGTCTCGACCGAGGTCAGCACCGTGTCGTCCTCCGACGTCGTCACGTCATAAGCGTCCGATCCCGGCCCCATGTCGACGGTCAGCGTCCGCTGCGGCACGCCGGGCTTGACCGGCGGCCCCCAATAGAGGCTGTTCATGCCCGGCAGCGGGCCGGGGTCGATATAGGTTTCATAGCCATGGCGGCGCGCCATCTGGTGCAGATACGCCCAGTCCGAACAGCTTTGCTGCGGCACCCGGTCGATCGGAATCGGCGGGTCGATGAACTTGGGCGGCAGCACCATCGGCAGCATGCCGAATTGCGGATAGGAGACCGCGATCAGCGTCGCGATCATCGTTTCGTCCATTGCGGGATGCTCGGTCTGCTTGACCTCCTTGTCGAGTTCCATGGAAAGGTCGCGGCCGAACAGCGTCAGCACCCCCGAGCGCGAGCTGTTGCCCGGCGTATATTCGCGCTTGGTCACCAGTCCGTCGAAGATCACATAAGGAATGACGTCGAAGATCATCGTCACGATGACGCGGCAGCCGCGTTGCAATTGCGGGTGCATGATGAGCGGCGATTCGAGGAAATCGGTGGGGCCGGTGCGGCCGGTGTTGATCGACAGCTTGAAGCCCGATTCGCTGCTATCGGTCAGCTTCACCTCGAGGTCGGCGATCGCGTTCATCACGTCGGCGGGCGCGGGCAGCGCGACCGGGCTGGGCCCGATCAGCAGGTTGAGGCGGATGCCGAGGATGTTGCCGAGCAGGCTCATCCGGCCGCCCTTCCCGTCCCCGGCACGGGGATCAGCGTGACGTTACCCGGTTCGCCGGGCAGCGCCGCCGGGTGCGTGATGCGATTGGCGTCGGCAATCATCCACCAGGCGGTCGGGCTCGCGAGGTTGCGCCAGGCGAGCAGGTCGATGCGGTCGCCGTCGATCGCGCGGTGGCGCGTCGCTAGAGCCATGTCGGCGGGGTCGGGCAGGATGCGCGGCAGGACATAGCGCACCGTCACGCCATCGCCGCGGTCGGCGGCGAGCACCGGCTGGTGGGCATAGCGGCTGGTGAGCGTGAACATGCGCGTCGGCCTTTCAGAAGAGTTTCGTATCGCCGCCGAGCATCGCGCCGACATTGTCGACGCTGGCGACGGTCGCGAGCACCTCCTTGACCACCTGGTGCGCCATGAACGCCCAGAAGCCGGGGTGGGTGACCGCGAGATCATTGTAGGTGAGCACCTTCATCGACACCGAGACGTCGGCGCGGATCGGGTTGAGATTGGGGTCGTGCATCGTCTCGGTGATCGACAGGCTCTCGATCTTCACCGGCACGACGCGTTTCCAGCCGTAGATGAACAGGGTGAGCGGCGCGACGGGCGGGATCACCTCCATCGTGCCGACCTGCAGCAGGATCTGGTTCGCCGCGACGAGCAGCGACTTGGGATAGACGAGCATCTCGAGCGCCGCGAGATAGCCGCTGATCCCCGCGCCGAGCGGCCCGGCGTCGCCGCGCTCCATCTGGTCGATGAGGTCGAGCGACAGATTGGCGCTGATCGTTTCGGTCGGCGGCCCGGCGAGCCGCAACGCCTCCGCGCGCCCGCCCCCGGCCTCCGAATATTGCGGCGCGAGGCTGCGCGAAATCTGCTCGGGATTATATTGGAAGATCGCGACCGAGGCGAGCGGGTTGAACAGGTCGAGCCCGACGATCGCGCCCTTGATGGTTTTCGGGGAGCCGGGGAAGTTGGTCATTTCCCGCTCCCCCGGATCGGGAAGGCGGCCTTGTGCTTGGGTCCGCGATTGGGGCTCCAGTTATAGGGCTCCTTGCCCGGCTCGGTGACGACGAAGGTGCCTTCCTTCTTCTTCAGCTCCGCATCGTCGGGGAAGTAGAAATAGGCGAGCTTGCCGCCGCCCTCCGCCGGACCGAGGTTGACCACGCGGATCGTGCACGGCTGATCGCGGATGATATGGTCCCCGAGGTTGATCGTGATCCGCACCGGGACATTTTCATTATTATAGGCGCGGTTCGGGTCGATGCCGGATTCGATGAAGCCCGAACCGACCTTGGGATCGCCCGTGGTGACGGTCCCGCCCTTGACCGAACTGGTGCCCGCCGGGGCCGGCGCGCCGCCCTTGCTCTCGGCTTCGCCGCCGCTGCCCGCGATGCCGGGAGTGCCGGTCGATCCGCTTTGGCCATCGTCCTTGGCCGGCGCCCCGCCACCCTGTTCGCCGCCCTTGCTGCCGCCGCCGTCGGCGGCGTCGCCCTCCTGCTCCGCGGGGCCGCCACCGTCGCCGCTGCCGCCGCCTTCGCCGTCCCCGTCGGACTCGTCACCCGAGCCCATCTTGCATTGGTAATCCTTCAATTCGACATCCTCGACGACCATCTTGTCGATGTCGCAGAACATCGGCTGGATCGCCGCGGGCACCAGATCCTTGAGCTTGCGCAGAATTTTTTGCGCCAGCACCGTCGGCAGCTTGCTGACGTCCTCGACCGCGAGGATCGCCTTGGCCATCACCTGACGCGCGGGGCAGCTTTTCATCATGCGCTGCACCAGCCAGTCGAGCGGCGAATAGCCGAATTTCGACGCGATATAGTCGGCCAGCGACAGGATGCAGGTGACGATCGCGCCGACCCCGGCCGCGCCGAGGCCCGCGAGGCAGAAACCGAGGCGCACGACCTTGATCGCCTCGACCACCGCCCCGGTGATGCTGGCGATCATCTTGGCGCCGCCGATGATGCTGTCGAGATCGTCCTTGAAGGGTTTGACGATCGCGGCGAACTCGGTTTCGACCGACGCGAAGATATCGTCCTTGATCTGCGTGATGAATTTTTCGGCCTCGGCCGCCTGCGCGAGCAGATCGTCGAGTCCGCCTTCGACCTTGGACTTGATGAAATTGACGAAGCCGCTCTCGATGCATTTGACGATGGCAGAAGTCGTCTTGGCGATGACGATCTTGCCGATCGTCATGAAGACCGCCTTCGCCACGCGCATCGCGGCCTGTGCCGCAGGCGCGCTGTTCGACGTCTTGAACGGCGCGCCCTTGAAGGTGGCGTGGAACTTGGCCTTGACCTTTTCATAGGCCTGCGCCGCCTTGATGAAGACCCCGCCGAGCGACTTGCGCAGCATGCCGAAGAAGCGCGCGACATCGCCGACCGGGGTCTCGCCGGCCCAGAACATCATCTTTTCGAGCAGGTCGCGGCCCGCGGTCATGGCGTCCGAATCGCGGGGCTTGTCGCGCTGGACGCCGAGCGATTTCTTCATCCAGTCGATCGATTCGACCGCGCGGCCCTGGAAGCGGATCTTTTCGCGGACGTCCTTCTTGAAGTCCTTGTCGAGCTGCGTCTTCAGGCTGACGCCCTTGCCGGCGCCCGCAGTGCCGCGGCGCAGATTGTTCCAGTTTTCGAGGTTGAAATGATCGGTCTTGGGCACCGGCGTCTTGCGCTGGACCCGAGCCGGCGCTGTCGAGCCGGCGAGCGGACGACGGCGGGCCTTGGGCAGCGGCCGTTTGCAGGCCGCCTTGCGGCTCGACGGCGGCGCGGTCAGGCACCCGATGATCTTGTCGATCTTGGCCTTGGCCGATTTCACGCCATGTTTCTTCGCCTCCGGCGTCTTCATCGCGGCGGCGAGGCTGGTTGGTTCGGGGGCGAGGAAATAGGTCCAGATGCCGCTGTTGATCGGGTCCTTGGCGATCGACCAGCGCCCCTTGATACCCGGCGGCGAAAAATCGTTGAGCGGTCCCATGTGCAAGCGGATATTGTTGACCGGCCAGTCGCCCCCCTTCTGGTTCGGATCCCATTTGGCCGGAATGTTCGGCATCAGCGTCTGCGGCATCAATTTTGGGTTACCGAACTGGTAGATGCTGGCGCCGCCGGCCGCGCGCGCCTTGTCGCGCACCAGCGTCATGCCGTCGAAATAGCTGTTGAGCTGGTCGACGCCCTTGGCACGCGCCGATTCATTGTGCCCGGGCTTCATGTCGGCAAGCTGGATACCCGAGATGCTGCCGACTGGGGCGCCCGCGGCCAGCGTCGGCGCCCGGCCGCTTCCGGTCGACGCGCCCGCGGCGGCGGTTCCCCCGGCGGCAAAGCCGCAGCTCGACGTCGTCGTGGCATCGAAAACCTTCAGCCCCGGCGCCGATTTCGGCGCGGTCGGCGGCTCGGTCTTGCCGCAGTCGAGCTCGACGCCGGGAACGGTGCTCTGGTCGGATCGATACAGGTCGGCAAAGCCGCAGAGCCCGCAGCCAGCGCCATCGGCCTTGGCGTTGGGCATCATGACCTCGGTCAGGATATTCGAACTGCTATTCGCCTTGGCAAGCGCGGTCACCGCCGCATGATGCTTGCCGGTGTTGGTCATCAGCGCCGACATCGGCTCGGCGGCGCCGGGCAGCGTGAATTCGGCGGGGAGCCAGAAGGGCACGCTGGCGCGGCGGACGGCGGCGCGCGCGGCGCTGGCCGGGCGGCGCGCGACGCCCGGCCCGACCGGCCCCGGCGCGGTCTGCTGCATCACATGCGCCAGTTCGTGCGCCATGGTGAAGCTGGGCGACGCGCTCTCGCCCGCGCCGAGCCAGACATGGTTCTTGTAGGTGAAGGCGCGGGCCGAGATGCTGGCATTTTTCGCCGATGCATCATCGCCGCTGTGGACGCGCACATCGCCGAGGTCGCGGCCCATCCGGCTTTCGAAAAAGCTGCGCGTCGCGGCGGGCAAGGCGCTGCCGCCGCTGGTCAGCTGGGTGTCGGAGGCCGCGATCGTTTCACCGCCCTCGTCGCGCCGGGCGCGCACCTTGCCCTCCTTTTCCTCCTCGGGTTCGGCAAAACGGCGCGCGCGCGGTTCCTCGGAAGAGGAAGAACAGGCGCCGCAGGCGCGCTGCACCGCCCCCGCCGCCGCCGAAACGTCGGACGGCATCGCATCGGGAGCCGGCATCGCCATGACCTGCGCCGCGATGCTGTCGGCTTCCTGCTCGTAGCGGTCGCCGACAGGGCCGACTTCGAGGCGGGGCTGGACGCTGCTTTGCTCCTTGTCCTCGCTCTCGCACGCCGCGCATTGACGCTGGACCGACGCCGCCGACGCCGCCGCATTCAGGCGTCGCTGGAGGCCGGGCTCCTTGTCCTCGGCCTCGCACGCGGCGCATTCGCGCTGCACGACCGGCCCCGCCGGGATCGCGGCGAGCGAGGCAAGCGGCGGGAGGGCGGTCCGGCCCAGCGGTGCCGGCGCGCGCATCACCGGCGGCGCGGCCTTGGGCGCGGCGCTGGTGCGGGC
>NZ_LYVN01000160.1 GCF_001990265.1 Sphingopyxis sp. KK2
GGGCGGGAAGGCGGTCTGGATCGTGTCGCCTGCCATCGTCTGGCTATAGCCCGGGCCGACCAGTTCGGGATCGACCAGCCAGCCGCCGCTCGCCCCCGCGCCGACATCGGCGCCCGTCGGTTCGGCAGCGGTCGACGCCTGGGCAATCCACAGCGATATCATGATGAAATAGTGGTTCCGCCCCGTTCACGCATTGCGATGGTGGTAGCGCGCCCGCGGGCGCGATGGCAAGAGATGCTTGCGCGGGTACCTGCCCTATAATAGCGCGCCGCGACGAGGCCGCCGATGGTATCATCGGCAACGAAGAGGATGGGAGAACAGGCGTGGACGCGGCTCAGGCGGTGCATGAAAAATTCCTTGGCGCGCTGGCCGGCGGACGGCTTCCCGACCGCGCCGACGCCCCCGATCCCGCGGCCATCGGCCTGTCGCGCACGCAAGCGACCGACATCTTCCTGTCGCAGCTCACCAGCCGCCAGATGGACCGGCTGTCGCGCCATCTGCAGGCGCGCGGCGAGGGCTTCTACACGATCGGCTCGTCGGGGCATGAGGGCAATGCCGCGGTCGCGGCGGCGCTGCGCGTCACCGACATGGCCTTCCTCCATTATCGTTCGAACGCCTTCCAGCTCCACCGCGCGCGCCAGCTTCCCGGCGGCACCCCGACCTGGGACATGCTCCTGAGTTTCGCGGCGTCGAGCGAGGATCCGATCTCGGGTGGCCGGCACAAGGTGATCGGCTCGAAACCGCTCGCGATCCCGCCACAGACCTCGACCATCGCCTCGCATCTGCCCAAGGCGGTCGGCGCGGCCTTTTCGATCGGCATCGCGCGGCGGCAGGGGATGAAGGATCTGCCGCTTCCCGAGGACGCGGTCGTGCTGACCAGCTTCGGCGACGCCTCGGCGAATCATTCGACCGCGCAGGGCGCGTTCAACACCGCGGGCTGGGCGGCGTTCCAGGGCTCGCCGATGCCGCTCATTTTCCTGTGCGAGGACAATGGTATCGGCATCTCGACGCGCACCCCGACGGGCTGGATCGAGGCGCAGTTCCGCCACCGCGCCGGGCTCCATTATATCCAGTGCGACGGCACCGATCTCGCCTCGGCCTATGCCGGCGCCAGCGCCGCCGCCGATTATGCCCGCCGCTTCCGCAAGCCGGTGTTCCTCCATATGGGTACCGTGCGGCTCTATGGCCACGCCGGCTCGGACGTGCAGGGTGCCTATCTGCCCAAGGCGCTGATCGAATCGGACGAGGCGCGCGACCCGCTGCTCAAGGGCGCGGCGCTGCTGGTCGAGCAGGGCTGGATGACCGCAGCCGAAATCGCCGACGCCTATGAAGAGATCGGCGCGACGCTCGCACGGCAGGCCGAGGCGGCGATCCTCCGCCCCAAGATCACCACGGCGTCGCATGTGATGGACAGCATCGTCCCGCCGAAGCGCGACCTCGCGCGCGTCAACACGCCCTCGGCCGAAGACCGCCAGGCGATGTTCGGCAGCGACGCGGGCCAGATGGACAAGCCGATGCACATGGCGCGGCTTTTGAGCTGGGCGCTCGCCGACCTGATGCTCGCGCACAAGGAAATCGCCGTGATGGGCGAGGATGTCGGGCCGAAGGGCGGGGTCTATAACGTCACCGCCAAGCTCCACCAGCGCTTCGGCTCGGCGCGTGTCGTCAACACCCTGCTCGACGAACAGGCGATCCTCGGGCTCGCGATCGGCATGGCGCACAACGGCTTCCTGCCGATGCCCGAAATCCAGTTCCTCGCCTATGTCCACAATGCCGAGGACCAGATCCGCGGCGAGGCGGCGACCTTGAGCTTCTTCTCGAACGGCCAATATACCAACCCGATGGTCATCCGCATCGCCGGGCTCGGCTATCAGAAGGGCTTCGGCGGTCATTTCCACAACGACAACAGCCTCGCGGTCTTCCGCGACATCCCGGGCCTGATCCTCGCGGTCCCGTCGAACGGCCGCGACGCCGCCCAGATGCTCCGCGAATGCGTAAGGCTCGCGCGCGAGGAGCAGCGCGTGGTGGTCTTCGTCGAACCGATCGCGCTCTACATGACGCGCGATCTGCACGAAGAAGGCGATGGCCTGTGGACCAGCGTCTATGAGGCGCCGGGGGCGGGGACGCCGATCGGTTTCGGCGACGTCGGCGTCCATGGCGACGGCACCGACCTCGCCATCGTCACCTATGGCAACGGATATTATCTCTCGCGCCAGGCCGAAAAATTGCTCGCCGCCGACGGGGTGAAGGCGCGCGTGATCGACCTGCGCTGGCTCGGCCCGGTCGACGAGGACAAGCTCGTCGCCGCGGTCGGGGAGGCGAAACGCATCCTGATTGTCGACGAATGCCGCATCACCGGCTCGCAGAGCGAGGCGCTGATGGCGAGTTTCGTCGAGCGCACGCCGGGCAAGAAGCTCGTGCGCCTCGCCGCCGACGACAGCTTCATCCCGCTCGGGCGCGCCGCGACGCTGACGCTGCCGAGCCGCGACAGCATCTATGCCGCGGCGAAGGAGCTGCTGGCATGAGCGCGAAGAAGACCGCGCTCGTCGTCGCTCCCGGCCGCGGCACCTATGGCAAGGGCGAACTCGGCAGCATCGCGCGCCTCCACGGCACGCGCTTCGCCGACCTGATCGCGAACTTCGACGCGCAACGCGCCGAACGCGGGCAGCCTACCGTCACCACCCTCGACGGCGCCGACCGTTTCAGCGTCGCGACGCATATGCGCGGCGACGTTGCGGCGCCGCTCATCTACACCGCCACCGCGCTCGATTACCTCAGCATCGACCGTGAGAAATATGACGTGGTCGCGGTCGCGGGCAACTCGATGGGCTGGTATAGCGCGCTCGCCTTGGGCGGCGCGGTGTCGGTTGCCGACGGCTTCCGCATCTCGAACGCGATGGGCCTCAACAGCCAGACGCACGGCCCCGGCGGGCAGATATTGCTGCAGGTCGTCGACGAGGACTGGCGCCCGGTCCCGGGCCTGCGCGACCGCCTGCTCGATCGCGTCGCGAACATCGCGTCGCGCCCCGGCCACGACCTCGCGCTCTCGATCGACCTCGCGGGCATGCTCGTCGTCGCGGGCAATGAGGAGGGGCTGGCCGCGCTGCTTGCCGAAGCCCCGCCGACCCCCGGCCGCGATCCCTTGCGCCTCGCCGGCCACGGCCCGTTCCACACGCCGCTGATGTTCGGCAGCTCGGACAAGGCAAAGGCCGAATTGCCCGCCGCGCTCTTCGCTGCCCCCGCGATCCCGATGGTCGACGGTCGCGGCCATATCTGGCGGCGCTTCGCCTCCGATCCCGCGGCCGTTTGGGATTACACCTTCGGCCACCAGATCCTCGCGCCCTATGATTTCGCGCTCTCGGTACAGGTCGCGGTCAGGGAATATGCTCCCGATGTCCTCATCCTGCCCGGCCCCGGCGACACGCTCGGCGGCGCGATCGCGCAATCGCTGATCGGCATCACCTGGCAGGGGATCGCCGGCAAGGCCGACTTCATGGCGCGGCAGGCGTCGGACCCGATCCTGCTTTCGATGGGCCGCGTCGAACAGCGCGCGCTGGTCACGGGCTGACCCGGTTGGGGCCGACCGGGGGGCACCCGGCCGGCCCGCCGATGGAAGCGGCCTGGTGGGGCCGGCCGCGCGGAGCGAGCGGCGCGGCCCCCAGGGACCAACGAAGGGACGCGCGCCGCTCATCCTCCTTATAGGTCGGCGGGGGACGGACCGGCCGCAGCCGGCGGCGATCATGCTCCGGATCGGAGCATATGGTCCGCCACCACTCCCGATTCGGCGATGAAGCGCAGTCGCAGCAGCTCGGCGATGCTCCCGGCCTCGGCGCGGCGCATGATGTTGGCGCGGTGGACTTCGACCGTGCGCGGGCTGAGGTCGAGCCTTCGGGCAATCGCCTTGTTGCCCAGCCCCGCCGCGATCGCCTCCAATATGTCGCGCTCGCGCGGGGTGAGCAGCGCCAGCCGCGCCTCGGCGGCGCGGCGCAGTGCACGCTGCGGCTGAGCGAGCCGCCACTCGTCCAGCGCAGCGTCGAGCGTGCGGCGCACCAGCCGCGGGTCGAGCGGCGCGGGCAGCAGGTCGTGCGCGCCGCCGCGCAGCATCGCGCGCGTTTCGTCGAGGCTCAGCCGTTCGGCGGTAACAAAGGTGGTGACGTCGGGCCGGTTCCCCAAGAGCGCTAGCAGCGCGGCACCGCTCGTCGCCCCCGGCTGGCACCAGTGGAATAACAGCACCCCGCCCGCGCGGTCGGCCTCGGCATGCAGATAATCGTCGGCGCTGGCGAAGCTGCGCACCACGCGTACCGCCCCGGCGGCGAGCAGGCGAAAACAGGCGGCCCGTTCAATCGGGTCCGGCAGCACCAGATGGATTTCGCCCTGCGCTTCACTCACGCGGCCGATGGTGCCGGTCGCACGGCAGAAATCCCAGCAGAAGCTGGTCCATTATGGCTTGTAATGAAGGGGATGCCGGGTCGGGTCCTGGTGACCCCTACGGGAATCGAACCCGTGTTTCAGCCGTGAGAGGGCCGCGTCCTGACCGCTAGACGAAGGGGCCGGCATTCAGACCCGAAAGATGGTGACCCCTACGGGACTCGAACCCGTGTTTTCGCCGTGAAAGGGCGACGTCCTAGACCGCTAGACGAAGGGGCCGTCGTTCGGTGAGCGGGCGCCTTAGACGGGCATATCTTTGCGGTCAACCCGTTCGCGCAATATTGCTGCGCATGGCCGCCTCAATCCGCCCAGGCGGCATCCTCCAGATGCAGTTCGGCGGCGGGGCGGCTGCCCCAATCGTCGCGTTTTGCGCGGCCTGCGAGCCATAATTTGCGCCCGCGCGCGTGGAGCAGGGTCTGGCCCAATTCGCTCTCGGCGGCGCGAAAGGCGATCGCCTTGAAGCGCGCGCCGTCGTCGCCCGCGACGATCAGCCGGACATGGTCGGTACCGACGAGACCCGCTTCGACGATTCGCACCGGCCCGGTCGCGACGCGCGGTGCGGGCCAGCCGGCCCCGTAAGGACCCGCGCTCTCGATCGCCTCGCACCACAGCGGCGATATCCCGCGCGGTGCGAGCACCGCGTCGATCAGCAGCGATCGGTCGCCACTCGCGCGCTCGACATCGGCCGCCAGCCGCTCGTTGAGGAACGCGCCGAGCGCGTCGAGCTTGTCGGCTTCGACGGTCAGTCCCGCCGCCATCGCATGGCCGCCGCCCGCGATCAGCAGGCCGGATTCCTTGGCGGCGAGGATCGCGGCGCCGAGGTCGACGCCCGAAATCGAACGCCCCGATCCCTTGCCGACGCCATTCTCGTCGAGCGCGATGACGATCGCCGGGCGGTGCAGTTTTTCCTTCAGCCGCCCCGCGACGATGCCGATCACCCCGGGGTGCCAGCCCGGCACCGGCGACGTCGCGACCGGCGCATTGGCGGCGCGCTCGCTCATCGCCATCGCCTCGTCGAGCACGCCCGCCTCGATCGCGCGGCGCTCCTCGTTGAGCCGGTTGAGCTCCTGCGAAATCTCGGCGGCCTCGTCCGGGTCCGACGTGGTGAGCAGCCTTACGCCAAGGTCCGATTTCCCGACGCGCCCGCCGGCGTTGATGCGCGGACCCAAGGCAAAGCCCATGTCGCTCGCGGTCGGCGCCTTGGTCAGCCGCGCCGCGTCCATCAGCGCCGACAGCCCGATATTGCCGCGCCGCGCCATGATCTTCAGCCCTTGGGTGACCAGCGCGCGATTGAAGCCGGTCAACCGCGCGACGTCGGCGACGGTGCCCAATGCGACGAGGTCGAGCAGGTCGATCAGCGCGGGTTCGGTCCGATTCGCGAAAAAGCCGCGCGCGCGCAGCGTCCGCAGGAGTGCCGCGCCGAGCAGGAAGGCGACCCCGACCGCGGCGAGATTGCCGTGCACCGCCGCATCGGGCGCTTCGTCGAGCCGGTTGGGGTTCACCACCGCAAAGGCGGCGGGCAAATGGCTCGCGCATTGATGATGGTCGACGATGATCGTTTCGACCCCCGCGGCATTGGCCTCTGCGATGGCTTCGAACGCCTGCGCGCCGCAATCGACGGTGACCACCAGCTTCGATCCCGCCTCGCCGATCTTGACCAGCGCGGCGCCCGAGGGGCCATAGCCCTCCATGAGCCGGTCGGGGATATAGGCACCCACCGGCACTCCCAGATCGCGCAGCAGCCGCACCAGCAGCGCCGCCGAGGTCGCGCCGTCGACGTCATAGTCGCCGAAGATGGTGATCGCTTCTTTCGCCTCGACCGCGTCGGCGATCCGCGCGGCGGCGGCGTCCATATCCCGGAACAGCGCCGGGTCGGGCATGAAGCCGCGCAGCGTCGGGCTGCGCTGGCGCTCGAGGTCGTCGCGCGGCACCCCGCGCGCGAGCAGCAGCTGGGTGACGAGATCGTCGGGCGCCAGGTTTTCGGACGCCATGTCGGCGCTCGCGCGGCGCCAATGCCACGGCTGCCCGGCGATCGAGCGCGTGATACCAAGGGCGGTGTCGGTCATGCGCGTGCCTTGGCGGTCAGGATGCGGGTGCGCAACTCCTGCGCCACGCCAAGCGGGATCGCGGGGATTTCATGTGTCGCGAGCGAACTGCCGCCGGGAACCCCGAACACCAATGTCGCCAGCCCCAGCGGGCGCAGGATGAAATCGGTCTTGAGGTCGGCGCTCTGCACCGAGGCGTGCGGCAACAGCGTCGTCTTGGGTTTCCACATCCCGCGCCGGATCGCGACCCGGTCGCCGAGGTCGACCCAGCGGTGGAAGCGCGCGGCGAACAGCGCGCCCAGCGCGATCAGCACGCCGATCACCGGTCCAAGCAGGCCGAGCGGCTGCCCGAAGGATAGGGCGGTCAGCCCGCCGATCGTCGCGCCCGCCGCGCCGACGAAGCCGCCGAGCGCGACGATGCGGTGACTATGCTGCCAGTCGGCATCCTCGGCGGGGCGTGGGATGGCGACTTCGGCGAGCACCGGGTCGATCTCGCCAAGCTGCGCAAAGGGGACAACCTCATGGTCCCTTTCCTTGCCGCCGTCGCTCGCCAGGCTCTGCAGTCGCAACTGGTGCCAGCCGAAGCGCTGGCGGAACCAGCCGGTGACGAGGATCGCCGCCTGCACGCGGCGCACGGGGATCGCGACGTCGGTGCGCGTCGTCAGCCCGCGCGTGCGGCGCAGCGCGCGCGGCTCGCGCGTCAGGCGGAAGTTCCAGTTGGCAAAGGCCATGGTCGCGATGCCGCTCACGAAACCGATCAGCAGCAGCGAGAACAGCGCACCGACCCCGGCGATCCAGCGATGCGCGATCACCCATTGGTCGAGCCCATATTGGCCCGCCACGTCGATCCAGTCGCGCGGGTCGAAGACGTTGAAGTCGAACGGCAGCAGGTCGTCGAAAAACTGCATGCCCGCACCGACCACCGCAAGCGCGGCAAGCGAGAAGTTGAACAATCCGGAGACCAGCAGGCGGCGCGGCCCCATCGAATAGAGCAACCGGTCCTCGTCGGGCAGCACCGCAGCCGCCGTCGCGGCGTCGCCTCCGGCAGCGGGGATGGCGGTCGCCGCTGCCGCCACGACCGGCGCGCTGCGGTGCGCGCGGATCGTCGTGCGCAGCGCCTGCGCCGCATCGAGCCCGATCGCGTCGAGATTGGCTTCATTCTCCTTGCCCGCGCCGCCCGCACCGGTCTCGAAGCCGACCTTCGCGATGCCGAGCGCGCGCGCGACCAGCCCCTGTTCGATGCCGACGTCCTGGATGCGGTCGAAGGGGATGGTGCGGTGCTGGCGCGACAGCACGCCGCTTTCGATCACCACCTCGTCGGCGCCGACGAGGAAGCGGAAGCGCAGCCATTTGAGCCAGGCCGAAACGAGCGAAATCGCAAGGAAGGCGAGGACCGCGGGGACGATCCACACCCAGTTGCCGGTAAAGCCCAGCGCAGCGACCGCAGGCAGGAAGTTCAGGCTGCGCGGCCCCAGCCTGACGATCGCCAGCGCCAGCGTCGCAGGGTGCAGCCGCTGCCAGTCGGCGTCGTCGTGGACAGGCGGTGCAACGGCGGGATCGGCGGCGACGCTCTCGCTCATGCGAAA
>NZ_LYVN01000161.1 GCF_001990265.1 Sphingopyxis sp. KK2
CGGTTGCGGCAGCGAGCAAGGGGAGGGCGTGTTTCATCGCGCCCTTACTGTCGGAAATCCTGCCCGAAATCTACCGCTGGGCTGTGGCGAAAATCGCGGCTCGGCTTATCGGCGCAGCAGGCCGAGGCGCGGGATCTCGATCGCGGGGCAGCGGTCCATCACCACCGTCAGGCCCGCCGCGTCGGCGCGCCGGGCCGCGGCCTCGTTGATGACGCCGAGCTGCATCCACACCGCCTTGGCGCCATGGACGATCGCCTCGTCGACCGCTTGCCCGGCGTCTTCGCTGTTGCGGAAGATGTCGACGATCTCGGCGGGCGGTTCGACATTGGCGAGGGTGGCGACGACGGGGGCGTCGTGGATCGTGCCGCCGGCGTGGCCGGGGTTCACCGCGATCACGTCATGGCCTTGGGCAACGAGGAAGCCGAGCACCTCGTTCGATGCGCGCGACGGGTTGGGCGAGGCGCCGACGACGGCGATGCGGCGCGGCTGGCTGAGAAGCTCGCGGATTTCGCCTTCGTCGTTGATCGCCATCATTTGCCCTTTCGTGCGTCGAGCCATGCCGCGACCTTCGCCGCTATCGCGTGGAACGGCTCGCCGAGCTTGTCGGTTCCCGCCGCGGGCGGGACGCCGCCGTCGCTGGCGAGGCGGATGCCCATCGACAGCGGCACGCGGCCGAGGAAGTCGAGCCCCATCGTCTTCGCCGCGGCCTCTGCGCCGCCGCTGCCGAAGGGATCGCTGACCTCGCCGCAATGCGGGCAGGCGTAACCCGCCATATTCTCGACGAGCCCGATCAGCGGCACGTCGGCCTGTTCGAAGAAGGTGATCGCGCGCGTCGCGTCCATCAGCGCGAGGTCCTGCGGGGTCGAGATGATGACCGCGCCCGCGGGCTTGTGTTTCTGGATCATCGTCAGCTGAACGTCGCCGGTGCCCGGCGGCAGGTCGACGACGAGCGTGTCGATGTCGCCCCAGCTCGCGTCGACGAGCTGTTCGAGCGCGCGGCCCGCCATCGGCCCGCGCCAAGCGATCGCCTGTCCCGGCGCCGCGATCTGCCCGGTCGACAGCATGGGGACGCCATAGGCGTTGGGGACGGGGGCGAGCTTCGACCCGCGCGCTTCGGGCTTCACATCCTCGCTGTCCATCAGGCGGGGCTGCGAAGGGCCGTATATGTCGGCGTCGACGAGGCCGACCTTCACCCCGAGCCGGCGCAGCGCGACCGCGAGATTGGCGGCGAGGGTCGATTTGCCGACCCCGCCCTTGCCGCTGCCCACCGCGATGATCGTGAGGCCCTTGCGCTCGGCGGTCATCGCGACGCGGACGCTGGTGACGCCCGGCCGGGCGAGCAGGCCGGCGCGGAGTTTCTCCTCGAGCGGCCCCCGTTCGTCGGGGTCGAGCCCGGTGACGTCGAGCACGATCGCGAGCGTACCCTCGCCGTCGAGGAATTTGAGGCCCGAGGTGCGGCCCCCGGTCAGGTCGGTGGCGATGCTGGCGAGCGGAGTGGTGTCGGTCATGTCGGTGGCAGATAGGCATGGCGGGCATGATTGCCAGCCATTTTCGCGCGCACCCCCTGTTAATCGCGCCGACGCGCCCTATAAAAGCCTTATGAGCAACGACGATAGTGATGGAATGGGACGCCGCGCCCCCGGGGGTTTGCGGCAATTTTTCGGGCCGATCCTTGCGATGGCGGGCAGCCCGTGGGGGCCCAAGGGCGGCGACGACGGCAAGGGAAGCGGCGGCGGTAGTGGCGATGGCGGCGGCGGCAAGAAGCCCGGCCCGCGCAACCCGTGGGTCAGCCCCGATCCGGTCGACATCAACCGCGGCCGCAAGCCGCGCGGCCCCTCGGCGCTCGACGAGTTGCTGCGCAAGGGCCGCGGCAATTTCGGCGGCGGCGGTTCGGACGGCGGCGGCGGCATGCAGCTGCCCGGCGACGGCCGGCTGTGGAAATGGGGCATCGGCGGCGCGCTGGTGCTGGCGCTCGCCTTTTCGTCGATCGAGATCATCGGCGAAGGCCAGGCCGGCGTCGTCACGACGATGGGCAGCTATTCGCGCACCATGGGGCCGGGGATCAATTTCAAGCTGCCCGCGCCGTTCGAGAGCGTGAAGGTCGAGGACGTCCAGTCGATCCGCGAGATGAAGATCGGCGCGACGAGCAATGAATCGCGCAATTTCGTGCTGACGCAGGACCAGAATATCATCAACCTGGGCTATGAGGTGCGCTGGCGCGTGCGCGATCCGCACCAATATCTGTTCCAGATCGCCGACCAGGAAAATACGATCAAGGAAGTCGCCGAAAGCGCGATGCGCGCGACGGTCGCCAATTATACGCTGACCGACGCGATCGGTCCGCGGCGTGCCGCGATCGAGGGCGAGGTGCGCACGCGCATGCAGCAATTGCTCGACAAATATCGCTCGGGCGTGACGATCGAGGCGATCCAGCTGCAGCGCGCGGTGCAGCCCGAAGAGGTCACCGACGCCTTCAACAAGGTGACCGCGGCGCAGCAGGAACGCGAATCGAACATCAACAGCGCCGAAGCCTATGCGAGCGCGCAGCTCGAAACCGCGCGCGGCGCGGCGGCGTCGTTCGACAAGATTTACGAGGAATATAAGCTGGCGCCCGAAGTGACCAAGCGCCGCCTTTATTATGAAACGATGGAGACGGTGCTGGCGCCGGTCGACAAGGTGATCGTCGAATCGGGCGGGGTCACCCCCTATCTGCCGCTCCCCGAACTCAAGCGCCGTGCGGCGCCGGCGACGGAGGCCGCACAATGAGCTTTTTCGAATCGGTCTTCTCGCGCCCGCTGCGCTGGATCTTCGGCCTCGCCATCGTCGCGGTGCTCGCCACCATGACGCTGAAGATCGTGCCCGAGGACAAGCAGGCGCTCGTCATCCGCTATGGCCAGATCCATGCGGTCAAGAACCAGTACAAGCCGGGGCAGAGCTTCGGCAATTCGGGCGCGGGCATCCTCGCGCGTATCCCGATCATCGATACGGTGGTCGTATTCGACAAGCGCATCCTGGGCGCGAACATGCAGAATGAGCGCGTGCTCACGACCGACCAATATCTGCTCGAGGTCGACGCCTTCGCGCGCTTTCGCATCGTCAATCCGTCGCGCACCTATACGTCGATCCGCACCGAGGAGAATCTGAAGGGTCAGCTGACCTCGATCCTCGGCTCGGCGCTGCGCAACGAGCTCGGCAAGCGGAGCTTCGCCTCGCTGCTGTCGGCCGAGCGCGGCAATGTGATGACCAACATCCAGAATGCGCTGAACCGCGAGGCGCGGCGCTATGGCGCCGAGGTCATCGACGTGCGGATCAAGCGCGCCGATCTGCCTGAAGGCACGCCGCTCAACGCCGCCTTCACGCGCATGATGTCGGCGCGCGAGCAGGAAGCGGTGGCGATCCGGGCGCTGGGGCAGAAGGAAGCGCAGATCATCCGCGGCACCGCGGATGCCGAGGCGGCGCGCATCTATGCCGCCAGCTATGGCAAGGATCCGCAATTCTATGACTTCTACCGCGCGATGCAGAGCTATCGCCAGACCTTCAACAGCGATGCCGCGAAGAGCGCGAACAATTCGGTCATCCTGTCGCCGAACAGCGAATATCTGCGCCAGTTCCGCGGCGATTGAGACGCGACATGAACGGCGCTCTCACGCGCCGTTCATGTTCAATTGCCGTTCAGCCACGGCCAAGCAGATAACCGCCGCCGGGGCTGGACGTCATTCGTGAAGAGAAGAGGAATTTCGATCGTGCGTTATGTTTATGGCATCACTTCGGCACTGCTGGCGGGTGGCACGGCGCTGGCGCTGGTCTCCCAGTCCCCCGTCGGCGCGCAGGTCGCGCAGAATGAATCGAGCGAAATCGCCAAGGTCGTCCCGCGCGCCGGGGCGCCCGAAAGCTTTGCCGACCTGGTCGAGCAGCTCCAGCCCGCGGTGGTCAATATCGCGACCAAGCAGGAGGTCACGCTCGGCGTCCGGCTCAACCCCTTTGCGGGCACGCGCGAGCCGATCACGCAGGAACAGCAGGGCGGCGGCTCGGGCTTCCTGATCTCGGCCGACGGCTATATCGTCACCAACAACCATGTCATCTCGGGCGGCCCGCGCGGCGAGGCGGTCAACGAGGTCACGGTGACGCTGACCAACCGCAAGGAATATAAGGCGACGATCGTCGGCCGCGACCAGGCGTCGGACCTTGCGCTGCTCAAGATTGACGCATCTGGTTTGCCCTTCGTGAAGTTCGCGACCGGCAGCGACGCGCGCGTCGGCGACTGGGTGGTGGCGATCGGCAACCCGCTCGGTCTCGGCTCGACGGTGACCGCGGGCATCATCTCGGCGGTGCAGCGCAACCTCGGGCAGGGCGGTGCCTATGACCGTTATATCCAGACCGATACCGCGATCAACCGCGGCAATTCGGGCGGCCCGCTGTTCGACCTGCAGGGCAATGTCGTCGGCATCAACAATATGCTGATCTCGCCCGTCGGCGCGAACATCGGCGTCAACTTCGCGATCCCCGCCGACGCCGCGATCCCGGTGATCGAAGCGCTGCGCGCGGGCCAGGCGGTCGAGCGCGGTTACCTGGGCATCGGCATCACCCCGGTCGACGAGGATATGGCGGCGGCGCTGGGGCTGCCCAAGGACCGCGGCGAGCGCATCGGCCGCCTCGAACCCGGCCAGGCCGGCGAAAAGGCCGGGCTGAAGCGCGGCGACGTCGTGACCAAGGTCGACGGCAAGGAAGTGACGCCGCAGCAGACGCTGTCGTACATCGTCGCCCGGGTCAAACCGGGGACGCGCATCCCGCTCGAGGTCATCCGCGACGGCAAGACGATCACGATCAACGCGGTGGTCGGCAAGCGCCCGCCCGAAGAGGAACTCGCCGGCACGACCTTCGACCCCGAAGACGAACAGGCGACCCCCGAGGATCCGGCGGGCGCCGCCGATACCGCGGTGCTCAACGAACTCGGCCTCACGGTGCTGCCGCTGACCGCCGACATTGCGCGCTCGGTCGGCGTCGATGCCAACACCAAGGGGTTGGTGATCGCGGCGGTGACGGCGAGCAGCGATGCCGGGCGCAAGGGGCTTCGCCGCGGCGACGTGATCCTGAGCGCGGGCAACGGCCGCACCCCGGTGCTGACGAGCGACGCGCTGGCGAAGGTCGTCGCCGATACCAAGGCGGCGGGCCGCGACGCGGTGCTGGTCGAGATCCTGCGCCGTGGCGGTCCCTCGGCCGACGTGGCGCTGCGCCTCAAGAAATAAGCGCTTCCCTCCGGGGATCAGAGACGGGCGCCGCGACTTCGGTCCGGCGCCCGTTTTTCTTTGCGCGCCGCCGTCATTGTTCCTATTATGTTCCTTCAACGAATCGGGAGAATCAGGATGATCGGATATGTGACCTTGGGCACCAAGGACCTTGCAAAGGCCGCCCCCTTTTACGACGCGATCGCGACCGAGCTGGAAACGCCGCGGATGATGGAGTTCGACGGCTTCATCGCGTGGGGCAAGCCGGGCGGCGGTGCGGGGATCGGGCTCACCAAGCCGTTCGACGGTAATGAAGCGAGCGTCGGCAATGGCGTGATGGTCGCGCTCGAGGCGAAGGACAAGGAACAGGTCCACCGCCTCTACGACATCGCGATCGCCCATGGCGGCACCTGCGAAGGCCCCCCGGGACCGCGCGGCGAGGGCTTTTACGCGGGCTATTTCCGCGACCCCGACGGCAACAAGCTCAACGCCTTCGTCATGGGGTGATGGCGCCGGGCGCCGGCCATGCTAATCCTCTCCCACAAGCGCGGGAGAGGATCGGATGACGGCAGGCGAGAGAGAAGACGCGGGACAGGCGGCGAGCGCGCCGCATTATTCGCCCTTCGTCGCCGCGGGCGGCTTCATCTTCGTGTCGGGGCAATTGCCGCTGCTCCCTGGACGCGACACGTCGCTTGCGGACGCGCCCTTTGCGGCGCAGGCCGAGCAGGCGCTGCGCAACCTCGAAGCCGTGCTCGCCGATGCCGGCGCGGGGCTGGCGCAGGTGGTCAAGACGACGGTCTATCTCAGCGATATCGACGACTGGGGTCAGGTCGATGCGATCTATGCGCGCTTCTTCGGGGACAACCGCCCGGCGCGCAGCGTGGTCCCGACGGGGCCGCTGCATTTCGGCTTTCGTATCGAGATCGAAGCGATTGCGGTGGGGTGACGCGGCAGGCGACGGTTGGCGGCTTTGGGGTGGGAAGCGGACGCGGGAGTTATGCTCGCGGAGAGCGCAACCTTCGGGCCAGTATGAGCACGTAGCGTTTCGTGAGGTAAAGATACCAGATCGCGCCGGGCAGCAGAAAGGGAACAACCCAAAAGGTATTATGGACAGTGAACCCGGTTGCATATTCAAATGCAAACATCAGGCCGCCGCCCAAAAAAATCGGCCATAGACATTCCAGTTTGCCGTAGCCGCTCCAAGGCGGGTCGCGCTCCATCTCAGTTATGAGACGATCGTGGTATCGTGTAAGCCAATGCAATCTTGGGAACCCCAAAGCTTTGTTCGCCAAGACTTATGGCAATTGAAACGTGTCCGCAATCGGTCGGTTGCTGCCGTTGCGCCGGTGCAGTGCGATGGGTCTGGTTGTTTTTGTCTCACGCAAAGGCGCAAAGGCACAAAGAGGGAAAAAGAGCCTCACACAAAGACACAAAGAGGGCAGTCGAGCCGTCACACGCTGTGTGCTTCCCCGCGCGCAGCGCTTTACAAGGTCGCCTGCGGCGACGGGCACCGCCTGCGGCGTGACCCGGCCTCTTTGTGTCTTTGTGTGAGGCTCTTTTTCTTGGCGCCTTTGCGCCTTTGCGTGAAATATAGATCACCCACGCCGCAGGGCGAACCCGAGGATTCCGTTCGAGATGGCGATGCTTCAGATGTCGCCTTTCGGTCGCTTGCTGTCGTTGTCGCATCGATGCCGATCGGGGTGACGGGCTTGGGAATCCGCTATTCGCGCGTCGCCGCACCGGCACGCCTGCCCCGCGTCGTCGTCCGCCGAGAGAGCCCCGCCGCTTAACAGCACTTTAAAGCCCTTCGGCTAAGATGCCGGTACGCGTTGGAGCGACAATGCGGCTTGGGGAGCGCGAGGGGATGGACGATTTCGAAGCGGCGCAGGAGCGTCTGCACGCCCGGCAAATGGAATTTCTGAAAAACTCGTCGCCCGACGATTGGCATCGTTACGCCTTTTTCTTCAACTGGAACGAGCGGCTGGACGGGCTGTTCTGGATCGTCGGCCAGCCTCAATGCGACCGGTCGACGGCGCTGCTCATCTTCTGGAAGGGCGAGCCCACCGGCTATGATTATGAGGAGGACGACGAGCCGATGGGCGACGACATCTATGCCGTCGCGCCGATGCTGCGGTTTATCAGCGAGCGTTTCAACAGCGGCGGATATGGCCGCGCCGAAATCGCCTATGACTTTCTCGAGGCCACGGGCCATGATGCCGGGTCCGAATATGCGTCGGTGATCGAGGCCGGCCGGTTGCGCGATTTCGAGGCGCTGGTCGAACGCCAGAAGGATGTGCCGAACGCGCGCGTGAAGCTCCATCCCGACATGATGGTCTTGCGTGTGCCCGGTCGAAAGGTCGGAGGATATGACGACCACAGCGACTTTTACGACCGGTTTCCCGAGGATGACGACGGCTTCGAAGCCGCCGCGGCGGCGCCGGATTTGTCCGATAACCGGGGTGTCGTCGCGGCAGACCGGACGGGCGACCGGCGCGCAGACGAGGGTGCCGATCCGTCGGCCCGGATCAGGGCCCTGCGCCATCGCGCGAACGCCGATGGCGACGAGGCGGCCGATGCGAGCCAGGCAACGGGCGTGGCAGGCTGGCTCAAGGGATTGTTCCGCCGGTAGTGACGTTGCGGCCGCGTGTTGGCCCTTTTGGCGCTCGCGTTCCATGATCTCGCAGGCATCGGCTGACCGCGTTCGGTCTTGTCGGTAATGCTTGCGGGCGAATGGCCGGAATCGGGCGGACGCTGCCGTTCCCCGGCGAAAGCCGGGGTCCAT
>NZ_LYVN01000162.1 GCF_001990265.1 Sphingopyxis sp. KK2
GAGGGTCATGGCAGAGGCTCCTTTTGCTTTGAGTCTCAGCAATGGCCGGCCACCGCCGATGTTCCGCGCGATGCGTCGGGTCAGCCCGGATCGACGACGACCCGATAGGTTTCGCCGTAGAAGGTGAAGCGCGCCGCTGTCGCGACCGCGCCGCTCAGCCGACCGTCAGCACGATCTTCCCGACATGCTCGCCCGCCTGCATCCGCGCATGCGCGGCACCGGCTTCGGCCAGCGGGAAGGCCTTGTCCATCACGGGTTTCCAGGCGCCCTCGCCCAGCCGCGGCCACAAAGTGCGCGCGATCTCGTCGGCGAGCGCGGCCTTGAAGTCGGCGCTGCGCGCGCGGAGCGTCGATCCGGTCATCGTCAGCCGACGGCGCATGACCTGCGAAATGTCGATCTCGACCTTCGCGCCGCGCTGGAAGGCGATCGTCACATGGCGCCCGTCGTCGGCGAGGCATTCCAAATTGCGCGGCACATAATCGCCGCCGACCATGTCGAGCACCGCGTTGACGCCCTTGCCGTCGGTAAACGCCTTCACCGCCGCGACATAATCCTCGGCCGAATAATCGACCGCAAGGTCGGCGCCGAGCGCGACCGCCGCTGCGCATTTGTCGGCGCTGCCGCAGGTCACGATCACCTTGATCCCGAACAATTTGCACAACCCGATCGCGGTGGTGCCGATGCCGCTGGTGCCGCCATGGACCAGCACCGTCTCGCCCTCCATCACCCAGGCGCGCTCGAACAGATTGTGCCACACGGTGAAGATCGTCTCGGGCAGCGCCGCCGCCTCGGCCATCGAAAAGCCCGTCGGCACGGGCAGGCAGCTTCCCGCCGGCGCGGTGCAATATTCGGCATAGCCGCCGCCCGCGACGAGCGCGCACATCGCCTGCCCCAGCAATTCGGGATCGCCGCCCGGCCCGACCGCGACGACCGTCCCAGCAATCTCGAGCCCGGGCAGGTCCGACGCGCCCGGCGGCGGCGGATAATATCCCATGCGCTGCAGCACATCGGGGCGATTGACCCCCGCCGCGGCGACGCGGATCAGCACCTCGCCCGGCGCCGGCCGCGGCACGGGGCGCGTCTCGGGCACCAGGACTTCGGGTCCGCCCGGCGCGCTGATGGCGATGGCGGTCATGCTTTCCGGCACGCTGGTCACGTCTTGGTCCCCCTGCTTCCCACAGGCGCGCCTTATTGACAGCGCGGGGCGGCGGGTCAACAGTTTCGCCGCCGATCAAGCGGATGAGGACGAGAGGACAGCGCGATGGACGACGATAACGAACCCCGCCGCCGCGACGATATACTCGCGAGCCTGACCAGACAGTCGCTCGACCCGCTGTCGGTCGACGAACTCAATGACCGCATCGCGGTGCTGGAAGAGGAAATCACCCGCACCCGCGCGCGCATCGCCTTTGCGACCAGCCACAAGGCGAGCGCCGACGCGCTGTTCAAAAAAAGCTGACCGCTCCATAAGGCGCCATGGACTTCGACGACCAGCTGAACCGCTATTTCGGCACCGCCGACCTTGCGGCGATCCACCCCGAGGCGCTCGCCGCGGGGACCGAGCGCATGCGCGTCGACTTCGGGCTCGAGACCAATCCCGGCCGCCGCTTCGCGCTGTGGGCGCTGATGCATATGCTTGGCGTCGCGCCCGACCTCGATATCGCCTTCAAGGACGCGGCCGAACGCGACCTCGCGCGCGATTTCATGGATATGGTCGATCGGGCGGGAGACGGTGCGGACTGATCGTCAGGCCTGTCCAGATGCCGCACGCCGATGCCGCCGGATGGTGGGCGCTGACGGGCTCGAACCGCCGACCCTCTCGGTGTAAACGAGATGCTCTACCAACTGAGCTAAGCGCCCCCTTTCGGAAGAAGCGCGCCCCTGCCACAGCTTCGCGGCCGGAGCAAGCATGGCCTCATTCCTCCAGCGCCTCGAAATAGCGCGCCAGCGCATCGAACGCCGCTTCGGCGAGGCCGATGAAGATGCGGCGGCCGTCATGCGGGTCGGCCTCGCGCAGGAACAGCCCCGCGTCGGTCATCGTCTTGATCCAGCGCAGCGCCGTGGTCGCGGGGACCGCGGCGGCGATGCACAGGCTCGACACCGACACCGGCTGGCGTTCGAGGCGCGCGGCATACAGGTCGAGCAGCATGTCCCACGCCGGGTCGGCGAACAGGTCGGCGGGGAAATATTGCTCGCGCATCCGGCGCTGGCGCAGCATCCGGCGCACCGCCTTCGCGCGCTGGCGATGCACCATGCGTTCGTCGGGCTCGAAGCTGCGCGGGGGCGCCGCATAATCGCGCACCGGCGCGCGGACCTGGCCGCCGGCGTCGCCGAAATCCTCGTCGCGCGGGACAAAGGCCGGCGGCGTGCCCGGAAGGCCGCGCTGGCCCGACAGGTCGCCGAGCAGCCGCGCGATGCGCGCGACCTCGTCCTGCAGGCGGTCGATCCGTTCCATGGCATCGTCGCGGGCAACGTCGTGGACGGCCGCCCCCTGCGAGCGCGACGCCGCCGCGAGCGCGACGAGGCGATCGGCGGCATCGGCATCGACCAGCCATTCGGTGCGGATCGCGGCCGGGACGATCGCCGCGACCCGGTCGAGCGCGCCGAGCGCGGTTTCGCACACCAGCGCGCATTCCATCGCGATCGCGGCATCGCAAATTTCGGACAGCACCTCGACCTCGATCGTCTCGGTATCGATCAGCCAGACGATGTCGGGCAGCGCCATCGTCCTGAGGTGCGCCGCCACCCGTGCGGCGGGAATATGATCGATCACGCGCGCCCGGCCCGACCGCATGAGGTCGGCGCCGATCGAACGGGGGCCGACGAACAGCACCGCCGCCGGATGGCCGTCCGGCCCGTGTGGCGGCGGCACCCAGTCGAAGCGTTCCGGCGGCGGGGCCGCGATCCGCTGGTCCGAGTCGATCATCTGGTCCATCATGCCGCCCTTCCCTCGCCGTTTCTCCGCCTTGGCGTCCTTATGTCGTCAATATGGCGATATTCACCTTTTGTTCGTTCCAAACTGCCGCCGATCCGGACACTGCCGAACAACAGGCAGCGTTTGATACGGACCGAGCTGGTGGAATTTTCTCCATTTTGGACATGTTTTGTTCCTCGCGTCAATCCCCCCTGTCGCCGTCGCGCATGGCGGCGGTGAGCCGCCGGCGATGCCATGCCACCGCCCTCCGCCACCGCCGCGCTTTCCGCCACGCGCTTTTGCGGCTAGGGCGAGCAGATGAACGGCCTTTTTCCAGTCATGATCGGCGGCGCCCTCGGTGCCGGCGCGCGGCATCTTGTCGGCGCGGCGATGCTCGCGCGCCTTGGACCCGGCTTCCCCTGGTGGACGCTCTCGATCAATATCGCCGGCAGCCTCGCCATGGGCCTGCTGATCGCCGGCCTCGCGCGCAGCGGCGGGAGCGAGGCGGCACGCCTCTTCTTCGGGGTCGGCGTGCTCGGCGGCTTCACCACCTTCTCCGCCTTCAGCATGGAGTTCTGGACCCTGTTCGAGCGCGGTGAGTCGGCGCAGGCCTTTGCCTATGTCGCCGCGTCGGTGATCGGCGCGATCGCCGCCTGCGGGCTCGGCCTTCTCGTCATGCGGCAGGTGCCGGCATGAGCGACAAGCCAAAGATGGACGGCGCAACGATCGCCGAGGAGGATGACGGCATCCGCCTCGACCGCTGGTTCAAGCGCCACCGCGAAGGCACGCCGCACGCGCTGCTCGCGCGCTGGGCGCGGTCGGGGCAGCTGACGCTCGACGGCAGGAAGGCCGATGTGTCGGACCGCATCGCGACCGGACAAAAGCTCGTCATGCCGACCCCGCCGGTCGAGGCCGAGGCGCGTCCGGCGCGCAAGGGCCGCCCGCTGACCGACGCCGATGTCGCGCTGGCGACGGGCATGGTGATCCACCGCGACGCAGGCGCGATCGTGCTGAACAAGCTGCCCGGTCTCGCCACGCAGGGCGGGACAAAGACCGAGCAGCATGTCGACGGGCTGCTCGACGCGCTGAAATTCGACGGGCCGGTGCGGCCCAAGCTCGTCCACCGGCTCGACAAGGACACCTCGGGCGCGCTGCTGATCGCGCGCACCCCGCGCGCCGCGGCCTATTTCGCCAAAAGCTTTTCGAATCGCAGCGCGAAGAAGACCTATTGGGCGATCATCGTCGGCGTGCCCGACATCCAGCAGGGCGAGATCGACCTGCCGCTCGCCAAGCAGCCCGGATCGGGCGGCGAGAAGATGCATGTAGATGACAAGGGCCTGCCATCGAAGACACGCTACCGCGTCATCGAGCGCGCCGGAAACAGCGCGGCGTGGGTCGAACTGCAACCGCTGACCGGGCGCACGCACCAGCTGCGCGTCCATATGGCGGCGATCGGCCACCCGATCGTCGGCGACGGCAAATATGGCGGCAAGGGCGCGTTCCTGACCGGCGCGATCAGCCGCAAGATGCATCTGCACAGCCGCCGCCTGCGCATCGACCATCCCGATGGCGGCGCGATCGATATCAGCGCCGAAGTGCCCGAGCATTTCGCCGCGACCATCGATGCGCTGGGTTTCGACACGCTGCTCGGCCAGGTCGGTATCGACGATATCGCCAAGGGTCCGCCGTCCAAGGCCGCCGAAAAGGCCGCAGCGAAGGCGCACAGCAAGCAGATCCGCAAGGCGCGGCGCGGCGAACGGCGCGGGCGCACCGCCGACAGCAAGCCGACCGATTTCGTCGGCAAGGCTAAGCCCAAGCCCAAGGCGAAACCCGGCAAACCCGCGGCGCCTAAGGCCAAGGGCGCGAAGCCGGGCGCAAAGAAACCGTCGCGCCGCGCCCGGCCCAGCTGATGCATCCCGATCCCGCCTTTCGGCCCAAGGACGACGACCTCGCCGCGCTGCTGGTGCGCGAGATCGGCTTTGCCGCGATCTTTGCAGGCACTCCCGACGGGCCGCGCGTCGCGCATGCGCCGGTGGTGCTCGGCGCCGACAATCGCACGCTGCAATTCCATCTCGCGCGCGGCAACGGGCTGGCGAAACATCTCGACGGCGCGAGCGCGCTGGCGGTCGTGCAGGGTCCCGACGCCTATGTCAGCGCGAGCTGGTATACCGCCCCCGACCAGGTCCCGACCTGGAACTATGTCGCGGTCGAGATGGAGGGCCAGGCACGCCGGCTCGATCGCGACGCGCTCGTCGCACAGCTCGATACGCTGTCGGCGAGCCATGAGGCGCGGATCGGGATCGACCCGCCCTGGACGCGCGACAAGATGAGCCCCGCGATCTTCGGCAAGATGGCCGACGCGATCATCGGGTTCGAAATCGCCATCACCGCGTGGCGGCCGACGCTGAAGCTGTCGCAGAACAAGTCCGCCGACGAGCGCACCCGCGTGATCGATGGCCTGAAAGCCCAAGGGCATGGCGCGCTCGCCCATCTGATGGACCAGCTCGCGGGCCGAGGAGAAAGACGATGACCCCCGCCGACGAGGCGCTTGCGAAAAAGCGCTATTTCGCGATCAACCTGATGCGCATCATGGGCGCCTTTTTCGTGATGGCGGGCTTCCTGCTGATCGCCGGGCGCTGGGGCATCGCGGGCATGCCGACCGACCGCTATATCGGCATCGCGGTGGTGCTGATCGGAGCGTTTGATTTCGCGGTCTTCCCGCTGCTGCTCGCGCGCCGCTGGCGCTCGCCCAAAGAGCTATGAAGCGATTCTGGAAAGAGACGACCGTCGTCGAGAGCGGCGACGGCTGGGGCATCGCGCTCGACGGACGCCCGGTGCGCACGCCGCAACGCGCGCCGCTCGCGGTCGAGAGCCATGCGCTCGCCGAAGCGATCGCCGCCGAATGGCAGGCGGTGGGCGAGACGATCGATCCCGCCGCGATGCCGATGACCGGGCTGACCAACGCCGCGATCGACCTTGCGGCGCCCGACCTTGCCGCCTTTGCCGAACCCGTCGCGGCCTATGCGACGAGCGAGCTTTTCTGTTACCGCGAGGATCGCGACGCCGTGCTGCTCGCCGAACAGGCGGCGCTATGGAACCCGCTGCTCGGCTGGGCCGAGGCTCGCTATGGTGTCGAGTTCGCGATCACGCAGGGCATCTTGCCGATCGATCAGCCGCCCGCGACGGTCGCGGCGCTGCGCGGCGCGGTGCTGGCGCTCGATCCGTGGCGCCTGACCGCGCTGACCCCGCTGGTGACGATCGGCGGATCGCTCGTCGCGGGGCTGGCGCTGGTCGAGGCGGCGCATGACGCCGACCATCTGTGGCAGGCGGTGAGCCTCGACGAACTCTACCAGGAACGGCGCTGGGGCGCCGACGATCTGGCGATCACGGCGCGCGAGAAAAAGCGCGCCGATTGGGACAATGCGGCGCGGTTTTTGGGACTGTTATAGAAATATCGCCCCCGCATTCGCGGGGGGCGATAGCTCAATCCACGAAATTCGGCGCGCGCTTTTCCATATGCGCCATCACCGCCTCGACCTGGTTGGGCTTGCGGATCACCAGCACCTGCTCGTCGCTCTCGGCCTGCAATATCTCGGCGTCGCTCGCGTCGGCGAGCATGTTGCACAGGCGCTTGGCGCCGCGGATCGCGTGCGGATTCTTGTTCGCGATCACCTCGGCGAGTTCCATCGCCTTGGCCAGCGGGTCGTCCGAGACATGCGTCGCAAAGCCCATCGCCTTCGCCTCGGTGCCGTTGAACTCGCGGTTGGTGTAGATCATCTCGCGCAGCACATCGTCGGCGACCTGCGTGCGCCACAGCGCCATGCCCGCGACGTCGGGGACGAGACCCCAGCGCATTTCCATGATCGCGATGCGCGTGTCGGGGTGGACGATCCGAATGTCGGCCGCCGCCATGATCTGGCTGCCCGCGCCGAAGGCGACGCCGTGCACCGCCGCGATCACCGGCACCGGCAGTTCGCGCCAGCCCCAGGCGGCATATTGGGCATTGTTCGAAAGACCGCGCGTGCGATCGGACAAGGTGCCGCCGGCGCTGCTTGCGCCCGGATCGCGATCGTTGCTCAGGCTCGACAGGTCGAGCCCGGCGCAAAAGGCGCGTCCCTCGCCCGACAGCACCACGACGCGCAAGCCAGCCTTGTCCTTCAGTTCGTCGATCGCCTCCGCCAGCGCCGCCCACATTTCGGCGTCGAGCGCATTCATCTTGTCGGTGCGGATCAGCCGGACGTCGGCGATGCCGTTTTCCAGCATGGTGATCGAGATACGGTCTTTCATTCAGGCTTCCTTGGAGAGCGCCGCTGCGACGAGCGGCAGTTGGTCGTTTCCGAAATACATATCGTCGCCATCGACGAAAATGGACGGGGATCCGTAACCGCCGCGCGCGATCAGTTCGTCGGTATTGGCGCGCAGCCGCGCCTTGACCGGATCGCTGCCGGCGGCCTCGGCAAGCGCGGCGCCATCGAGCCCCTCGGCATCGGCGACCGCCGCCAGCACGGCGGGGTCGTCGAGATTTTCCTGCCGGTCGAAATAGCTCGCAAAGGCGGCGCGCGCGAACCGAACCAGCGCGGCCTGGTCGTCCTCGAGCGCGCAGCAGAAACGCATCGCCGCGATGCTCTTCGCCGGATGCCACTCTGACGGGAAATTCATCGGCACATTTGCGAGCCGCGCCCAGTCCTGCAGCACCTTCCAGCTATGCTGCAGCCGCCGGTTGTCGGCCTGCTCGCGCGCGGCATAGACGGCGGGATTGACCGCATTGAACACCCCGCCGACCAGGATCGGACGATAGCGCGCCATCGCGCCCGCCCGTTCGAGCAGCGCGGGCATGTTGTGAAAGGCGAGACAGGTCCAGGGCGAGGACAGGTCAAAGAAGAATTCGACGCGTTCGTTCACCCCGGACCTCCCTGCATGATTCAGCCGACTTTGAGTTCGACGTCGGGGACACCCGGGCAGACGATCCGCACCGAATTATAGGCGGGCAGCGCGTTCGGGATGTCGAGGCTCAGCGTCACCGGGGTCACCACCGTCGGCGTCGCGCCGTCGGGCGCATTGGCGCGCAGCAGCACGACCTGGTTCGG
>NZ_LYVN01000163.1 GCF_001990265.1 Sphingopyxis sp. KK2
GCCGCATCAGCGGCCCCGCCGCGAGCAGCGCCGCGAGCGTCAGCAGCAGCACGAGGAGCAGCGCGCCAAAGATGACGAAGGCGCGGTCGAGCCCGTTGTTCTGCGACACCAGCAGCATCACCGATGCGATCGACCCCGGCCCCGCGAGCATCGGCATCGCCATCGGAAAGACCGAGACATCCTCGACCTCGGGGGTCGCCTTGACCTTTTCGGCGCGCTGTTCGCGGCGCTCGGTGCGCTTTTCGAACACCATGTCGATCGCGATGATGAACAGCATCAAGCCGCCGGCGATGCGGAAACTGTCGAGGTCGATGTGCAGGAAGCTGAGCAAAGCCTCGCCGAACATCGCGAAAAAGATCAGGATACCGCCCGCGATGATCGTCGCGCGGATCGCCATCGACCGCCGCTGCGCCGCATTGGCGCCCGTCGTCAGGCTGGCATAAATCGGCGCGCACCCCGGCGGGTCGATCACCACGAACAGCGTGACGAAGGCCGAGATGAAGAGGTCGAGCATCAGTTTTGCGGGGCCGGGGCGGCGACCTGGTCGTCGATGACTTGCTGCATCGCGGTGCCGTCCCACAGCCGGACCGTGACGCGCCGTGCGCCGTCGGGCTGGACGACCGAGGTCCAGCTCAACGTCTGGTCGGGCGACAGGCCGACCGCGCGGTCCTCGCCCTCGGTTCCGCCGTCGATCGCGACGCCGGGCCGCGACCCGCATTTCGCCTGTTTCGACGCGATGAAATCGGGCGCCTCGCGCGGCGTCGTCAGCGCGTCGCCATGATCGAGGATCCAGGCCATCTTGCCCTTCTTGGGATCGCGCAGCCACACGGTGGTGAAATAGCCGTTCGCCGGCCCCTTCTGCCACGCGCCGGTGGTGACGCCGACATTGCCGTCGCAGCTGACATAGACCGCGTGCGGCTGCCACTTCACCGCCTCGGCAGGGTCCTTCTGCGACTTCAGCCAGTCGCGCGCCTTCACCCGCTGCGGCACGAACATCACCGCCTCGGGCGCCGCCGTCTCGCGGAATGCGGTCCACTGCCCCTTTTCCTGCGCGAGCCGCGCAAAGGCGATTTCGGCGGCGATGAAGCCGCTGGGGTTGGCGGCGAGCGGACGGTCGCGCTCGCGCGCCGTCACCCCGCCGGCGGCAACGAGCGCCAGCGCGGCGGCAGCGGCCAGCGCGCGGCGCATCAGAAACCCTCCGGATCGGCAAGACCCGCGCGGCGGTGCGCCGCGACGAGCGTGTTGCGGAGCAGGCAGGCGATGGTCATCGGACCGACGCCACCCGGAACGGGGGTGACCGCATCGGCAACCGCCAACACCTGCGCATAGTCGACGTCGCCGACCAGCCGGCCCTTCGCTTCGCCCTCTGCGGGCGCGAGCCGGTTGATCCCGACGTCGATGACGACCGCGCCGGGCTTGATCCAGTCGCCCTTCACCATTTCGGCGCGGCCGACCGCCGCGACGACGATATCGGCGCGGCGCACCGCGTCGGCGAGATCTCTTGTCCGGCTATGCGCCATCGTCACCGTGCAGTTCGCGCCGAGCAGCAGCGCCGCCATCGGCTTGCCGACGAGGATCGAGCGGCCGACGACGATCGCGTCCTTGCCGCTGAGATCGCCGAGTTGGTCCTGCAGCAGCAGCAGGCAGCCATAGGGCGTGCAGGGCACCATGCCGGGGATACCGAGCGCGAGACGGCCGGCGCTGACCGGGGTCAGCCCGTCGACATCCTTGTCGGGATCGATCGTCGCCACCGCCGCCTGTTCGTCGAGATGGCCGGGCAAGGGAAGCTGGAGCAGGATACCGTCGACCGCATCGTCGACGTTGAGCGTCGCGAGCAGGCCCTCGACCTCGGCCTGCGTCGCGGTGGCGGGAAGGCGATGCTCGAAGCTCGCCATGCCCGCGGCAACCGTCGCCTTGCCCTTCGACCCGACATAGACCGCGCTCGCCGGATCGTCGCCGACGAGCACCACCGCAAGTCCCGGCGCGCGGCCGGTCGCCGCCGTAAAGGCGGGGACAGCGTCGGCGATCCGGGCGCGAAGCCCTGCCGCAAACGCCTTGCCGTCGATCACCGCCGCCGCCATCGGTCAGGCCAGGCCGGAATTGATGCCGAGCTGCACCAGATAGGTCATCACCGGTCCGCGAATGATGATGAGCAGGATCAGCACGACCATCGGGGTCAGGTCGATGCCGCCGAAATCGGGCATGATGCGGCGGATCGGGCGATAGAGCGGTTCGGTGATGCGTTCGAGCACCAGCCACAATTGCCGGACGAACTCATTGTGGGTGTTGATGACGTTGAAGGCGAGCAGCCACGACATCACCGCCTGGACGATGATGATCCACCACAGGATGTTGAGCAGGATCGCCAGGATATCGAGGAACATGAAGTACAAGGACTGTCTCCGGGAGAGCCGAGAAGGCGCCCCTCTTAGCGGTGAATGAGCGTGCCCGCACCCCGTGCGGTGAAAATTTCAAGCAGCATCGCGTGCGGCACGCGGCCGTCGAGGATGACCGCCGCCTCGACCCCCGCATCGACCGCCGCGACGCAGGTTTCGACCTTGGGGATCATGCCGCCGGTGATCGTCTCGTCAGCCTTGAGCGCATCGATCGCGGTGCGGTCGAGGTCGGTCAGGAGATTCTTCTCCTTGTCGAGCACCCCGGCAACGTCGGTAAGCAGAAAGAAACGCTTGGCTCCCAGCGCGCCCGCAATAGCCCCCGCCATCGTATCGGCGTTGATATTATAGGTCGCGCCATCGGCGCCGAGCGCGACGGGCGCGACGATCGGGATGAAATTGTCCTTGGTCAGGTTCTGCAAAATCGTCGGATCGACCGCGACGGGTTCGCCCACGAAGCCCAAGTCGACATGGCGCTCGATCCCCGAATTGGGGTCGGGCTCGGTGCGCTTGACCTTTTCGGCGAGCACCAGATTGGCGTCCTTGCCCGAAATGCCCACTGCGCGACCACCAAGCGCGGCGATCCAGCTGACGATTTCCTTGTTGATCTTGCCCGCGAGCACCATCTCGGCGACCTCGGCGGTCGCCGCGTCGGTGACGCGCAAGCCCCCGACGAAGGTCGATTCGATCCCGAGCTGTTTCAGCATCGCGCCGATCTGCGGCCCGCCGCCATGGACGACCACCGGGTTGATCCCGACCGCCTTCAAGAGCACGACATCCTCGGCGAAGTCGCGCTGCGCCTCGGGGTCGCCCATCGCGTGGCCGCCATATTTGATGACGAAGGTCTCGCCGGCATAGCGCTGCAAATAGGGCAGCGCCTCGACGAGCGTCTCGGCCTTGGCGAGCATCGCGGGATCGGGGGCGTGGTTCATGCCGCCACCTGCTTGGCATCGAGGCTGCGACCGAGCGCGACCAGACCGGTGATGACGAAGGGGATGACGAGGATCGACAGCGTGACCTTTGCGAGCATCTGCCCGCCCATCAGATTGGCGATCGGAAAGACGCCGTAGAAGGCGATGGTGACGAACAGCAGGGTATCGACGATCTGGCTGAGCGCGCTGGCAATCGCGCCGCGGATAGCGAGCCAGGCCGAACCCGTCCCGGCGCCTTCACGCCCGCGCAGTCGCGAAAAGATGGTGACGTTCAGGAATTGCGAGGTGCCATAGGCGACGATTCCCGCCGCCATCAGCCGCGGCCCTTGTCCCAGGATCAGGTCGAACGCGGCGAGCCGGTCGGACTGCATTTCGGGCGAAGCCGGCAACGCAAGCACCAGCGAGATCAACAGGATCGACAGGACCAGCGGCACGAAGCCCCAGAGCACCAGGCGGTTCGCGGCCCCCTGCCCGTGCAGTTCGGACACGCTGCTCGACAGCGCGACGAGCACCAGAAAGGGGAATATCCCGGCCTCGACCGCCAGCCAGCCACCCAGTGCGACCTGCTTGTTCCCGAGCACCCCGGCGAGCACCACCATGCCGCCATAGATTATCGTGAACAGAAAGAGCGAGGGCGAAAGCGTGCGCGGCAGCGCCGTCGTGGAGGTGTCGGTCATCGGCGCGCGATAGTCGCTTTTGCGTGGATAGGAAAGATGCTGGTCAGTCGGCAGGGTTATGCTTCGCCAGAAACGCCTCGATCGCGGTCAGCAAGGTCGTCCGGTCGGCCTCGCGGGTAAAATAATGGTCGGCGAGCGGGATCGAGACGAATTCGACCGATTTTCCTGCCTTGGTCATCGCGCTGTACATCTTCGCCGACTGGACATGGTCGACGGTGACGTCCTTCTTGCCATGGATCAAAAGCAGCGGCGTCCTGATCCGGTCGATCGCGTTGATCGGCGATACCGCCGCGAAATCGGGGGTCATTTTCTGCCACTGGTCGCGGTAGAGGCGCGAATGGACCTTGCCGCCGAAGTCGTTGACCTCGCGTCGCAGGTTCGAGACGCCGTTGATCGACACCGCGCAGCGATATTGGTCGGGATCCTTGGCGATTCCCCACATGGCCGCATACCCGCCGTAGGAGGCACCGACGATGCAAACGCGCTTCGGGTCGGCGATCTTCTCGGCGACCGCCCAGCGCACGCCGTCGGTCACATCGTCCTGCATCGCGAAGCCGAGCTGTCCCTGCCCCGCCTTCAGGAACTTTTCGCCATAGCCGGTCGAGCCGCGGAAATTGGGCTGGAGCACCGCATAGCCGCGTTCCGCGAGGAACTGTGCCCAATAATCATAGCTCAGCGTGTCATGGCCCCAAGGGCCGCCATGCGGCATGACGATCAGCGGCAGGTTTTCCTTGGCGCGGCCGCGCGGCATCGTCAGCACGCCCTCGATCTCGAGCCCGTCGCGCGCCTTGTACTGGACGAGCCGCGAACGCGACAGCCGCTTGCCGCCGATCGCTTCGTTCACCGAGGCGAGTTTCGACAAATTATTCGTGGTCGCGTCATAATAATAGAAGAGCCCCGGATTGTCGGGGGTGCTGATCCGGACGAGCAGCTTCGACAGGTCGCGGCTGTAGCTTTCGATGCGGACCTTCGACTGCGGCGAGGCCGCGTCGAGTTCCTTCTGATGCGCTGCCATCGCGGGGTCGATCCACTGGATCGGCTTGGCATTGTCGGAGGTGTAGAAGCCGATCAACCGCGATCCGTCGGGCGAGCGGATCGCGCCTTCGATGTCGGCGGCCGGGACTTCGTGTGCGATCCGCAGTTGCTTGCCCGTCGAAAGGTCATTTTCGGCGATCACCGTGCGCCCGTCGGGAGCATCGGCATAGACGAGGCCGTTGTCGGTGCCGGGCACGAATACGAAGGGAATAGAGAGGCGCTCCTCGTCGCGAAGCGAGGCGCTGTCGATCGAGCGGAACACCGATTTTCCGTCGCCGCGATAGATGAGCGTCGATTTGGTCGTGTTGTCGCGATAGCCGATGCCGTAACGCACCCGGCCGAGATGGTCGGCGCCCCAGTCGAGCACGCTGCCCCGCGCATTGACCTCGGTCCGCTTGCGCCCGGTGGCGACATCGACGCGATAGACGGCGGGCCAGAAATCCTCGCCTTCATAGATGCTATTCTGTCCCGCAACGAGGATTTCGGTGCTGCCGTCGGTCGGGACCCAGACAACGCTCGATGCATCCTGCCCCTTGAGATCCCAGAGCAGGCGCGTGGGCTTGCCGGTGGTACGGTTGATACTGATCAGCCGCGAGATATACCAATTGTCGGTTTCGACCGGCAGCAGCGCGCGCAGGCCGACGATGATATTGTCGTCGCCGACCCATTGCAGCCAGTCGACTTCGGTGAGGTCGGGGACGCCGACGAAGATCGACTGGCTGGCATCGCCGCCGATCGGAATGATGCCGATGCGCTGTTCGCCCTTGATCGCGAACAAGCCCGCGAGATGGCGGCCGTCGGGCGATAGCTCGGCATTTTCGATGAAGGGCAACCGCGCGAAGGTCGCGGTTGGGAGCGGTTCGATCGGCTTTGCAGCGGGCGTGCTGGCGCCGGCGGTACCGCCGTCCTGCGCCAGAACCGACGGTGAAACGGCGAGCAGAACCCCCGCCAACATCAAACGAAACATGCGCCCCCCCCCAAACAATAGGCCCATGTCTAGAAAGGAAATTCCTGCGCGCCAAGCGCCATTGCTGCGACGGACCGTGATCGCCGCCCTTGCCCCCGCCGCCCAGCCCGCTAGACAGGCGCAATAAACTTGCGGGGGACGCACTCTTATTATGGAACGCCTGATCGGTCTGCTCGGTATCATCGCATTGCTTGCGATCGCCGTGCTGTTTTCGTCGAACCGCCGCTGGATCCGCCCGCGCGTCGTCGTGCCCGCCTTCCTGCTGCAAGCCGGTTTCGCGCTGCTCGTGCTCGGCACGCCGTGGGGCCGCGCGATCATCGGCGCGATGTCGACCGGCGTGTCGAACCTGCTGAGCTATGCCGACGAAGGCACGAAATTCCTGTTCGGCGAGGTGCTGACCCAGCCGCCTTATGGCAAGGCGGTGTTCGCGATCGGCGCGCTGCCGGTGATCGTCTTCTTCGCCTCGTTGATCTCGGTCCTCTATTATCTGGGCGTGATGCAGCAGATCATCAAATGGGTCGGCGGCGGCATCCAGAAGATCACCGGCGTCACCAAGGTCGAGAGCCTGGGCGCGGCAGCGAATATCTTCGTCGGGCAGAGCGAAAGCCCGCTCGTCATCCGTCCCTATCTCGCAGGGCTGACCCCGTCGCAGCTGTTCACGATCATGACCGTCGGCATGGCCGGGGTCGCGGGCACGATCCTCGGCGCCTATGCCGGGATGATCGGCGAGCATCTGCTCCCCTATCTGCTCGCCGCGAGCTTCATGTCGGCGCCCGGCGGCATCCTGATGGCCAAGATCATCATGCCCGACGACCCCAAGGATATCGGCATCGAGCCGATCGTCATGCCCGAGGCGAGCCACGACGAGGAAAAGCCCGCCAATATCATCATGGCCGCAGCGCAGGGGGCGCAGACCGGCGTCAAGCTGGCGGTCGCGGTCGGCGCGATGGTGCTGGCGTTCGTCGCGCTGGTCGCGCTTGCCAACGGCCTGCTCGCGGGCATCGGCGGCTGGTTCCATATCGAGGGTCTGTCGTTCCAGTCGATCATCGGCCAGATCTTCCGCCCGGTGATGTGGCTGATGGGCGTGCCCTGGTCCGAATCGGACGCAGTCGGCGCGCTGTTCGGCAGCAAGATCGTGCTCAACGAGTTCGTCGCCTTCATCGACCTCGGCAATATGCAAAAGGCCGGCGGGCTGTCGCCGGTGTCGATCGCGATCGGTACCTTTGCGCTGTGCGGTTTCGCCAATTTCAGCTCGATTGCGATCCAGATGGCGGTGACCGGCAGCCTCGCGCCGAACCAGCGCCCGATGATCGCCAAGCTGGGGCTGAAGGCGCTGCTCGCGGGCAGCCTGTCTAACCTGATGTCGGCGGCGCTCGCGGGGTTGATCCTGAGCGTCACTCCGCCGCTCGCGACCCCCGAACCCGCAGCGGCCGCACCGGCGTCCGCCGCCGCGACGCCGGCCACCCCTCCCCCCGCTGCTGCGCCGGAGACGGCGACGCCGGCAGCGGGCGAGACGCCCGAGGCAGCGACCAAGCAGCCCTGACGCTTCCCCCCGCGGCCCGGCGCCGGCTGCGGTTTATCCCGATGAAATTTGCGCGCTTTCCGACTCTGCGATAAACTGGTTTCAACAACGAGTCTCCGGGTCGCCGTAACAAGGAGAGCGTTTATGAAAGCCGTGCATCGTCTGTCCATCGTCGGCGCCGCCGCCGCGGTGCTGACCGGAGGGGTGCTTGCCACCTCGACCGCGCAAACCCCCGACGAACGGATGTACCGCCCGCCCGAAGCGACGATCTATCGCGACGCCGCCTATCGCGGTCCCGCCGTCTTCATCGGCGAGGCGAAGACCAATCTCGGGCTTGCCTGGCCGGTCAATTCGATCCGCGTCGCGAGTGGTCGCTGGGAGCTTTGCGAAAAGACGCGCTATCGTGGCAATTGCCGCACCGTCGATCGCGACACCCCGATGCTCGGCAGCGTGCTGCGCGGGATGACTG
>NZ_LYVN01000164.1 GCF_001990265.1 Sphingopyxis sp. KK2
CTCCGACCCTGTTCCCCACCGCGTTTGGCCGCCCCCCGCACGCTTGCCGATTGCCTGCGCTTTCGCCGCGTTCTAGACCTAGGCCGGACTTGGACCAGCGGAGGACAGCGAGTGAGCGACGGCAGCACGGCGAGCGAAATCTATATCGGCCTCGGCGGCGGCGGGGCAGCGGATGGCCCGCGCCAGTCGCTGGTGCTCAAGCGCGCCAACCGGCACGGGCTGATCGCGGGCGCGACGGGGACCGGCAAGACGGTGACCTTGCAGGGGCTGGCCGAGGGCTTTTCGGCGGTCGGCGTGCCGGTGTTCGTCGCCGATGTGAAGGGCGACCTAGCCGGCATGGCGATGGCGGGCAGCCCGACGTCGAAGATGCACGAGATTTTTGCGGCGCGCGCCGCCGAGATCGGCGATGCCGAATGGGCGTATCGCGACAATCCGGTGATCTTCTGGGACCTGTTCGGCGAGCAGGGCCACCCCATTCGCACGACGATTTCGGAAATGGGGCCGCTGCTGCTCGCCCGGCTGATGGGGCTGAACGAAGTGCAGGAGGGGGTGCTCGCGATTGCCTTCCGCGTCGCCGACGAACAGAATCTGCTGCTGCTCGACCTCGGCGACCTGCAGGCGATGCTCGCCTGGTGCGCGCAGAATGCCGACGAGCTGACGGTCAAATATGGCAATGTGTCGAAGGCCACCGTCGGCACGATCCAGCGCCAGCTGCTGACGCTCGAGAGCCAGGGCGGCGATCATTTCTTCGGCGAGCCCGCGCTCGATATCCAGGACATGATCCGGCTCGACGACAATGGCCGCGGTTACATCAACATCCTCGCCGCCGACAAGTTGATGGCGAGCCCGAAGCTCTATGCGACCTTCCTGCTGTGGCTCTTGAGCGAGATGTTCGAGACGCTTCCCGAGGTCGGCGACCCCGACAAGCCGAAGCTCGTCTTCTTCTTCGACGAGGCGCATCTGCTGTTCGACGACGCGCCGCCCGCGCTCGCCGAGAAGATCGAGCAGGTCGTGCGGCTGATCCGATCGAAGGGCGTTGGCGTCTATTTCGTCACGCAGAACCCGATCGACATTCCCGAGGATGTTGCTGGGCAGCTCGGCAATCGCGTCCAGCACGCGCTGCGCGCCTTCACCCCGCGCGACCAGAAGGCGGTGAAGGCCGCCGCCGACACCTTCCGCCCCAACCCCAAGGTCGATGTCGCGCGCGAGATCACCGAGCTGAAGGTCGGCGAGGCGCTCGTGTCGCTGCTGATGCCCGACGGCGCGCCGTCGCCGGTCGAGCGTACGCTGATCAAGCCGCCGTGCTCGCGCGCCGGTCCGCTCGAGCCCAAGGAGCGCGCGATCATCCAGTCGATCTCGCCGGTCGAGGGCAAGTACGACACGCCGATCAACCGCGAGAGCGCCGAGGAACTGCTCGCCGCCAAGGCCGAGCAGGCGCAGGCCGCCGCGATCGAGGCCAAGGCGCAGGTAGAGGCTGACAAGGCCGCCGCCATCGCCGCGAAGGAAGAGGCGAAGCGCAAGGTCGCCGAGGAGAAGGTGCGGCTGCAACAGGAAAAGGCCGCGGCGCGCGAGGCCGCGAAGCCGAGCTTTGCCGACAAGATGGTGCAATCGGCGGCGCGATCGGCGGCGACGAGCATCGGGCGGCAGGTCGCGGGCAAGTTCGGCGGCCAGCTGATGCGCGGCATATTGGGCAGCCTGTTCAAATGAGCGCCGCCGATGCCGCGCTGATGGAGGCGAGCCTGGTGGCCGTCGCCGACGCGGGCATCGACATCCGCCTGCCGCTGTTCGAGCGCTTCTTTGCCGCGTACCCGGCACGCCGGCCTAGCTTCATCTCGGTCGATGCCGCGTCGCGGCGGATGACCGACGAGACGCTCCAGATGATGTTCGGGCTCGCGGGCGGCGAGGCGTGGGTGTGGCCGCTCGTCGCCGAATTGGTGTTCACCCACCGCAGCTATGGCGCGCTGCCGATCGGCGAATATGACGCCTTCATCGACATGACGGTCGCCGAGCTGGGCGTGGCGGCGGGCGATGCTTGGAATGCGGAAACGGCGGCGGCATGGGCGCGGAGTGCGGCGGCGCTGAAGACGATGATCCGCAAGGCGCGCGCCGAATGGGCCGAGGCGATGCCCGCGGGGGCGCCGCAGCTCGCCGAATAGCCCTCTCGACAAGTCCCGCGAATCGCGGCAGCTTCGGTTGCATGACAAAACCGATATTGCCTGGAGAGGTAGCCGCCGCCGTCGTCGATCCCGTTGCTTATGGGGAATGGGACGGACTTCATGAGAAGCTGGGATGGGCGCGCGCCAATGCGCCGCTCGCGGTCGCCGAGACCGAGGAGGTCGACCCCTTCTGGCTCGTGACGCGGCACGCCGACATCATGGCGATCGGCAAGGACCCGCAGCGCTTCGCGAGCGGCATCCGCCCGACGGTGCTGACCAACCGCGACGGCGAGGCGATCGCGCGCGCCGCGACTCCGAACAACGACGGCCACCTGATCCGCTCGCTGGTGCAGATGGATGCGCCCGACCATATGAAATATCGCCTGCTCACCCAGAGCTGGTTCATGCCCAAGAATCTGAAGATCGTCGAAGACCGCATCCGCCAGATCGCGCGCGAGACGGTCGACGGCCTGCTCGCCTCGGGCGGCGAGTGCGATTTTGCGCGCGATGTCGCGGCGCATTACCCGCTGCGCGTGATCATGGATATCTTGGGCGTGCCCGCCGAGGACGAGCCGCGCATGCTGATGCTGACGCAGCAATTGTTCGGATCGACCGATCCCGAGCTGAACCGCAGCCGCGAGGCGATCACCAGCGCCGAACAGGCGATCGCGATGCTCCATTATGTCATCGCCGATTTCGAGAATTATTTCCGCGAACTGACCGCCGACCGCCGCGCCAATCCGCGCGAGGACATCGCGACGGTGATCGCCAATGCGAGCGTAGACGGCGGGCAGATCCCCGACCGCGAGCTTGCGGGCTATTATATGATCATCGCGACCGCGGGGCACGACACGACGAGCGCGTCGACCGCGGGCGCGATCATGGAACTGGCGAAGAACCCCGCGCTGTTCGAGCGCTTCCGCGATGCCGAGAGCGACAAGGCGGGGTTGATCGAGGAGGCGATCCGCTGGACCACCCCGGTGCAGCATTTCATGCGCAGCGCGAAGGAAGACGTCGAGATCGGCGGGCAACAGGTGCGCGCGGGCGACTGGCTGATGCTCAACTATGTTTCGGCCAACCGCGACGAGGGCATTTTCGCCGACCCCTTCGCCTTCGACCCCGACCGGCCGAAGAACCAGCAGATCGCCTTCGGCTTCGGCGCGCATGTGTGCCTCGGCCAGCACCTCGCGCGCATGGAAATGCGGATCATGATGGAGGAACTGCTGCCGCGCATCGGAAAGCTCGAACTCGCGGGCGACCCGGCGCGCGTGGAGTCGGTGTTCGTCGGCGGGCTGAAGCGGCTGCCGATCCGGTTCGAGGCAGCTTAGCGGCGGGTCGCGACGCGGGCGCGCACTTTCCCCTTTGCGATGGCGTGCCGTCGTGCCAAAGCGGGGGCGGGTCGATATTCGAAGGTCAAACCATGAAATATCCGATCCTTGCCGCCGCTATGCTGGCCGCCGCTACCGCACCCTCCGCCACCGCGATGACGATCGACGCCGACGAGCGCGAGCTTTACGACGACAGCATCCAGTGCATGGCCTTTTTCGGGATCATGGCGGGGCTGGGCAGCGAGGGTGTCGCCGAGGACCCGAAGATGGTCGAATCGGGAACGAAATTCCTCGCGATCGCGACGGTGCTCGCCGACGAGGATGATGCGCAGATCAAGACCGACTTCGAACGGCAGATGCGCGCCTTTGCCGCGATCGCCGAAAATGCCGAGGATCCCGGCATGGTCCAGAAGGTCAAGGACATCGACGAGAATTGCAAATTTCTCGAGACGCTCGTCGACGCGATGCTCGAAAGTTCGAGCTAGGCCTTTTCCGCCGGGAAGAACTTCGCGACGACCTCGCTCGCGAGGCGCGCGGGGCGCAGCGTTTCGGCGTCGATGCAGCACCAGCTCGACTTGACCTCGGCCAGCACATCCTCGCCGCGCTTGATAATCGTTTCGTAAAAGGCGCGCGCGCCCTGGACTTTCTCGAGGATCACGGTCGCGATGACCTGGTCGTCGAGGAAGGCGGGGCGGCGGTAGGTAATCTCGTGCTTCAGCGCGACCCACAGATGCGCCGCGACCGCGTCGGGCGGCGCGATATGGCGCCAGTGCGACAGCACCGCGTCCTGCACCCAGCTGAGATAATGGGCGTTGTTGACATGCCCCATGAAGTCGATCGCGTCGGCGCCGACGGCAATGGCGTGATCGTGCGGGAGCGAGGCGGCGGTCATAACGTTGACACTAATGTCAACAGTTCGTGACGGAAAGATGAAATATCGAGCGTTTCGATAGAATTATCGATGCTGGATACTCAGCCGCATGTCTCGACCACGCCGCGCACCGAAAAATGGCAGGCGGCGCTGTAGGTGAGGCCGCAGCGGTGGCCGCCGATGCTATCGCAGCGATAGTCGGTCGGCGTGATGCGGACGTCGAGCAATTGTTCGTCGGGACCGGCGGCAAGGCAGGCGGGGACCGCGATGCGTGCGTCGGCTTTCGCGCGGGCCAGCGCGTCGGCCTCCGCTGCGGCGCGCGAGGCGAGCGCGGCCTCGCTCGTCCGGACATAGCCGATGCCGGTTCGCTCGACCGGCGCGGCGGTCGTGGCGCGCCCGGTCGTTGCGGCGGCCAGCAGGCGGCTCGCTTCGGCGGCATGGGCGCCATTCGGGAACCGCGCGATATGGCGCCGGAGCGCCGGACAACTGCCCGGCTCGCGCGCCTCCCATGCCAGCCGTTCTTCGCGCGTCGGACGGTCGCCGAGGCCGGCGTTGCCGCACAGGTCCGACAGGCCGTCGCTGGCACCGCAGAGTCCGTTCTGGACGCCGAGCAGGTTGAGCGCGAGCGCGCCGAGCAAGGCTGCGGCGATCAGGCCAACTGCACCAACGCCAATGCGGCGTTGCAACCGGGCCGAGGGGCCGGTCGCGGCGGGCACCGCTTCCCCCGCGAGGCGGGCTCGCACTGCGGCGACGAAATCGCGGAAATCGGGATCGCGCTGCGAACGACCATTCCAGCGCGACAGGTCGATCGACTGGATCTCGCCAAAACCGAGCGGCGGCGCGACGCGGTCGATCGTCACCGGGACGAGGATGCCGCGTGCCTTGCCACGGCTGGCTTCGTCGCGGACGAAGTCGCCCGCGGGGCCGACGCTCGCCGCGCTCCACACGACGACCACGACGCCGGCATCGTCGAGCGCGCTCTGGATATTCTCGCGCCAGTTTTCGGCGCCGGGCAGCGCGCGGTCCCACCAGACCGGAACGCCTGCCGCCTCCAGCGCGCGGACCATCGGATAGACGCGCGCCTCGTCCTCGCGCTTATAGGAGAAAAAGACGCGCGCGCCGGTCATGGCGCGGTCGCCGCGTCTGCCGCAACCGGCGCCGGTGTGCGGATCGGGGTGCAGGCGGGCTGCATTTCGGCGAGCGAGCGGGCGCCGTCGAACATCTGCTGATCGACCGGGCCCAGCGGCTCGACCGCCGCGAGGCGTTCCCATGCGGTCACGACGTCGGACCAGCAGGCCTTGTCGTCGGCAAGCGCGACGCCGGTCAACATCTGCTGGTTGAGGCGCAGATAGCTGGGCAGGCCGGGCGCCTGAGCGAGCAGCCGGTCGAGCGCGTCGAGCGCGATGCGCAGGATCGCTGCCGCCCGGTCCCGGTTTCCGGCCTGAGTCTCGAGCGTCGCGAGGAACACCCCGGTCTGCACGAGAAAATTGTCGCGCTGCCCCGATTGCGGTACTTTGCGCTGCGCCGCAAAGGCGCTGCGGCAGGCGGCCAGCATGTCGTCGGGCCGGTTCTGTTGCAGGCGAATCTGGCAGATCTGGACATATTGATCGTGGAGCGGCGCGTTGAGATAGGCGGCCTCGATCGGCTGGGTCGCGACGGTCTTTTCGAGCAATGCGGTCGATTCGGTGAGCGCGGCGAGCATGTCGTCGAAGCGGTAATATTGGCGATCGAGGAAAGCGATCTGGCCGAGCGACTGCGCGATCTGCGCTACCGGATAGATGGCGTCGGGATCGGCTTCGCGCATGATCTTCAGGCTTGCGAGCACTTCGAGCAGAAGAGCCCGTTCGTCCTCGAAACGCCCCGCCAGATGCGAGAGCGACACCAGATTATAGAGCAGGTTGAGCTCGATGCCCCGGCGAAATCCGCCGGGCAGATCGTCGGGGCCGAGCGCGCGCGTCGCGGTCAGCGCGTCGCGATTGAGCGCGATCAGCTGATCGGGGGTCGAGGTCGGCGCGGCGGCGGTCAGGCGCTGGATGGCAAGGCCCTGCCGTTCGAGCGGTCTGGTTGCGAGTGCCTGCGCGCGGTCGAGCGCCGCGAGAGCAGCGTCGCTGTGGCGCGCCTCATATTCGGCCGAGGCGAGCGCGGTGAGGCCGAGCACATTGTCGGGCTCGGCCGCGACGGCGTCGCGCCAGCGGGTGGCGACATCCTCGGCCGTGACCGATTCGGGATTGAACATGCGCATGATCGTGCGGATGCGCGCGGCAACACGCTTGTCCCGCGCGCTGCCCGCCGCCGCGATCGCCGCGATCCGTGTCCAGGCGCCGGCGCGGTCGGGGCCGGCAAAATCGTCGAGCGCGGTCCGCAACTCGGCGGTGGCTCCGGCGCCGAGTTGTTCCAGCTCGGTCGCGAGCGTGGCGAAGCGCAACTCGCTGATCAGATCGCCGTTGCGTTTCAGGATGTCGCTGAGCAACTGTTGCTCGCGCAGGTTCGCGCCATCGAGTTCGCTGCGCAATCGATCCGCTTCGGCCTTGGCGCCGCTGCCGCGTCTTTCGGCGGCCGTCAGCTTCGCCTGCAAGGCGCGGCGATTGCTGTCGGCGTCGCGCAGCAATTTCGCTTCGCGATCATCAGCGAGGCGGCGCTCGGAAATCAGCTGCTGCTGGAGCTGGAGGACATAGATATTCGAGGATTGGGCCATCGCCGGCACGGCGGGCGTCAGCGCGAGAAACGCAGCGGCGAGCGCGAGAAGACCCCATATCCGTCGCATGCCCCGCCCCCCGGTGAGTCGCTATCCGCGACCGCGATAGGGCGCCACGCCCTGGTCGGGAAGCCAAAGTTCCTTGGGTGGAGCGCCCGATTGCCAGAAGACGTCGATCGGGATGCCGCCGCGCGGGTACCAATAGCCGCCGATGCGCAGCCAGCGCGGCTGCATCTCGTCGAACAGGCGGCGGCCGATGCCGACGGTGCAATCCTCGTGGAACCCCGCATGGTTGCGGAAGGAGCCGAGAAAGAGCTTGAGGCTCTTCGATTCGACGATCGTGTCGCCGGGCGCGTAATCGATCACGAGGTGCGCGAAATCGGGCTGGCCGGTCACCGGGCAGAGCGAGGTGAATTCGGGCGCCGCGAAGCGCACAAGATAAAGATCGCCGGCGCGCGGATTGGGGACATAGTCGAGCACCGCCGCCTCGGGTGAGGCGGGCAGTTCGCTCGACTGGCCGAGATGTTTGGGCGCGAGCGGCGGAGGGGTGGAATCACTCATGGAAACCATCTAGGGACGCGCGCGGCCGATGTCATCCACCGGCTGGCATCACTTGGGGGCCTTGCGCCCCATTCAGCGCCAATTCAGCGGATCGGGCCTGAAGCAGAGTATCGGGATCGCGTGACGAGAATGACGGACAGGCCTTTCGGGATCAGGAGCAGCGCGCGCACGGCGCTGGCGTTCGCGCTGGCGGCGAGCTTTGCCGCGCCCGCGGCCGCGCAGCAGGCCGATACGCCGACCACCCCTCCGATCGATTTCCGCCTGCCGCCGCCGACCGACGACGGTCGCAGCCCGGGCGTGCAGGGTCCCGCCGACAATGGCATCGCCCCATCGGGTCCGGGCGAGCGCCGCGGGCCGACGCC
>NZ_LYVN01000165.1 GCF_001990265.1 Sphingopyxis sp. KK2
CTCGGGCAGCGCGCCGCCGAGCGCGAGCCGGTGCATCGCCTGCTTCATCGTCCGGCGCGGGACGAGCTTCAGCGCATAAAGCAGCGCGACGGGGAGCAGCAGCGGGATGAGCAGCAGCCGCCACGGCGCCCGCGTGCGCGCGGCGAAGATCAGGAAGGGCGTGTAGGTCGGCAGAATCGTCAGCGTGCGGTCGAGATCGAAGATCGACAGCCGGGCGAGCGCCGGTGCGGCGGCCGGTGGTGGCGTTTGTCTGGCGATACTGGCTTGTGCGTGACCCATGACCCGTTCCTTTTTCTGCGAAACGGGCCATGGCGGCGGCGCCTGTCATGTTGGTGGCGCAAAGATTTGATTTTGCCCATCTTCGGGTCCGGGCTGCGAAGATGACGAAAATCAAATGTTCGAAAATATGGCGGCACGGCATCGGCTTGCGTAAGGACGGGCGATGCAAATCCTGGTGATCGAGGATGATGCCCGCGTCGCGGAGCATATCGGCAAGGGGCTGAAGAGCGCCGGGCATGTCGTGACGCTGGAAAGCGACGGCCGCGCGGGGCTGCTGCGCGCCGCGGCCGACAGTTTCGACATGATCATCGTCGACCGCATGTTGCCGCATGTCGACGGGCTGACGATCGTCCAGACGATCCGCGCGACGGGCGATGCGACGCCGATCCTGTTCCTGAGCGCGCTGGGCGAGGTCGACGAACGCGTGGCCGGACTGCGCGCCGGGGGCGACGATTATCTGACCAAGCCCTTCGCCATGTCCGAGCTGCTTGCGCGCGTCGACGTGCTCGCGCGGCGCGGACCCGCGATCGTCGCCGAGACGCGGCTCGCGGTCGGCGACCTCGAGATCGACCTGCTCGGCCAGCAGGTGAAGCGGCAGGGGCGGCCGATCGACCTGACCGCGCGCGAATATCGCATCCTGACCTATCTCGCGCGCAACGAGGGACGGGTGGTGACGCGCTCGATGCTGCTCGAACATGTGTGGGACTATCATTTCGACCCGCAGACCAACATCATCGACCAGCATGTCAGCCGCTTGCGGCAAAAGGTCGACCGCGGGTTCGACGCGGCGCTGATCCACACGGTGCGCGGCACCGGCTATCTGATGCGCGCGGCGTGAGCGGCGCGCGCATGCCGCGCATCGGGCGCAGCCTGACCTTCCGGCTCGGGCTGATCTATGTCGCGCTGTCGCTCGGCTCGACGCTCGCGATGTTCGGTGCGGCTTATTGGATCGGCGTCTACCAGCCGCTGCAACGCGAAGCCAAGGCGGTGATCGCCGAGGCCGGCCGGCTGGCGGCGCTCGATGCCGCCGAAGGGCGCAACGGATTGATCGCGGCGCTCGACGGGCGCCAGCGCACGCCGGGCGATCGTCATGCCTTTCACGCGCTGGTTGCCGCGAACGGACAGGCGCTGACCAGCAACCTGCCGAGCTGGCCCGCCGTGCCGATCGTCGGGTGGCGGCGGCTCGAGGCCGATCTCTACGCCAATGGCGAGGAATATGACTATGAGGCGCTGGTCGTCGAGCGCCGGCTGGGCGATGGGGCGCGGCTGATCGTCGGGCGCGACGTCGAGGATATCGACGACCGCGACGAATTGTTCGCGACCAGTTCGGCGTGGCTGATCGTGGTGGCGGCGCTGATCGCGATCGCGGGCAGTTTCGCGATGTCTGCCGCGGTCGGGCACCGCATCGACGCGGTGACGCGCACCGCGCGGCGCGTGATGGCGGGCAGCATGACCGAGCGCATCCCGCTGCGCGGCACCGGCGACGATTTCGACGAACTCGCCGAGGCGCTCAACCTGATGCTCAGCCGGATCGAGGAATCGGTCGAGGCGGTGCGCCGCGTTTCGGACAATGTCGCGCATGAATTGCGCACCCCGCTCGCGCGGTTGCATGCGGACCTCGACGAATTGCGCATGGCGAGCGACGAGGGCGAGCGCCAGCGGCTCGCCGACCAGGCGGTCGCCGAGGCCGAACGGCTGCAGGCGATTTTCGACGCGCTGCTGCGCATCGCGCGGATCGAGAGCGGGCGGCATCTTGCGGGGGTCAAGCCGATCGACCTGTCGACGCTGCTCGCCGATGCGGTCGAATTCCACACCCCCGACGCCGAGGCACGCGGCCAGCGGATCGAGGCCCGGATCGCGAGCGGGCTGTCGATCGAGGCGGACCCCAATCTGCTGTTCCAGGCGGTGTCGAACCTGCTCGACAATGCGATCAAATATGGCGGCGAGGGCGGGGTGGTGACCGTCGTCGGTGCGCGACGGCACGGCTGGGTCGAGCTGGCGATCGCCGACACGGGGCCGGGGATCCCCGACGAGTATCGCGACCGCGTGACCGAGCGCTTCTTTCGCCTGTCCGCGACCGCGGACCAGCCGGGGACGGGGCTGGGACTGGCACTGGTCGCCGCGATCGTCGCGCTGCACCGCTGGACGATGGAAATCGGCGATGCCGGGCCGGGGACGCGGGTTTCGATCCGCTTCTAGGTCGCCGCCGACGCCGAAACGCCGGGCTTCACCCGCAATAGCAAGACTATCTTCCCTCCCTGGCGCGCGATGATATGACGGGCGCACGGGCCGTGCGGACGCCCGTCCAGGCGGTTCGCCGCCCAAGTTCCGCTCCAACAGGCCGCATTTTGCGGCAGGAGCGCGCTTGGCATGACGAATCCCGAACCTTCCCCTCCCACGCTCGGCCTTTTCCGGCTGTTCCTGAAATTCCTGCGCTTCGGCTGCCTCGCCTTCGGCGGGCCGGTGGCGCAGATCGCGATGGTGCGCCAGTCGCTCGTCGAGGAGGAACGCTGGATATCGCCGCAGCGCTTCAACCGGCTGCTCGCGGTGATGCAGATATTGCCGGGGCCCGAGGCGCACGAACTGTGCGTCCACCTCGGCATGGTCGCACGCGGGCGGATCGGCGGGCTGCTCGCGGGGCTCGGCTTCATGCTCCCGGGCTTTGCCCTGATGCTGCTCGCCGGATGGCTCTATGACGGCTGGATCGTCGGTCGGCCCGGCGCGGCGAGCATCTTTTTCGGCATCCAGGTCGTCGTGCTCGCGATCATCCTGCGCGCGGTGCAGCGGATCGGCGCGCATATATTGGAGGATGCGCTGTTGTGGATCGTCGCGGGCGCGAGCTTTGCGGCGACGCTTGCCGGGGTGCCTTTCTGGATCCCGCTGCTCGCGGGCGGGCTGGTCTATGCCTTTTCGGCGCGCAAGGCGCTCGCGGCGCTGATACTCGTCGCGGCGGCGGCGCTGGCGTGGGTGATCCCGGCGTCGAACGGCTTTCACCCCGCGGTGGCGGCCGCAGCGGGACCCGCGACGACGCTGGCGCTGTTTGTCGCGGGGCTGAAGGGCGGGCTGCTGACCTTTGGCGGCGCCTATACCGCCATCCCCTATGTGCGCACCGACACGGTCGGGCGCGGCTGGCTGTCCGACGGGTCGTTCCTCGACGGCGTTGCGCTTGCGGGAATCCTGCCCGCGCCGCTCGTCATCTTCGCGACCTTCGCGGGCTATGTCGCGGGGGGCTGGAGCGGCGCGGTGGCGATCACTGCGGGCATGTTCCTGCCCGCCTTCGCCTTTTCGATGATCTTCTTCGAACGGCTGGAGGCGGTGGTCGAAAATCCGGCGCTGCACCATCTGCTCGCGGGCGTCGCTGGGGCGGTGGTCGGGGTCATCGCCGCGACGCTGGTCCAGCTCGGCTGGTCGACCGCCGAGCGCGCGTCGGGGCTGGTCGTACCGATCGCGATCTTCGCGGCCGCACTGGTGCTGGCGTGGAAACTCAAGGGCAAGCTCGTCATCCCCGCGCTGATCGTCGCGGGCGGGATCGCGGGCTGGCTGCTCGGCCTCTGAGCCGGGGCATGGCGCCCCGGCCCGCCGGGGCGCCTATTTCTTCTTTTCGACCAGTTCGCGCAGCAGGAAGGCGTGGAGCATCGCGGCGCGGATCGCGTCCTCGGCATGGTCGGCGCCGACCGAATGGCCGCCCTCCAGATATTCGTGATAATAGACGCTGTTGCCATATTCCTTCAGCCGCGCCGCGAATTTGCGCGCATGGCCGGGGTGGACGCGGTCGTCCTTGGTCGACAGGTAAAGGAAGATCGGCGGATATTTCACGCCCTTCCTGATGTTCTGGTACGGCGAATATTTCGACATGAACGCCCAATCCTCGGGCACGTCGGGATCGCCATATTCGGCGACCCACGAGGCGCCGGCGAGCAGCTTGTTGTAGCGCTGCATATCCTTCAGCGGCGAACCCGAAATGACCGCGCCATAGAGGTCGGGGCGCTGTTCCATCGCCGCGCCGACAAGGACGCCGCCGTTTGAGCGGCCCGAAATCGCGATCTTGCCCTTCGCGCTGACCCCGGTGGCGACCAGATCCTCGGCGACCGCATGCAGGTCGTCGAAGCTGTTCTGGCGTTTCTCGCGCAGTGCCGCCTGGTGCCAGGCGGGTCCATATTCGCCGCCGCCGCGGATATTGGCGAGGACATAGGCATTGCCGTCCTCGACCCAGAAGAGGCCGAGCGGGCCGGCGCGATAGGGCTGGCCGGTCAGGTAACCCGGCGTCTGCGCGGCGCGAAAGCCGCCATAGGCGTGGACGAGCGCGGGAACGGGGCCGGTGGCGCCGGTCTTGCGGACGAGGAAATAAGGGATTTTGGTCCCGTCCTTCGACGTCGCGAAGCGTTTTTCGACGCGCATGTCCTTGGCGTCGAAGGTCGCGGGCAGGCTCTGCACCGCTGCCGCTGCCGCTGCCTTGCCCTCCGAAACCGCATAGAGCGTCGGCGGCATCAGCATCGTCTCGGCGGTCGCGAACAGCATGTCGCGCTTGCCGACCGCGCCGGCGATCGAAACCGTCGCATTGTCGGCGAGCGCGACGTCCTTCTGGCTCCACCGGCCGGTCTTGGGATCGCGGCGCAGCGCGAACAGCTTGCCCTCGACATCGTCGAGCGCCTTCACCCACAGGATATTGTCGGTTGCGGCGACATCCTCGATCGCCTGCGCGCTCGTCGGGGTCATCGCGGTGACGATCGGCACCTGGCGGTCGGCCGACATGTCCGCGAGCGACAGCGAGACGAGCGAGCCCGCGGCGATGCCCGCCCATTCCTTGTTGAGGAAGATCACGAGCTGGCCGTCGATGACGTCGCGCACGCTCGCGGTGTCGGGGACGATCGTCGAGATATATTGCGACGCGTCGCTATTCGGCAGCTTGTAATCGGCGGTGTAGAAGGTCTTGCCGCGGCTGATCATCGGCCAGCGCCGGTCGCCGTCGGTGAAGGCGAAGACGTTCATGCCGACATCTTCATGCTCGCCCTCGGCGATCGTTTCGGCGGCCGACAAGGGCGTCCCGCGCTTCCAGCGCTTGACGATGCGCGGATAGCCCGACGCGGTCATGCTGCCTTCGCCATAATCGGTCGCGACGAGCAGCGTGTCGGCATTCTCCCACGTCACGCTGCTCTTCGCCTGCGGCAGGCTGAAACCGCCGTCGACGAAGCTTTTCGTCGTGCGGTCCCATTCGCGCACGATGTCGGCGTCGGTGCCGCCGGGGCTCAGCGAGACGAGGCAGCGCTTGTAGTCGGGGGCGAGGCAGTCGGCGCCGTGCCAGACCCAGCTCTGCTTCTCGGCCTTGCCGAGCGCGTCGACGTCGATCAGCACCGTCCAGACGGGCTTGCCCGCGAGATAGGCGTCGAGCGGGCTTTGCCGCCACAGTCCGCGCGGGTTGGCGGCGTCGCGCCAGAAATTGGTGATGGTCTCGCCCATCACCTCGCCGGGCATCGCGATCTGGCGGTCGTCGTCGAGGATGGCGCGGGCGCGCTGGCGATCGGCCTCGAACCCCGGGCGCGACAGCAGCAGCTTGTCGGCCTCGGCATTTTCCTTCTTCACCCAGTCGAGCGCCTTTTGGCCCTCAGCTGTTCGCTCGCGGCGAGCGCGGTGCGGATCATCTTCGTCTCCGGGAAATTATCTGATGACGCTGTGCTAGCATCATCAGACAGCCCGAGGGAAGGGCGGTCGGAGCCGCCGCCTATTGATCGATGATGATCGTGCCCGGGTGATGCTTGTCGAGATGCTTCTTGATGATCTTGAGGTTGCGCGTGTTCGAGCGGAACAGGAAGTCGAAGGCGTCGCCGACGAGCGGGACCGCGCCGAGCGCCGTGTCGACGCCGAGATTGCCGACCATCCGCCAGATCTTCCATTTCGGCAGGCCGAGGTTGCGCGCCTCCCAGATCAGATAGGCGCCCATCGTCGCGGTGATGACGTCGCCGACGACGGGGATCAGCCCGACGATCGCGTCGAGCCCGACGGGGCGGTTGATGCCGGGAACGGTGAAGCTGCGCTCGAGGATATATTCGAGCGTTTCGACGCGCTTGCGCAGCGCGGCGGGGTCGCGGCGATTCTGGATCAGCGCATCGAACAGCGCATCGGTGTCGCGGGTCGAAGGGGCCATCGGGGTCCTTTCAGGCGGCGCCCGACGATGGACGCCTCAAAACATCTGGTGTGTTAGTTGGGTAGGGCAATGAGGCGATTCAAGGGGTGCTGGCTGCGGCCGTTGGCGCGCAGCCCGGTCAGGCGCTGCGACGCGACCGACCAGCGCAGCGGCGTGGCGATCGGGATGAAGGGCGAATAGCCCGCGAGCAGTTCCTCGGCCTCGCCGATCAGGCGTGCCCGATCGGCCGCGTTGGTCGCGGCGGTCGCCTGGGTTATCGCGTCCTGTACGTCGCGGTGGCACATGGTATCGGCGCGGCACGACAGGCGGCGCAGCCCCCACAGGGCGTCGTCGTTGGGCATCACCTCGTCGATCAGCCGCAGGTCGGCGGCCGCCGTCATCGCGACGCGGCGGCTGGGCATGCCGATCCGCGCCAGGTCGGCCGCGATATAGGCGTAGAGGATCCGCCCGCCGGGCGAGTCGGGGACCGCGATGCGCAGCGGCTCGACGACATTGCCGCTGGCGCGCCAGCTATCGACGGTGCGCTGTGCCTGTTCGAAGCGTATCCGTTCGGGATAGTCGGCCCAGGCGGGCAGCAGCGGCGCCGGCCCGGCGTCGCGCGTGTAAAGGTCGGGGCGCATCGTCATCTGCGGCGTCCATTCCTGAAGCCCGAAGGCGGCGACAACGCGTTCGCGCCGGATCGCACGCGACAGCGCCTCGCGATTGGCCTGGACGCCCAGGAAACCCTCGGTGCCGACCATGCTGAAGCCGAACAGCCCCGGCACCGGATCGACGACGAGCCGCGAGCGCCCGATGTTCGAGGCGGCGAAATAGGGCAGGGTGGAAAAGCGTCCGCCGACGACGCCATCGGCATAGCCGTTCTTGAAGCGCGCGAGCGCGCGCGGCGCGGTGGTGCCGACCAGTTCGATTGACGCCGAAGGGGCGGCGGCCGCGGCTTCGGCGGCCTCGGGGTCTTCGGCGAGCGGATCGGGGACGGGGGTGAGCAGCATCGCACGGCCGCTGCGTTTTGCGCGCATCGGCCCCCAGCCGAGCCCGCGGTTGACGATCGCCATCGACGGCTGCGCGAGCAGTTCGAGCATACCGGGCTGCGGCACCGACAGGCGAATCTCGATCACGCTCTCGGTCATCGCCTTGATCGTCTCGATCTCGGGGAAATCGCCCTTCAGCACATGCTTGCTGCGCGGCGCGAGATAGCCGCGCAGGATCGTCGCGACGTCGGCGGCGGTGACGCGGCGCCCGTTCGACCATTTGGCCTCGCGAATGCGAAAGACATAGCTGCGCCCGTCGGCGGTGACGGTCCAGCGCTCGGCGAGGCCGACGTCGATCTGTCCTTCGCCGTCATAGCTGACCAGCCCCTGCGAGGTGGCGTCGAGCAGCGCGGCATTGGCGGCGGACAATTCGCCGTTGATCGGGCTGGCGCTGCCGTTGAGCGTCCCGATCGCCGCGACCTGCACCGGCCCGCGCTCGCTGAACAGTCCGCAACTGCCGAGCGCGAGCGCGAGCAGGCCCGACGCGGCAAGGCGGGCGATACGGGCGGGCGGGCTG
>NZ_LYVN01000166.1 GCF_001990265.1 Sphingopyxis sp. KK2
CGGCGCCGCGCTCGCCGGCGCGACGATCCCCGACGAGCTCGCGCGCGGACTGCGCACCACGGCGGCGCATTCGACGCTGACCGTCGCCGACAGCAATTCGACCGCGATCCTCGCCAGCGGCGCGCTCGGCAAGGGCGTCACCGAGGTCGAACTCGACCGTCACGAGACGCCGCAGGGCAGCCGGCTCGAAATGAGCCACGACGGCTATGTCCGCCGTCACGGGCTGATCCACCGCCGCTTGCTGATCCTCTCGCCCAACGGCCGCGAGCTGCGCGGCGAGGACCAGCTGCTCCCCGCCCCGCGCAGCCGCCGCAAGGGCGACAAGCCGTTCGTGCTGCGCTTCCACCTCGGCCCGTCGCTGCAGGCCAGCCTCACCGCCGACAAATTGGGGGCGCTGCTGCGCATTCACGGCGGCCCCTTGTGGCAATTCCGCACCAGCGAAGGCGCGCTCGACGTCGAGGAAAGCCTGTGGGTCGACGGCGAAGGCCGCCCGCACCCGATCGAACAGCTCGTCGTCACCGGCACCGCCCCCGCCGGCGGCGCGAGCATCGGCTGGATCTTCAAGCATATCGGCTGAGGCGCCGTCGGCGCGTCAAATTTCTCGGACCGCGTATACCGCGCAATCCGTAGCGCTCTAACCAAAGCGCCGCGCTTCTGTTTCATTAGTGTTACAGTGCCGTAACACAGCGGTCATAGAGCGCTGTCACTGGCCCCCTCGACTCGTCCGGAGCCAAAAAGGACCGGACGATCTTTCCACTCTCCAGGGGGATTTATGTCCAAGCTTTCGAATGTCCGGTCGCGCATCCTGCTCGGCACCTGTCTGTCGCTCGCCGCCGTTCTGCCCGGCACCGCCTTCGCCTCCGACATCGTCGGCACCGTCACCGACGCCACCGACACCCGCGCGCTGCAGGGCACCGAAGTGCGCCTCGTCGAGCTCGGCCGCGTCGCCGAAGCCGGCCGCGACGGCAGCTACCGCTTCACCGACGTGCCCGCCGGCACCTACACGCTCGAAGCGCGCTACATCGGCGCGACGCCCGTGACCCAGAGCGTCACCGTCACCGACAGCGGCAATGTCGTCGCCAACCTGTCGGTCGGCACCGACGGCAGCATCCTGGTCATCGGCCAGGCCGCGAACCTGTCGAGCAGCCTGTCGCGCCAGCGCGCCGCCGACGGCGTCGAAAGCGTGCTGACCCGCGACGCGATCGGCCAGTTCCCCGACCAGAATGTCGCCGAATCGCTGCGCCGTCTGCCCGGCGTGAACATCCTCAACGACCAGGGTGAAGGCCGCTTTATCTCGGTCCGCGGCCTCGACCCCGAACTCAACGCCGCCTCGATCAACGGCGCGCGCCTGCCCGCCCCCGAAAGCGACGTCCGCTCGGTCGCGCTCGACGTCGTCGCCGCCGAACTGATCGAATCGATCGAGGTCAAGAAGTCGCTGACCCCCGACATGGACGCCGACACCATCGGCGCGTCGATCGAGATCAACACCACCAGCGCTTTCGACCGCAAGAAGGACCTGCTCTCGGTCAAGCTCGAGGGCAGCTACAATAATTATGCCGACGCGCTGACCCCGAAGGGCAGCCTCGACTTCTCGACCCGCGTCACCGACAATTTCGGCATCGCCGGCGGCATCAGCTACTATCAGCGCAAGTTCGAGACCGACAATATCGAGGCGGCCGACTGGGACGAGCAGGATGGCAACGCCTTTGCTCGCGAAATCCAGTATCGCGACTATGACGTCGAGCGCAAACGCCTCGGCGGCTCGCTGAGCCTCGACTGGCGCCCGAGCGACACGACCAAGCTCTATGCCCGCGGCCTCTACAGCCAGTTCGCGGACCAGGAATATCGCGGCGACGTGATCTTCATCATGAGCGGCGATCCGCGCGAATCGACCGAAACCAGCGCCGAATTCTCCAGCGCCGACGGCCGCATCGAAGTCCGCCGCCGCATGAAGGACCGCTACGAAAAGCAGAAGATCGCCTCGCTCGTCGTCGGCGGCGAGACCGAAACCGGCCCTTGGAAGCTGACCTATTCGGGCAGCTATTCGAAGGCGAGCGAGAAGGAAAACGGCTCGGTCGACCCGACGCGCTTCCGCGCCCGCTTCTCGGGCAGCGGCGCGAACGAGGTCGGGGTCAATTTCGACTATTCGGACCCGCGCCGCCCGCTGTTCAACGTCACCGGCAACACCACGCTGTACAACAACCCCGCCAGCTACACCTTCAACGAGCTAGAAATCACCGACCTGTCGGACTCGAAGGATCGCGAATGGATGGCACGCGGCGACGTGGCGCGCGAATTCGCGATGAACGACGGCACCTTCACGCTGCAGGGCGGCGTCAAGTCGCGCTGGCGCTCGAAGTCCTACGACCTGGATGCGCTGGTCTATGACGGCTTCAATGGCAGCTACAACCTCGGCAACGTCCTCGCTGCCAGCTACAATTACCGCATCCAGGACCTCGGCCCGCTGCCCGACAAGCAGGCGCCTAGCCTTATTTACTTCGGCAACCCGGCCGCCTTCAATCTCAACGAGGACGACACGATCATCAACTCGACCTCGTCGGACTATGCGATCGATGAAGATGTGCTCGCGGGCTATGCGCTCGGCCGGTACGACAGCAGCACGCTGCGCATCGTCGGCGGCGTCCGTTTCGAACGCACCTACAACGACATCCGCGCCTTCGCGATCAGCGAAGACACGCTGGATATCACGGCGAACCGGATCACCCGCAACTATACCGACTGGCTGCCCAGCCTGACGTTCCGTTTCGAGCCGGCCCAGAACCTCGTCCTGCGCCTCGCGGGTTACAAGAATCTGGTGCGCCCGAAACTGTCGAACCTGGCACCGCGCGTGGTAGTGAACGAGGATCTGGAAGCCGAATTCGGCAACCCGAACCTCAAGCCCTACCGCGCCTGGAACGTCGATGCGTCGGCCGAATATTATTTCGGCAACAATTCGGCGCTGACCGCGGGCGTGTTCTGGAAGTCGATCGACGACTTCATCGTCGAGCTCAACGACAGCAACCCGGGCGAAATCCTGGGCGTCGATTATCTGCGCGCGACGACCTTCACCAATGGCGAGACCGCAAAGGTCAAGGGGATCGAGCTGAGCTTCGCGCAGCGCTTCACCTTCCTGCCCTCGCCACTGGACGGGCTGCTGCTCAACGCGAACTACACCTTCACCGATGCCAAGGGGACGGTGTTCGCGGGCGACGACCTGACCGATCCGCGCCGCATCAGCCTGCCCGCCTCGTCGAAGCACACCTTCAACGTCGCACTCGGCTATGAAAAGGGTCCGATCTCGCTGCGCGCCGCCGGCACCTATCGCGACAAATATCTCGACGAACTGGGCGGCGATGCCGACGAAGACCGCTATGTCGACCAGCATTTCCAGCTCGACCTGTCGGCGAAGTTCCGCGTCACCAAGGACATCCGTCTGTTCGCCGAATGGATCAACGTCACCGACGCGCCCTATTTCGCCTATCAGAACTACGAAGGCGCCAAGCGCATCCTGCAGTATGAAAAATACAGCTGGACCGCAAAGTTCGGCGTTTCGGCCAGCTTCTGACGACATCGGTGCATAGGGAAGACATGATGAAGAAGACCCGTTCGGGCCTTGCCTGGTCGCTGCTCGCGGCGACGATGCTGGCCGCAGCGCCCACCGCTGCCGCCGAACCCGCGACGACGGGCTTCCCCATCGTCACCACGACGGAGGATGGCCAGCCCATCCCTCGTTCGGCGGGTCTTCCCTATGCCCCCGGAAATCTTGCCGACCGCATCGTTCTCACGCCCGGGGCCGACCCGGCGCGCGCGATGGCGGTCGCCTATCGTACCGACACCGCGCAGACCGTTGCCGAGGTCCAGATCGCGGTGTCGGTCGACGGGCCCACGCTTGAGGAGAAGGCGAAGCTCGTCACCGGCAAATCGATGCCGGTCGACAGCAGCTATGGCCCCGCCCTCTACCATCAGGTCCGCTTCGAGGGCCTTACCCCCGACACCGTCTATAGCTACCGGGTGAAGGGCGCCGCGGGCTGGAGCGAATGGTTTCAGTTCCGGACCGCCGCTGACGAGGCCAAGCCTTTCCGCTTCCTTTATCTCGGCGATATCCAGAACGGCATCCTGACCTATGCCAGCCGCGTGATCCGGCAGGCCTTCCACGCCAATGGCGACATCCGCCTCGTCGTCCACGCCGGCGACCTCGTCGGCCAGCGCGACGACCTCGACCATGACGACGAATGGGGCGAATGGAACCAGGCCGGCGGCTATAATTATTCGATCGTCCCGCAGGTGCCGGCGACCGGCAACCATGAATATGTCGACGACATCCTTCCCGACGGCACCGAAAGCCGCAAACTCGGCCCCTATTGGCCCGCGCAGTTCGCGCTGCCGAAGAACGGCGTGAAGCCGGTCGAGGCGACGACCTATTACACCGATTATCAGGGCGTGCGCTTCATCGTCCTCGACGGCACCGCCGCGATCGACCTGGGTTCGATGCAGGCGCAGACCGACTGGCTCGACAAGACGCTCGCCGCGTCGAAGGCGAACTGGAACGTCGTGCTCTTCCACCAGCCCGTCTTCACCTGCGCCCGCCCGAACGACACCGCCGAGATCAAGGCGGCGTGGAAGCCGGTGTTCGAAAAGCGCAAGGTCGACCTGGTGCTGCAGGGTCACGACCATTGCTACAGCCGGTTGACGGGCGAAGCGGGACGCGACGCCAATGCCAAGGCACGCGCCGACGGCATGATCCAGGGGCCGGTCTATCTCGTGTCGGTGACGGGGTCCAAGATGTACAAGCTCAACGACCGCACGCCCTGGCAGCCCGACAAGGTTGCCGAGGCGACCGAACTCTACCAGATTATCGACGTCGAGCCGAAGAAGCTCAAGTTCCGCACCTTCACCGCCTCGGGCAAGCTCTATGACGGCTTCGATCTGACACGCACCGACAAGGGCAATCGCCTCTCCGAAATCACCGAACCGACGCTTGCCACGCGCCGCTGTTCGGGCGAGGTCGGGCCGGACGGCGGCGCCTGCGTCGCATCGGGGAAATGACATGACCAGAATCTTGAAACTCGCCGCCACGCTTTCGCTCGCATCGGCGCTTGCCGGCTGCGGCGCGAAAGAGCCCGTCTTCTTCGGCCTGCCCCCCGTGCCCGTCGCCGCGACTGGCGAGACCGATCCGGTCGGCACCGGCAAGGCCGATGCCGCCGACGATCCCGCGATCTGGGTCGATCCCGCCAACCCGAACCGCGCGCTGATCATCGCCACCGACAAAAAGGCGGGCATCCACGTCTATGACCTCGCCGGCAAGGACATCGCCTTCATCAAGGGCGGCCTCGTCAACAATGTCGATGTCGCGGGCAATATCGTCGCGGCGAGCGACCGCAACGACGGCGTCAACGCGCATATCGCGGTGTTCCGCCTCGACCCCGCCACCGCGACGCTGACGTCGCTCGGCCGCGCCGCCGCCGGCACCGGCGAAGCCTATGGCTTCTGCCTGAAAAAGACCGCGCCCGGCGAACCGATGACCGCCGCGCTGATCATCAAGGACGGCACCGTGCGCGTCGGAACGCTCGCCGTCGACGGCGCCGCACCGAGCTTCGCCGCGCAGTGGGAGCACAAGATCCCGACCCAGTCCGAAGGCTGCGTCTTCGACGGCGACACGCTCTATGTCGGCGAAGAAGACGCCGGCATCTGGCGCCTGACCCAAAAGGGTGCCGCCGCGGATGCCGTGATGGTCGCCCCGGTCGACAACCAGCGCCTCGTCGCCGACATCGAGGGCCTCGCGACGATCGACCACAAGGGCCAGCGCTACCTGCTCGCCTCGAGCCAGGGCGACAACGCCTATGCCGTCTTCAAGCTGCCCTCGATGGACTATGTCGGCCGCTTCGCCGTCGCCGCAGGCACCTTCGGCGCGACGAGCGATACCGACGGGATCGAGGCGGTCGCAGGCAATTTCGGTCCCGCCTATCCCGATGGCCTCTTCCTCGCTCAGGACGGCGACAACGCCCCCAAGGCGCAGAATTTCAAACTGCTGCGCTGGGACCAGATCGCCGCAGCGCTGGGGATCTGATATCCGTCGCCCCCGCGAAGGCGGGGGCCGCTGGCAACCTTGCGCCAGGCCTCTTGCGGCCCCCGCCTTCGCGGGGGCGACGACACTTGCCCTGACGTCTCTTCGGGCCTAGGGGGTCCGCGTCTTTCCCATCCCTGCAAAGGCCGCCCCTTCCCATGACCGATCTGATTCCCGTCCGCCGCGCTCTGCTGTCCGTCAGCGACAAGGCGGGGCTCGCCGAGCTTGCCGCCGCGCTCGTCCGCCACGGGGTCGAACTGGTGTCGACCGGCGGCACCGCCAAGGCGCTGCGCGAGGCGGGGCACGAGGTGCTCGACGTCTCCGACCTCACCGGTTTCCCCGAGATGATGGACGGCCGCGTCAAGACGCTGCACCCGACCGTCCATGGCGGCATCCTCGCCGTCCGCGACGACGCGGCGCATGTCGCCTCGATGGATGCGCACGGCATCGGCGGCATCGACCTCGTCGTCGTCAATCTCTACCCCTTCCTCCAGACCGTGATGTCGGGCGCCGACCGCGACACGATCATCGAGAATATCGACATCGGCGGCCCCGCGATGGTCCGCTCGTCGGCGAAGAACCATGCCTTCGTCGGCATCGTCACCGAGCCCGAGGATTATGCCGCGGTCATCGCCGAAATGGACGCCAACAATGGCGCGACCACGCTCGGCTTGCGCAAGCGCCTCGCCGCGACCGCCTTCGCGCACACCGCAACCTATGACGGCATGATCGCGCAGTGGTTCGCCTTCGCCGACCAGGGCAAATTCTTCCCCGACACGCTGCCGCTGACTGCCAAGCTCTCCACCGAGCTGCGCTATGGCGAGAATCCGCACCAGAAAGCCGCACTCTACCTGCCCGCCGGTCCCGCCGGGCGCGGCATCGCTCAGGCGCAGCAGGTTCAGGGCAAGGAGCTCAGCTACAATAATATCAACGATGCCGACGCCGCGCTCGAACTCGTCGCCGAATTCCGCGAGGCCGAGCCCACCTGCGTCATCGTCAAGCACGCCAATCCCTGCGGCGTCGCGACCGGCGCGACGCTGACCGAAGCCTATGACGCCGCGCTCAAATGCGACGATGTGTCGGCCTTCGGCGGCATCATCGCGGTCAACCGCCCGCTCGACGGCGCGACCGCCGAGGCGATCAGCACCATCTTCACCGAGGTCGTCTGCGCCCCCGACGCCGACGCCGACGCGCGCGCGGTGTTCGCGAAGAAAAAGAACCTGCGCCTGCTGCTCACCGGCGAACTGCCCGACCCGGCACGCGGCGGCATCATGATGAAGACGATCGCCGGCGGCTGGCTCGCGCAGAGTCGCGACAATGGCCGCATCACCCGCGCCGACCTCAAGGTCGTCACCGACCGCGCCCCGACGGAGGAAGAACTCGCCGACGCGCTGTTCGCCTGGACGATCGCCAAGCATGTGAAGTCGAACGCGATCGTCTATGCCAAGGGCGGCTCGACCGCGGGCATCGGCGCCGGCCAGATGAACCGCCGCGACAGCGCGCGCATCGCCGCCGTCAAGGCACGCGAAGCCGCCGAGAGCCACGGCTGGGCAAGCCCCCGCACCGTCGGCAGCGCGGTCGCCAGCGACGCCTTCTTCCCCTTCGCCGACGGCCTGCTCGCCGCGGTCGAGGCAGGCGCGACCTGCGTCATCCAGCCCGGCGGCTCGATCCGCGACGACGAGGTGATCGCCGCCGCCAACGAAGCGGGCCTCGCGATGGTGTTCACCGGCATGCGGCATTTCCGTCACTAATGAAGGCTCTCGATAGGCTGGTCGCCCTCACCCTTCCC
>NZ_LYVN01000167.1 GCF_001990265.1 Sphingopyxis sp. KK2
CACCCTCCCCTGAAGAGGAGGGAGTCGAAAGGACGACGTTATGAACCTTCAGGACATGTTCGGCCTCGACGGCCGCATCGCGCTCGTCACCGGCGGTTCGCGCGGCATCGGCAAGATGATCGTCGAGGGTTATCTCGCCGCCGGCGCGGCGCGCGTTTATATCTCGGCGCGCAAGAGTGCGCAGATCGAAGAAGCCGTCGCCGATTTCGAGACGCGCTACCCGGGCAAGGTCATCGGCCTGCCGGTCGATCTCGCGACGGTCGAGGGCTGCCGCGCGCTCGCCAAGGAGCTTGAGGCGCGCGAGGAACGCCTCGACATCCTCGTCAACAACGCCGGCGCGGCTTGGGGCGAACCCTTTGAAGGTTTCCCCGAGGCGGGCTGGGACAAGGTGATGGACATCAACGTCAAATCGCCCTTCTTTCTGACGCAGGCGCTGCACGGGCTGCTGAAGGCGGCGGGTACGCCTGAGCGTCCGGCGAAGATCATCAACATCGGCTCGATCGACGGCCTGCGTTTGAACCCGTGGGAAACCTACAGCTACCACGCGTCGAAGGCGGCGATCCTGTACCTCACCAAGCGCCTCGCGGCGCGGCTCGTCACCGACAATATCATCGTCACCGCGATCGCGCCCGGCGCCTTCCAGTCGGACATGAACAAGGCGGCGCGCGACCATGGCGACGCGGTGGCGAAGAGCATCCCGGTGAAGCGCATCGGCGTGCCCGAGGATATGGCTGGCGCCGCAATCTTCCTCGCGTCGAAAGCGGGCGACTATGTCGTCGGCGACACGATCGCGGTCGACGGTGGGCTCGTCCACGGGGATCTGAAGACCAGCATCGACGCGTAAACCGTTCGTCATGCCGGGCTTGACCCGGCACCCGCCTTTCTTCGTCAGAAAAGGCAGGCCCCGGAGCAAGTCCGAGGTGACGAGAGACAGGAAATTTGACTCGGCCCTTCCCAAGGTGTATTATCTAACTAATGCACCAAGGAGAAAGCCCATGCGCTTCGCTTATCTGATCCCCCCGATGCTCATCCTTGCCGCCTGCGGGCAGGAGGAAGAGAAAAAGACCGGCCCCGAAATCTCGATCAACGCCGGCGATGAGCATGGCGGCGTCCAGATCACGTCGAGCAAGGACGGCGGCGGCAAGGTCAAGATCGGCGGCGACGGGGTCGATATCGACATCAATGTCCCCGACTTCGTCGATTTCGACGTCACCGGCGATTTCGACATCGATGGGGTAAAGCTCTATCCGGGCAGCCAGGTGACCAATGTCAATGTCGACGCGAACGACAAGGGCGGCGCCAAAACGGCGGTGGTCAAACTCGGTTTCACCTCCCCCGCCGCGCCCGCCAAGGCGGCCGACTGGATGGCCGGCGAATTCGCCAAGAAATCGGTCCAGGTCAGCCGCACCGGCGACACGCTCGCGGGCAAGGACAAGGACGGCAATGATTTCACGATCAAGTTCGGGCCGGACGGCGCGACCAGCAAGGGCGAAGTGCTGATCACCAAGAGCTGAACCTCTCCTTCGTCATTGCGAGGAGCGAAGCGACGCGGCAATCCAGAGCAGGCGCAGACCGCTCTGGATTGCTTCGCTTCGCTCGCAATGACGAAGTGTTTTAGGCCTACCCGCTGTTCCGCAGCGCCGTCGCGCTCGCGTTGATCGTCAGCTGGATGCCTTCGGCAATGCGCGGGTCGGTCTCGCCCGCGCGGTGGCGCTTCATCAACTCGATCTGGAGCAGGTTGAGCGGTTCGATATAGGGCAGGCGAAGCCGGATCGACGCCTCAAGCGCGGGGTTCTTTTCGAGCAGCCGCGTCTGGCCGGTGATGGTGAGCAGCCCGTCATGTGCGCGGTTCCACCCGTCGCGGATACGGCGGAAGATGGCGTCATGCCCGTCGACATGCGCCGCGAGCCCCGCATAGCGCGCCGCGATCCCCATGTCCGACTTCGCGAGCACCATTTCCATATTGCCGAGCAGCGCCGCGAAAAAGGGCCAGCTCGCCGCCATGTCTGCCAAGAGAGCCTTATCGGCGAAGCCCGCAAAGGCCTCCCCCGTCCCGTACCAGCCGGGCAGCATCGCGCGCGCCTGCGCCCAGCTGAACACCCATGGGATCGCGCGCAAATCCTCGATCGCGGTCGATTTGGTGCGGCTCGACGGCCGCGACCCGATCTTCAGCGTCGCGATCTCGGCGATCGGCGTCATCGCGCGGAAGAAATCCTTGAAGGTCGGCGTGTCGTAGACGAGTCCGCGATAGGCGGCAAAGGCGCTGTCCGACAGCGCGTCCATCGCGGCGGTGAAGCGCACGCAGTCGGCTGCGCCCAGCGCCTCGGGTTCGAGACTCGCGAGCAGGCTCGCCGACACCATCGATTCGAGGTTGGTCGCCGCGCTGTCCGCCGTGCCATATTTGGCGCCGATCACCTCGCCCTGTTCGGTGATGCGGATGCGGCCCTGCACCGTGCCCGCGGGCTGGGCGCGGATCGCGGCAAAGGCGCTGCCGCCGCCGCGCCCGACCGCGCCGCCGCGGCCGTGGAACAATTGCATCGACGGACCCGCCGCCGCGAACACCGGGGTCAGCGCCTGCGACGCCTGGTGCAGCCCCCAGGTCGAGGTGAGGTACCCGCCGTCCTTGTTCGAATCCGAATAGCCGATCATCACTTCCTGATGCCCGCGCCGGGCCACTTGCGGCCCGATCGCGGGCATCGCGAAATAGCGCGCCATGATCGCGGGCGCCTTGTCGAGGTCGGCGATCGTCTCGAACAAAGGGACGACCATCAGGTTCGACTGGCCCGCCGCTTCGCCGCTCCGCCACAGCCCCGCCTCGCGCGCCAGCACATGGACCTCGAGCAGGTCGGACAGCGTCTGCGCCATCGAGATGATCCACTGGCAGATCGCATCGGGGCCCAGTCGCGCGCGGACGTCGGCGGCGGCGCGCACGATCGCGAGCTCGCCCGCGGTCTCCTCGCTCCATTCGTGCCACGATGCGGCGAGCGGCCGGTCGCTCGCGAGCTCGGCGGTCAGCAGTGCGATGCGTGCCTCTTCGTCCAGCGCCGCATAATCGTCGCACACCCCCGCGACGCGCAGCACTTCGGCGAGTACGCGTTCGTGGACCGCGCTGTTCTGGCGCATGTCGAGCGTCGCAAGGTGGAAACCGAACACCTCGACCGCGCGGATCAGCCGTCCGAGCGCGCCGACCCCGCCGAGCTGGCCCTCGCCGCTCGCCGCCAGCCCGTCGGCCAAGGTGACGAGGTCGCGGCGGAAATCCTCGGGCGCCGCATAGGGTTCGCCCTTCAGCGCCGAGGGGCGCGGCGGCGCCTTGCCGGTGATCGCGGCAAAAGTCGCGGTCAGCCGGGCATAGATGCCCGACAAGGCGCGGCGATAGGGTTCGTCGCGGCGGCTCGGCGCGGTGTCGCCGCTCGCCTCGGCCAGCGCCTCGACCGCTGCGGGCACGGGAGCCAGCCCCGCCGACACTGACAGTTCGGCGCCGAGCGCATGGACGGCGTCGCTATAATGGCCGAGCACCGCCGCGGCATTACGGCCGGTCGCCATGGCGAGTGTCTCGGCGGTGACGAAGGGATTGCCGTCGCGGTCCCCGCCGATCCAGCTGCCGACGCGCAGGAAGCTTGCGGGGCGCTGCCCCAGCTCCTTTTCCCAGCGCGCATAAAGCTTGGGCACCACCGGCAGGAAGACGTCGCGCAGATAGGTCAGCGCATTGTCGATCTCGTCGGCGACGAACAGTTTTTCCATGCGCAGCGGGCGCGTCTGCCACAGCAGCACGATCTGCCGGCGGATCGCATCCTCGACGATGTCGCCCTCGGGGGTCTCCTCGGCGCCTGCGTCGCGCAGCAGCATCAGCTCGGCGATGCGGTTCTTGTGGTCGAGCATCGACTTGCGCCGCACCTCGGTCGGATGCGCGGTGAGTACCGGCGCGACCAGCGCGGCGCTCATCAGCTGCGCCACCGCATCGGCGTCGATCCCGTCGGTCTTCAGCCGCGCCAGTGCCGCGGCGACCGTCGCCTCGGGCTCGGCAGCGATACCCTGCCGGTCCTCGGCGAGGTTCGCGAGCATCGAGAAGAGCATGAAGCCGCGCACGAAGGCGATGGTGTCGTCGAGGCTCAGCGCATCGAGCCCCGCATCGCTCGCCTCGGCGCCCGCGATGCCGCGATGCCGGTCGACGCTGACCGAGCGTATATATTCGGTCTGGCGGTACAGCTTGTCGCCGCCATAGGCGCGGATGACGTCGCCCAATATCCGCCCAAGATAGCGGATGTCGGGATTTTGCGAGATCTGGATCGGAGGCCCCATGCGCACTTGCTGCACCTGCGAAGGTGCAGGGTCAAGCAAGCGATGGACGCGCATAGCTATGCCATGCGTGGGCGCGGTTCAGGCGAAGGTGTCGATGACGTCGTCGCTGAAACCACGACCCCGGCTCAGCGCCCAGGCGCCGCGAACCCCGCCGACCATCGCCGCGAACATGATGATGCCGACGATCCAGCTGAAGATCGTGCCGCTCACCAGCATGCCGATCGCATAGAGCGCGGCGGCAATCACCGCGAGGATCGCGCCGCGCCCCGACCGCAGCATCGTCGCGGCGATCAGCATCAGCGCGATCTCGGCGACCGCGATCAGCAATATCGGATTCGCCTGCCCGATCAGCGCGACCAGATTGTCGAACCCGACCGTCAGCCACAGCAGGAACAGCCGACCGAAACCGACGATATACAGCGCGAGCGACGCGGTCTGCGCGGCATTGAGCGCCCCCGCGCGCGTCGTCAGGTCGGGCGACCAGAGATTCTTGAACGTGTTACCCGAACCGCCTTCATAGGCCATGATATTCCCCCCGTTGCGGGCCAGGCACACGCCCCGTGCGCCCGCACCCCTCCGGCCTCGCTATCGCTGGCGGCGGCGGCGATCCAGCATTTGTTGGGGGGTGACGTCAGCGCGTCTTGACCATCACCAGCGTGCCCATGTCGATTGCCGGCCGACCGTCGAAGCGCACGCTGTTCCGCGTGTCGGTGATGAACATCAGTCTGCCCGATGCGTCGGTGATCCGCGCCGACACCGCATAGCTGCCGCGCGGGTCGAGCCGGCGTTCGTCGACGGTCAGCGAGAAAGCGAAGGGCACCTGCCGTCCGTCGGCGGTGAAGCTCTGCTGCGCGATCGTGCGCGACGGGGCGTCTGCCAGGCTGACGTCGGCGAGCTGCACCTCGACCTGCGCCGTCGGCGGCAGCGCGATGCGCTCGCGATAGGTGATCGTGCCGCTCACCGTAACCGGCTTTTCGCCCGGCATCATCGTCGCGCAGCCGGCGAGCAGCGGTGCGGCGGCAAGGCCGAGGATCAGCGTGCGGGCGAAGCGGGCCATGGGGTTCTCCTTTTGCGTGGCGGACGACCTGCTAGGCCGCGGCGCCTGAACCTGTGCTGTCCCGGCCGCGTCGCTGCGTCACCCCTCCAGCTCGACGTCCCAGTACAGCCAGTCGATCCAACTCGTGTGCAGATAGCCCGGCGGGAAGCAGCGGCCATTGTCCTGCAACTGCCACGAGGTCGGGCGCCACGGCTGGCGGTGGATCGGCATATGTGCCTGCTGCGGGGTTCGCCCGCCCTTCTTGAGGTTGCACGGTGCGCAGGCGGTGGTGACATTCTCCCACGTCGTGCGTCCGCCCAGCCGGCGCGGCACGACATGGTCGAAGGTCAGGTCCTTGCCCGACCCGCAATATTGGCACGAAAATCGGTCGCGCAGGAACAGGTTGAAGCGCGTGAAGGCCGGATATTGCGACGGCTTCACATATTGGCGCAGCGCGATCACGCTCGGGATCGGCATCGTGCGCGTCGGCGAATGGATTTCGCGTTCGTAATTTTCGACGATCGTCACGCGGTCGAGGAACACCGCCTTGACCGCGGTCTGCCAAGGCCACAGGCTGAGCGGGTAATAGCTGAGCGGCGTATAGTCGGCGTTCAAAACAAGCGCGGGGCAACTGTCGGGATGCCGGGCAAGATCGGGATGGAACATGGCTTGGTAACGCTGCCCCCTTTGCTTCTCGGGTTGGCGCGCCACTGCCTTCCCCAAGTGACAGGGTCATTACATGACGCATCGGAATCTGACGTCAAGGGGGCATCTGCCGCAACATATGGAAAGATTTCCCCGAGAGTCCCACAGCATGTGGAAAATATGATCTAAACCATGCGCACCCGTTTTGCCCCCAGCCCGACCGGCGAACTCCACCTCGGTCACGCCTATAGCGCGCTGCTCGCTCATGATGCGGCGCAGCGCGCGGGCGGCGCCTTCCATATCCGTATCGACGACATCGACGGCAGCCGCTCGCGCGAGGCCTATGTCGCCGCCTCGCTTGCCGACCTCGGCTGGCTCGGCATCGACTGGGCCGGCGAACCCGTGCGCCAGTCGGCGCGCCTCGGCGCCTACCAGGCGGCGCTCGACGACCTGCGCCGCCGCGACCTCGTCTATCCCTGTTTCTGCACCCGCGCCGATATCGCCGCGAGCCTCGCCGCGCCGCACGGGCCATCTGGAGCGATCTACCCCGGCACCTGCCGCCATCTCGGCGCGCCCGAGCGCGAACGGCGGCTCGCCACCGAGCCGCATTGCTGGCGCCTCGACATGGCAAAGGCGAGTGACCGCGCGGGCGAATTGCAGTGGGAAGAGGAGGAGCAGGGGCTTCGTCGCGCCAACCCGCTCGCCCACGGCGACGTCGTGCTCGCGCGCAAGGACGCCCCCGCCAGCTACCATCTCGCCAGCACGCTCGACGATGCGATGATGGGGATCACGCACATCATCCGCGGCTCCGACCTGATCGCCTCGACCGACGTCCACCGGCTGCTCCAGGCGTTGCTCGACCTGCCGACCCCGCTCTATCGCCACCATGCGCTCGTCTGCGGCGCCGACGGAAAAAGGCTGGCGAAGCGCGACGCGGCCGCGTCGCTCGCTTCGCTGCGTGCCGCCGGGGTCGACGGCCGCACGCTCGCCGCCGATCTGCTCATGGGCCGGCTTCCCACTGGATATTCGCTGCAAATGCCCTAGATAGGGCGCATGTCCATCCTGCTCATCCTCGGCGTCGTCATCGCTGCCGGTTTCGTCCTCTTCTCGCTTGCACGCGGGCTCTTCTATTTCTCGCAGGGGCACCGCGCCGCGATGGACGGGACGGCGCACGAAAATCAGGTGATGCAGAACAAGATGATGATGGCACGCGTCAAATGGCAGGCGATCACGATCATCCTGCTCGTGCTCGTCGGCCTGTTCGCCGCGGGCGGTGGGTCCTGACGACCAAGCCCCGCCCGGCGCAGGCACGATAGATGGTCAAGCTCAACAAGATCTACACGCGCACCGGCGACGACGGCACCACCGGGCTCGTCGACGGATCGCGCGTCGCCAAGTCCGACGCGCTGATGGCGGCGATCGGCGACGTCGACGAAGCGAACAGCGCGATCGGCGTCGCGGTCGCGGCGCTCGACGCCGGCAGCGACGAAGCCGCGATGCTGTCGCGCATCCAGAACGAACTGTTCGACCTCGGCGCCGACCTCGCCACCCCCGCCGACATCCAGTTCGGCTTCGGCCCGCACGAAATGGCGCTGCGCATCGTGCCCACGCAAATCGCGCGGCTCGAGGACGAGATCGATGCGATGAACGAGGGGCTCGAGCCGCTCAAAAGCTTCATCCTGCCCGGCGGGACCGAGGCGGCGGCGCGGCTTCACCTCGCGCGCGCCATTTCGCGCCGCGCCGAACG
>NZ_LYVN01000168.1 GCF_001990265.1 Sphingopyxis sp. KK2
CGCCGCGGCGCAGGGCGCTTATGTCGTGCTCGCCGCCTGTTTCAAGGCGCTGCGCTCGGGCCGCGGCGATCGGATCGATTTTTCGGCGCTCGACGGCGCGATGCAGGCGCTCGATCCCGGTTACGGGATCAACGGCAGCGCCGCGATGGGGCGGCCGATCCACCTGCTGTCGCGCGACCGGCCGGCAAAGGGCACGCAATATCCGATCTTCCCCTGCGCCGACGGACAGGTCCGCATCTGCCTGCTCGCCCCGCGCCAATGGCAGGGCATGTTCCGCTGGATGGGCGAACCCGCCGCCTTTGCCGGACCCGAATTCACCAGGATCAGCACGCGGCAGCAATCGGGGGAATTGCAAGACGCGCTCGCGGCCTTCTTCGCGCCGCGCCGCCGCGCCGAGCTCGAAGCCAAAGGCCAGGCGCATGGCGTGCCGATTGCGGGCTTGCTGCGCTTCGCCGAATTTGCCGCGAGCGAGCAGGTCACGGCGCGCGATGCCTTGACCGAGGTGACGCTCGGCGACGACCGGCGCGTCGTGCTGCCCAACGGGGTGCTGACGATCGACGGCGCGCGCATGGGCCCCGACGGCGAAGCGGCAGGCACCCCGCGCGGCGCCAGTGCCGGCGCCGAAGTCCTCGACCGCCCGTTCGAGGGGCTGAAAGTCCTCGACCTTGGCGTCATCGTCGTCGGCGCCGAAGCGGGGCGCATGTTCGCCGACGGCGGCGCCGATGTGATCAAGGTCGAAAGCGCGACCTTTCCCGACGGGTCGCGGCAATCCTACCTTCCCTATGGCCTGTCGGCGAGCTTTGCGGCGGGGCATCGCAACAAGCGCAGCCTCGGGCTCGACCTGCGGCAGGAGGCGGGGCGCGCGCTGTTCCTCGACCTGGTGCGGCACGCCGATGTGCTGCTCTCGAACTTCAAGCCGGGGACGATGGAATCGCTCGGCCTCGGCGCCGCGGTGCTCGCCGCCGCCAACCCGCGCCTCGTCATGGCCGACAGTTCGGCGTTCGGTCCGACCGGCCCCTGGGCGAAGCGGCTCGGCTATGGCCCGCTCGTCCGCGCCGCGACGGGACTCAGCGAAATGTGGCGGTACCCCGACGACCCCGACAGCTATAGCGATGCGGTCACCGTCTATCCCGACCATGTCGCCGGACGCATCAGCGCGCTCGGCGCGGTCGCGCTGCTGATCCGCCGGTTGCGGACGGGGCGCGGCGGGACGGCGAGCGTATCGCAGGCCGAGGTGATGCTGGGGCAGTTCGCCGACCTGCTCGTGCCCGGCGATGCGCCGCAGGCCGCGCCGCGTTCGATGGTCGTGCGCGCGTCGGGCGAGGACGAATGGTGCGCGCTCACCTTGCCGGGCGATCCGTCGCCGCGGCTCGACGCGTTGCTCGACGGCGCCTCGATTGCTGCATGGGTCGGTGCCCGGCCCGCGCTCGACGCGGCGCGCGCGTTGCAGGCGATCGACGTCGCGGCCGCCCCGATGTTGCGCGTCGCCGACCTGCCCGGCTTCGCTTATTGCGTCGAACGCCAAAGCTATCGCACCGACCGGCACCCGCATCTCGCCGAGCCCGTGGTGTCGGAACGCGGCGCGGCGCATTATCGCCACCTCGCCGCGCCCCCCGATGATCCGGCCCCGCTGATCGGCGAGCAGACCGCCGCGATCGTCAGCGCATGGCTCGGCCTCGACCCCGACGCGGTGGCGACGTTGGTCGCCGCGGGCGTCCTGCAGCCGACGTCCGAGGCGGAGCTCGCGGCGATCGCCGCGCATCTCGCCACCACACCGGCGGCCGCATCGCCGATCTGACCATTGGACATTGTCGATCTGAAATGGTATCGATGTCATCAAGGGAGAAGATGATGCTTGATGCCGATATCGCTGCGCTTGTCGGTCCGCCGCAGGAGATGCCGCCACTCACCCCCGAACTGATTCCGATGATGCGCGCCAATATGGCGATGATGGCGGCGGCGATGCCGGGGACCGAGATCGACCATGTCGAAAATCTCGACGCCGACGGGGTGCCGGTGCGCCTCTATCGCCCGGCGTCGGACGCGCCCTTGCCCTTGCTCGTCTTCCTCCACGGCGGCGGCTGGATGTTCGGCGACCTCGACACGCACGACCCGATGACGCGCCACCTCGCGGCGGCGAGCGGCTGCGCGGTGCTCGGGGTCGGCTATCGCCTCGCGCCCGAACATAAATTTCCCGCCGGGCTCGACGATGCGATGACCGCTTTCGACTGGGCGCGCCGGTCGGCGGCGGCATTGGGCTGCGATCCCGCGCGGATCGCGCTCGGCGGTGAAAGCGCGGGCGGCAACCTCACCGCCGCGGCGACCTTGCGTCTGCGCGACGAGGGCAAGCCGCAGCCGCTGTTCCAACTGCTGATCCACCCCGCGACCGACCTCAGCTTTTCCTTGCCTTCCTTCACCGAAGTCGCCGCGCCGGGGCTGTCGAAATCTTATCTCGATGCGTGCCGCACCTATTATCTCGGCGACACGCCCGAAAGCGACCCGCTTGCCTCGCCGCTGCGCGCCGAAAGCCACGCCGGGCTCGCACGCGCGATCGTCCTCACCGCCGCCGAAGATCCGCTGCGCGACGACGGCGAATTTTACGCCGCGGCGCTCATCCGCGCCGGGGTCGAGACGCTGGCGCAGCGGCTGCCCGGCCTGCCGCACGGTTTCCAGTTCCTGCCGATCACCATCCCGGCGGTCGCCGCCGCCAATAATTTGATCGGAGGCTTGGTCCGCCGCTACTTCGCCGATAGATAGCATTGGAATTTCGGGGGAACGGACGGCGATGAGCAGGTTGGGCAATGGCGAACGGCCGACCATGGAGATGGTCGCGGCGCTGGCCGGCGTCTCGAAGATCACCGTGTCTCGCGCGCTGCGCGGCAGCGACCTCGTCCGCCCCGAGGTGCGCGAACGCATCGCCGAGGTCGCGAAAAAGGTCGGATACCGCATGAACGTCGCGGCGCGCAGCCTGCGCACGCGCGAAACGCGGACGATCGCCGTCGTCATCGACCATCGCGATTCGGATCACCAGTCACACACCGACCCGCTGATCCTCGCGATCATCGGCGGGTTGCTCGATGCGCTGACCCCCGCAGGCTATTCGATGCTGCTGACCACCAACGAACATTTCCTGTCGTCGAACGCGGTCGGCGCCGACGGCGCGGTGATGCTCGGCCAGGGCGAAGGCGCGCAGCGCGTGACCGAGGTCGCGGCGATGAACCTGCCGATCGTCGCCTGGGGCGAGCCGGTGCCGGGGGTCAGCATCAAGGTCGTCGGCAGCGACAATCGCATGGGCGGCAAGCTCGCCGCCGAGCATCTCGTCGCGCGCGGCGCGGCGCGGCTGCTGTTCCTCGGCGACATGCAGCATCCCGAAATCGCCGCGCGGCTCGAGGGGTTTCGCGAAGCTCTCGCCGCCAGCGAGGCGCGGCTGGTCGGCGCGCTGCCCTGCCCCTTCACCCCCGAGGGCGCGGCGGAGGTGGTGCGGCAGGCGATCGACGACGGTACGGGGTTCGATGCGATTTTTGCCGCGAGCGACTTCATCGCGGCGGGCGCCTGCGACGCGCTGCTGGCGCGCGGCATCGCGGTGCCCGACGAAGTGTCGATCGTCGGCTTCGACGATGCGCCGATCGCCAGCGTCCACCGCCCGTCGATCAGTTCGATCCGCCAGGACGGCGCCGCCGCGGGCCGCGCGCTCGGCGCCGCCGCGATCGCGCTGGTAGAGGGCAATCAGAGCGCGACGGCACAGGCGCTGCCCGTCGAACTCGTCGCGCGCGAAACGAGCCGCTAGCCGAGCGTCCGGCGGAAGAAGTCGGCGATCAGGCCATAGGTCTCGACCGATTCGGGCAGACCGACGTCCATATGATGCGCGTGCCACAGCCCGTCGAACAGGACGAAGCGCGCATCGACACCCGCCGCGAGCAGGCGGCGGTGCATGACCGATACCGCGCTCGCCGCAAAATCGCGCGTCGCCGTGACGAGCAGGCTCGGCGGGAACTGCGCCAGCACATCGGGATGATCGGCCGCCAGCACCAGCGGGTCGGCGAGATCGGCGCCCGAGAAATAAGGCAGTTCCTCGATCTTCGGCGACGCGCCCAGCCCGGCGCGCGGGTCGAACAAGGGCTGAGCCAGCGCGGCGTCGCCCGCGAAGGGCACCGGTGCGCCGTGGAAGATACCGATGGCGCCAGGTATCGGCAGCCCGTCGTGGCGCAGCCGCGCGACTGCCTGCGTCGTCAGCACCGCCCCCGCCGAACAGCCGTAAATGCCGACCTTGGCCGGATCGACGTCCTGCGTCACCGCGCGATAGACCGCCACGACGTCATCGACCGCCGCCGGATAGACATGCTCGGGCGCGAGCCGATAATCGACCGCAAGCACGCGCATCCCCGCGACCGCCGCGACCGGCACCGCCTCGAGCAGCGCGCCCGGCCCCTCGCCCCATAGGAAGGCGCCGCCGTGGAGGCAGAGCAGAACCGGCGCGTCGGGGGCGCCGCCCGCCGGGGTCACCTCATGGACTTTCACCCCCGCGATCTCGCGCTCGGCGATATCGACATCGTAGGCCGCCAGCGCCTTGTCGAGCAGCCGCTGGTTATAGGCGGCGAAGAAGGGGCGGGCGTCGGCGAGGTCCGCGGGGGTCGCCGATTCGGTCAGGAAGGCGGCGAAACGTGCCTTCGCCTCGTCGCTGACCCACGGGCCGAAGGACGGAATGTCGCTCATGGCATCCTCATTCTGTTATCGATAGCAGTGACTTGCTTGCTCCCTTGATAGCCTCTCCGCTCTAGGACGCAAGGTCTATTGACATCGATATCATTTTCGATCATTTGCCAAATCGACCGGACGAATCCGGCTATCCTTTGGGAGGGAAGTGATGATTTCGATGCGTTCCGCCTTTCTCGCCGCGCTCGCCTGCAGCGCCAGCCTGCTGCCCGCCGCCGCTTATGCGCAGGACGAGACCGCACCGGCCCCGCAGCAGGACTCTACCGCCGACGAAGGCGCCGGCCTCAACGACATCGTCGTCACCGCACGCCGCCGCGAGGAACGGCTGCAGGACGTGCCGATCGCGGTGACCGCCTTTACCGAAGAGGCGATCGAGCAGAAGGGCATCACCGACCGCACCTCGCTCGCCGACAACACGCCGTCGCTGTTCACGATCAACGGCGGCTATCCCCGCGAGTTCGCCTTCTTCGCACTGCGCGGCCAGGGCCCCGCGTTCGGATCGACCCCGGGCGTGCTCAACTATTTCGCCGAAGTTCCCAACAGCGTGAACATCGACGGCCGCGTCGGCACCTATTTCGACCTTGCCAATGTCCAGGTCCTCGCCGGACCGCAGGGTACCTTGTTCGGCAAGAACGCGACGGGCGGCAACATCCTGTTTGAACCCGTCAAGCCGAAGGACGATTTCGAAGGCTATGTCCGCGTCCAGCTCGGCAATTATGACCACCGCCGGATCGAGGGGGCGCTCAACACCCCGATCGTCCCCGGCCGCGTGCTGCTGCGCATCGCGGGCGAAGTCGGCCGTCGCGACGGTTATACCAAGGATGTCGGGCCGAATTTCGCGGGCAAGGACTATGACAATCTGTCCTATGAAAGCTTCCGCTTCGGCCTGACGCTGCGCCCGACCGATGACATCGAACTCTATACGATGCTGCGCTATTACCATTCGGACAATAATGGCGGCGGCACCGTCATCGACGCCTTCAACCCCGCGGCGGGCGCCAACCTCGGGCCGCCGTTCGGCTTCATCCCCGTCCTCGCCTTCTATCCCGGCGCCGCGACGATCGTCGCCGAGCAGGACGCGCGCGGCCCCCGCCGCGTGTCGTACGACCTCGACCAGTTCTCGCAGGTCGAATATTGGCAGGTGATCAACCAGGCGTCGGTCCAGATCACCGACAATATCAAGCTGCGCAACATCATCAGCTATTCGCAGTTCCGCAACCGCTATGGCTATGACTATGACGCCACGCCCTTTCCGCTCGCGGGCCAGTCGTCGCGCAATATCAATACGCTGGCGCCGAACGTCTTCACCGAAGAGCTGCAGTTGCAGGGTACCCTGCTCGACGATGCGGTCGATTTCGCGATCGGCGGCTACATGGATCGCGCGACCACGAAGAATCCGGCGGGCATCGAGGAATATACCTTCTTCCCCATCGGCACGCTGATCCCGCCGATCTTCGGCTATTTCGACAACCGCAACCGCAGCGAGGCGGTGTTCGGACAGGCGACGGTCGATCTCGGCAAGCTGTCGGGCGCGCTCACCGGGCTCAGCGTCACCGGCGGGCTGCGCTACACCTGGGAGCATAGCTTCTCGTCGCAGACGATCGGCGGCCCGCCCGCGATCACGGGATCGGTCGACAGCGATTATCCGAGCTATACCGCGACGCTCGATTATGACGTGACGCCGGGGGTGCATGTCTATGTCACCGCGCGCGACGCTTACAAATCGGGCGGCGCCAACGGCCCCGTGCCCGAGGGTTCGGCATTCCGCACCTTCCCGCCCGAGCGCCTGTCGGACATCGAGGTCGGATTGAAGTCGCAATTCTCGATCGGCGACGTCGATGTCCGCGCCAATATCGCGGCCTATCGCGGCATCTATGACGACATCCAGCGCACCACGGTCGAGTCGGTCCAGACCCCCAGCGGTCCGGTGCTGCTCAACGTCACGCGCAGCGCGGCGAAAGGCAAGATCGAGGGCGTCGAACTCAATGTCGCGATCGTACCCGTGCGGGGTTTCACGCTGACCGGCAGCTATTCCTACATCGACGCACGCTATACCGAGGTCGCCGATGCGAGCGCGGGGGCAATCCTGAACGGCGCGCCCTTCCCCTATACGCCCAAGCATAAATTCTCAGTCGGCGGCTCGTACGAGACGTCGTTGGGCGGCACCGGCGACCTGGTCATGGCGGTCAACTATGTCCGCCAGAGCAAGGTTTCGACCGCGCAGACCAACAGCAGCTTCTATAATTTCCTGCCCTCTTATGGTCTGCTCAACGCCACGATCGGCTTGAAGGACATCGGCGGTCGTCCGATCGACCTCTCGCTGTTCGCGAACAATATCACCAACGAGGCGAAGCCGGTTGGCGTGCTCGACCAATATGCGGGCAGCTCGGGCACCGTCGGCCTGACCTATACCGAGCCGCGGATGTACGGCGTGCGGATCGGCTACCGGTTCGGGGGCTGAACCATGGCCGCAGCGTCGCCGCCGCAGCCGCCCTTTGCCATGACCGTCAGCGCCGAGGCGCGGGCGGTCATGGACCCGATGCTGAACAAGGGTTCGGCGCCCGAGGTCACCGCGACGCTGCTGCGCAATCCGATCACCCGCGCAGCGGTTCGCGCCGCCGCGGCCAATCATTTGAAGCCGCTCAACAAGGGCCGCGCCAAACGCTTCGACGTCGAGGTCGCGAAGGGCAAGATCGCCGGGGTGCCGGTCAAGCATGTCCGGCGCCGCGACAGCGACCCCGCCGACCCGCGGCTGCTGATCAACGTCCATGGCGGCGGCTTCATGCTCGACTCGGGCTCGCTGACCGAAACGATCCCGATCGCGGGCCTCACCGGTATCCCCGTGGTCACCGTCATGTACCGCATGGCGCCCGAACATCCCTTTCCCGCTGCCGTCGACGATGCGCTTGCGGTCTATGTCGATGCGCTGACGCATCGCCCGGCGAGCGCGATCGCCATCTACGGCAGCTCGGCGGGCGCGATCCTGACCTTGCAAC
>NZ_LYVN01000169.1 GCF_001990265.1 Sphingopyxis sp. KK2
GCACAAGCCCGATCGTCGCAAACGAAACTTTCCAAGGACATTTCCATGCTGCGTTCCCCCCGATCCGCCGCGGCCTTCGCGGCCCTTCTGTCGCTTGCCGCTTGCGGCGGCGGCGACGCGTCAGACAAGGCGGCCACCGATACCGCCGCCACCGCCATTCCCGACGTCCAGATTCCCGAGCTGTCGCTCGCGACGCTGCAGGAAGTGACGAAAGAACTCTCGTCGGACGCTTATGAGGGCCGCGCGCCGGGGACGCCGGGCGAGGAAAAGACCGTCGCCTATATCATCAAGAAATATCAGGAAGCGGGCCTGCAGCCGGGCAACAACGGCCAATGGACGCAGGATGTGCCGCTGGTCGAGATCACCGCGAAGAACGCCACGCCGCTGAGCTTCACCGGCGGCAAGACCCCGGTCACCGCGCAATATGCCAAGGACTATGTCGCGTTCAGCTGGCGCGTGCAGCCCAAGACCGCGATCAAGGACAGCGACGTCGTCTTCGTCGGTTATGGCATCAATGCCCCCGAAAAGGGCTGGAACGACTATGCCGGGCTCGATGTGAAGGGCAAGACCGTCGTCGTCCTCGTCAACGACCCCGACTGGCAGACCAAGGAAACCAAGGGCGAATTCAACGGCCGCGCGATGACCTATTACGGCCGCTGGTCGTATAAATATGAGGAAGCCGCGCGCCAAGGCGCCGCCGCGGTCCTCATCGTCCACGACACCGAACCCGCCGCCTATGGCTGGAACGTCGTCGAAAGCAGCAACACCGGCACGCAGTACCTCGCCGAAAGCAAGGATGGCGGCGCGAAGGAAACCGTCGCCAACGGCTGGATCCAGCTCGCCAAGGCCAAGGAGCTGTTCGCCAGCGCCGGGCAGGATTTCGACAAGCTGCGCGACGCCGCGAAGGTCAAGGGCTTCAAATCCGTCGCGCTGACGGGGGTGAAGGCCAATTTCTCGTTCGACAACGAAATCGCCAAGAAGATGTCGCGCAACGTCATCGGCGTGCTGCCGGGGGCCAAGCGCCCCGATGAATATGTGCTCTACACCGGCCACTGGGACCACCTCGGCCGCTGCACGCCCGTCGCGGGCGACGACATCTGCAACGGCGCGGTCGACAATGCGAGCGGTATCGCCGGGCTGGTGACGCTGGCGCAGGCGTTCAAGACCGCCGGCGCGCCCGATCGCAGCATCGTTTTCCTCGCGGTCACCGCCGAGGAATCGGGCCTGCTCGGATCGAAATATTATGCCGAGAACCCGATCTTCCCGCTCGCGCAGACCGTCGGCGGGGTGAACATGGACGCGCTCAACGCGGTCGGCCCGGCGAAGGATATCGTCGTCGTCGGTGGCGGCAAGTCCGAACTCGACGCCTATGTCGAAAAGCTCGCCAAGATGAGCGACCGCGTCATCAAGGCCGAGCCGACCCCCGAAAAGGGCTTCTATTATCGGTCGGATCACTTCAGCTTTGCCAAGCTGGGCGTCCCGATGTTCAACTTCGGCAGCGGCAACGACCTGATCGTCGGCGGTGTCGAGGCCGGCAAGAAAGCGTCGGAAGATTATGAAAAGAACCGTTATCATGCACCGGGCGACGAATATGAGGCGATCACCAACTGGGACGGCATGATGTCGGACCTGCGCCTCTATTACGCCGCGGGGCGTATGCTCGCGATGACCGACGCTTGGCCGAACTGGGTCGAGGGCGACGAATTCCGCGCCGCCCGCGACAAGTCGCGCGCCGGCAAGTAAGGACGACAACCGCTCCTCCGCGGTTGCGGGGAGCACCATGTTCCGGCAATCCAGAACGGCGCAGGCTGTTCTGGATTGCTGCGTTCTGGGATGACACGACCGATGCCACTGGCGTCGATTCAAAGGACTATTACGCGATGACTTTGCGCATGCCCGCCGAATGGGCGCCGCACGATGCCGTCTGGATCGGCTTTCCGCATATGGCGGAGGAATGGTCGGGCCAGATCGACGCGGCGCGGCGCGACGTCGCCGCCTTTGCCAACGCGGTCCATGACGGCGGGCGCGGCGAGGAGGTGCGGCTGGTCGTCAACGATGAGGCCCAAGCCGAGATCGCCACAAAGCTCGTCGATCAGGGCGTGTCGATCCTCGTCCAGCCGCTCGGCGACATCTGGCTGCGCGACACCGGGCCGATCATCGCTGGCACCGGGACCGCACGGCGCGCGCAAAACTTCCGCTTCAACTGGTGGGGCGAGAAATTCATCATGCCCGGCGACCAGGAGGTCGGCGGCGCGCTTGCCGCGACGACGGGCTTTCCGGTCGACGATCAGGACTGGGTGCTCGAGGGCGGCGGCATCGACGTCGACGGTACCGGCCTGTGCGTCACCACCGAGGAATGCCTGCTCAATATCAATCGTAACCCGTCGCTGACGCGCGAGGATATCGCGGTACGGCTGCACCAGTCGCTCGGGATCGAGCGGCTGTTGTGGCTCGGCAACGGGCTGGTGGGCGACCATACCGACGGCCATGTCGACAATCTCGCGCGTTTCGTCGGCGAAGCGCGGCTGGCGATCCCGGTCGCGGCGGGCGACGACGATCCCAACGCGCATATCTACGCCGACGCGCGCGCGCGCGCGGCGACGTTCGGCGGGATCGAGATCGTCGACCTGCCCTCACCCGGCCGGATCGAGTTGGACGGCGAGGTCGCGGCGGCGAGCTATATGAATTTCTATATCGGCAACAGCGTTGTCGTCGTGCCGACCTATGGCGTTGCGAACGACGCGGCGGCGGTCGCGGCGCTGGCCGCCCTCTTCCCCGGTCGCCGCGCGGTCGGCGTGCCGGCAAGTGGCATCCTCGCGGGCGGCGGCAGCTTCCATTGCTCGAGCCAGCAGCTTCCGGCCTAGCATCGCGCGCGAAGCCGCCTATATTCGGCTCGATTTGAGCTCGATCACGGAATCCCGAATGACCCGCACCCTCACCGTTGCCGCGCTGCAACTCGCCCTGCCCGGCCCTGTCGAGCCGAATATCGATGCGGTCACCGCGCTGGTCGAGGTGGCCGCCGCCAAGGGTGCGCAGGTCATCCTGCCCCCCGAATTGTTCGAAGGCCCCTATTTCTGCCAGGTCGAGGACGAGGTGCTGTTCGCAACCGCGAGGCCGACGACCGAGCATCCGAGCGTCATCGCCATGCAGGCACTCGCAACGAAGCTGAAGGTCGCGATCCCGACGAGCTTTTTCGAACGCGACGGCCATCATTATTACAACACGCTGGCGATGATCGGCCCCGATGGCGACATCATGGGGACGTACCGCAAGTCGCACATCCCCGACGGGCCCGGATATGAAGAGAAATATTATTTCCGCCCAGGCAACACCGGGTTCAAGGTATGGGATGTGTTTGGCGCACGGATCGGCGTCGGCGTGTGCTGGGACCAGTGGTATCCCGAATGCGCGCGCGCGATGGCGCTGATGGGCGCCGAACTGCTTTTCTATCCGACCGCGATCGGCAGCGAACCCTATGACGCCGACCTCGACACGAGCCGCATGTGGCGCCGCGCGATGCAGGGCCATGCGGTATCGAATTGCATGCCCGTGATCGCCGCGAACCGTATCGGGACCGAGGGCGACGCGAACTTCTATGGCCACAGCTTCATCAGCGACGAATGGGGCGACCTGACGCAGGAATTTGGCGCGAGCGAGAGGGGCGTGCTGGTCGACACGATCGACCTCGACCGCGCCGCCAAGCATCGCGCGGGCATGGGCTTTTTCCGCGATCGTCGCCCACAGCTCTATGCTCGGCTGGTCGAGGATATCTGAATTTTCATAATAGCTTTGGGGGCCAAGCTATGGAATTACCGGACGATATTTTTACCGAACCCGAGGATGTCGATCCCGAGACGCTCGCCAATCTCGGCCCGCTCGCGCGGCTCGCCGGCATCTGGGAGGGGCAGCGCGGGGTCGATATCAACCCCAAGGCCGATGGCCCTGAAACGCGGCAATATTTCGAGCGTATCGAATTGCAGCCGATCGACCCGCAGGCGAACGGTCCGCAGCTTTTCTATGGCCTGCGCTATCACCTCCACGTCAACACGCGCGAGGAGGATATCAGCTTTCACGACCAGGTCGGTTACTGGCTGTACGAGCCCGCGACCGGGCTGATCCTGCAGACGCTGGCGATCCCGCGCGGGCAGATCGCGATCGCGGCGGGGCATGCCGAACCCGGTGCGAAGAAGCTGGTGCTGAAGGCGACACGCGGACAAACCGAATATGGCATCTGTTCGACGACGTTCCTCGATCTGGCGTTCACAACCGAATCCTATCAGATTTCGGTGGAATTCCATGATGATGGGACATGGAGCTATATCTCCGACACGACGCTGCTCGTGAAGGGGCGCAACGAGCCTTTCCTCCATCGCGACCGCAACCGGCTGACCAAGGTCGGCGAACCCGACCTCAACCCTTGGGCGAAGATATCGCGCGGGCTCGCTCCCTCGGTCGAAAGTGCTGAAGAATAAGCGAGGAAGCCCCAAAGAGTAGGGGCGAGCCCCTGTGGACTCGCCCCATGACCCCAAAAGGGACTCGAACCCTTAACGGCACCAAATCACACTGCCGATTTATCAATCAAGGCCAAGAAGAATATGGCCGATTCTCGCGAAAATTTCAAGGAAATTCGCCTGTTTTCGTCGCAAAATCACGGCCTGTTGTCGCGCCGTAACAGAAATTCGGGCGCACGGATCACATTGTTCGACGGCACATTCTCGACCAGATTGTCCGAGGCGACCCACAGCAAGTTCCGGGTGCTTTCAAATTCGAGAACCGGCTGCACCGCGATGCCGATCCGGCCGACCGAAATGCGATTGTCCGAAATCTTGAGATAGGCGCCGATATCGCCCCAGACGCGGATGCCGTGCTGGATCGGGTTCTTGCTGCCGCGCCCGGCCCAGTCGAGCGTGTTGCGCTGGATGCGCAGCGTGTCGACGTTACCGACGAACAATCCCATCGGCACATAGGCATCCTCGGCGGGCTTGCGCAGCGACAGATGATTGTCGGCGATCGCGACGGTGCCGGCGCGGATCATCTTCGGGTCGGCCTGGCTGGTGCCGACATGCACCCCGCGCAGGAAACCGAAGACCTTGTTGCCGCGGATCGTCACGGTGGTCAGCGTCGTGCCGCCGCAGGTGATCGCCTGCCGCGCATAGCTCGGCATGTCGCTGGTGAAGCGCCCGAACCAGGCGATCGCGGTGGGCAGCGTTTCGCGCGCGCGCTCGTCGGATGCGATGCGCGCGGCGACCTTTTGCAGGTAACGGACCAGTTCGCGGACATCGTCGATCCCGGACGGCGGCGGCCACAGCTTGACCGCCTTGTTCCAGTCGGCCTGGCTGATCGGCGATTCAAAACTCACCGCGACCGATCCGGCGCGGATCGTCACCTTGCCGGCCTCGCCCGCTTCGCCGAGGTCGCGCTCGGCGCGCGCGGCGGGTTCGCCGATCAGGACGAGCGAACGCTTCACCTCATTATCGACCGCGCCGAGCCGCGTTTCGCCGATGCGCGTGCCAAGCGTGCGGATCGCGCGGTCGAAGGTCGGTGCCTTCACCGGGTCGGCGATGACGACGTCGCTGAGCCGCTTGATATAGGCCTGCACCCCCGCGACCGTCCGCACCTCGTCGGGGCGCGGCGGATCGGCGGTGTAGAGTTTCTCCCATTCGGCCTGCGGCATCGGCGATTCGAATTCGGCGACGATCCGCCCGGCGCGAAAGGTGCGTTTTCCCTCCCCCTTCACCGCCGCTTCGACCGGCTTGGCGACGAGCATGGCGACGATCTGCTTGCGCCAGCGGGCGTTCTCGAGCTGCTGTGCCGGGGTCAGCCCCGCCTTGCCCGCGACGACCGCGAGTTCGTTGTCGGCGATGACGATATTGGCCGCGTTGGTGACCAATATGCCGTCCTGCGCCAGCCCGATCGCGAGCCGGTTGTGCGTGATCTGCACAGAATCAAGCGGCTTTTCGTCCGAACCGCGGATCGCAAGGCCGGTGCGCTCGGTCTCGGCGCCGCCGCCGCAGCGCAACGATACCCCCGACACCTCGACCGTGGGCGTGTCGAGCACGGTGACCACCCCCTGGCGGAACTGGATCTTGCCGATCGCGCCCGACCCGTCGGGCGCCGCGACATCGAGGTCGCGCAAGGTCACGCTGGCGCAGGCTTCGAAATGGAGCGCGCATTCGGCACGCCGCGCGACGATGCGCGTGCCATCGCCGGCGCCGTGGATGGTGAGATGGCCCTTGCCCTTGAGATCGACACGCTCGGCGGTTTCATAGGTGCCGCGCTGGAAGCAGATCGCGGCATCTTCGCCGTCCTTGATCGATTTCAGGATCGCGACCCAGTCGCTGCCCTCGGTAACGACATAGGTCGAACAACCGACCTGCGTCAGCGTCGCGAGCTTTTCGATCGCCTTTTGCACCGTATTCTCGCCCGCGAGCGCAGGGGTGTTGACGGGGTCGAACGAGGTCGCCGCCGCGGTGCTTAGATTAGCGTCGAAATGGATCGGCAGGTGGGTCGGATTGCCCGCCGCATCGAGCAGGCGCGCGACGACGCGCTGGTTCTGCATCGCGGTGTCGAGCGACCAGTTTATCGCCGCAACGCCGTCGGCGTCGGTGATGACGATGCGGTTCTTGAGATTGTCGGCGACCGGGCCGAGCCGCCCGTCGCCGCCGGTGATTTCGAAGCGAACCTTGAGGCCGGGCAGCGGCGTCTTGCCGCGGATCACGCCGACGCGCAGCGGCGCGGCGAGCGGCACTCGCGTCGCGGGCGCGAGCGGGTTCGGCATCGCCTCCTGCCCGTCGCCGCCGAGATAGAGGAAGCTGCGCAGCGCGGTGAGCGGCGGGAAGATGTTGCGGCAATCGCTACCGACGCTCCAGAGACCGCCGGCGTCGCGGTTGACGAGCGCGAGCGCAGCATAATGATGCACGATGCCCCGGGGCGGCAGGAGCGCCTCGGCGCCGGTCGCTTCGTCGGTCGGCCATTCGATCTTTGCGGCGAGCGAACGCGCGGGCACCTGCCAATGGTCGCCGGTGGCAAGCCGCCCGGCGGCGAAAAATACCTCGATACCCTGTTCGACCGCTACCCAGCCGCCCGGCACGATATCGACGGGCAGGCCGCCCTCCCAGCGCCGAACAAGGCCGCTGGTCGGGAGGCCGCTGAGGTCGGGGGCGTCCGCGCCGTCAGTGAGCGCGGCGAGCGTGTCGGGGTGGCGCAGTTCGCCAAGGCTGGCACGGGTGCCGTTGATGTCGGAGAGCCGCGCGAAAAAGCCCGGCTGGCCGCTGAGCAACCGGTCGTCGTCGAGGATCTCGACCCAATCGTCGCGCTTGAGCGCGCCGGGTTCGTCGGGGCCGAGGCTGTCGAGGATCAGCGCGCCATTGTCGATCTCGGCATAGCGCGCCTCGCGAATGCCATTGTCGCGCGACCATTTCCAGCGCCCGCCCGCAGCGCCGCCGTTGTGGATCTCGATCCGGTAGAGATGGTTCTCGAGGCTGCGATAGCCGCCGGTCGCGGGCAGCGCGCACGGGTCGGCGACCGCCGCCGCCGCACGCGCGCGCGCCGCCATGCGCCCCGGCGCGGCGGGGCCGAAG
>NZ_LYVN01000170.1 GCF_001990265.1 Sphingopyxis sp. KK2
ACGAGCGACCCGATCTCGAGCGTCTTGCGGCATTTGATATAATAGGGATGGGTCTGCGCCAGCCCTTCGTTATACGCCTTGATCTCGGTCGGCGTCATCGCCGACGGCGCCTTCGGCGGCGGCGCACGATCTTCCTCGGCATGAACAGCCGGGGCCGCAACCATCAGGACGGCAAACAGGGTCACAAATTTACGCATCGGATATCCTCCTCGCCGCCGGTAAAAACCAGGGCATCGAGCCGATATCATAGGTCGGCACCCGCCCCTTCGCCAAGCGGAATTTCGGCCGCCCGAACCCCGCGCAGAGTCAGCGTGGAATCGCGAAACCGGTCGCGTCGGCAGCCTCGAAATAACGCGTCAGCAGGTCGCGTTCGCGCGAGGTCAGATGCGGGTTCCAGACGTCGAAGATCAGCACCGCGCGCAGCTCGTCGCTGTCGTTCCACGCCTCATGCTCGATCGTGTCGTCGAAGGCGAAGGCCCTGCCCTCCTCCCACGCCCGCGTCTCGCCACCGACGCGAAAGCCGCAGCCCGGCGGCACGATCAGCGGCAGGTGGACGATCGCGCGCGTGTTGGTCACCCCGGTGTGCGCCGGTATCCGCGTGCGCGGCTTGAGCAGGGAGAAAAAGGCGCTCGGCGACCGGCCCGGGATCGGCGCGCCCGGCACAGCGGCGAACACAGCGGCGGTCACCGGGCAACGGTCGAGCACCGCCCGGTTCGGCTCGCCATATTCCCACAGGAAACAGGCACCCCAATCGAGCCGGTTGTCGAGCGACGACCAGATCGATTCGGGCGTCCCGGCGTCCATCCGCACATAGGGACGCAGCGCATCGCCGGGGTCGTCGAGCAGCGCGACAAGCTCGCCCCGGATCGCGTCGGTGTGCGCCTCGACCTCGGCGAACCAGGGGAAATGGCCGCGGTCGAAAAATTCGTCGGCGGGAAGAAAGGGATAAAACAGCCCCGCGCACTGGTTCTGGTAGATGCGGCGCCGGCCCAGCGCACTCGCGACAAAAGCATCGCCGCGGCGCATCTCGGCCTCGGACAGGTCGCCCCGCATCGGCGCCAGCGCATCGGTCACCGACGCGAACATCGTGTCGGTCGCACCGGCGATGAAGGCCTGCCCGTGCGCGAGCAGCGGTGCGAGCGGCGGCGGCACCGGATCGAGCTGGCCGCCGAGCGCGGTCGCCGCGCTCCAGGCACCGAGCGCCGCACCCAGTTCGCCGCGCGCCTCATGCCGTTCGGCCTTGCGGACCCACGCCATCAGGTCGCGCCGGTCAACCGCCAGCGCGGCATCGAGCGCGGCCAGTTCGCGCGCCTCGTCGCCAAGCGCGCGCCAGGCCGAGGCGAGATTGCGTTGCAGCGCGCCCGAATGCGGATCGGCCCCGACGGCCGCGGAAAAATGGGTCGCGGCGGCAGCGGGATCGCCCGCCTGAAGCGCCGCGATGCCCAGCCGATTGGCCTCGATGGCCGACGCAGGCGGAGATGAGCTGGTCATGCCCATGCTTGCCATCGGGAGAGGCAATCGGCAAGGTCGATTGATGACATCCGCGCCTTCCGTGACCGCCATCGTCGGCGATGCCGCATGGCTCGCGCACCGTTACGATCCCGGACATGACGCCTTTCATTTCCGCGGCGTCGCCCGCGCCGACCGCGCCGCGGTCCCATTCCTGACCGACGCCTGCCTCGGCACCGAACCGGCCCCTGTGGTGCTGCGCCGCAGCGACTGCATCGCAGCGAATGAAGGCAATCCGGCACCGCTGCATTTCCTCTTCCATTCGGCCTATTGCGCCTCGACGATGCTCGTCCAGGCACTCGATCAGCCGGGGATCGCAACGGGACTTTCCGAACCCGTGCTGCTCAACGACATGGTCGGCTGGCGCCGGCGCGGCGCCGACCCGCGGGCGCACGGACGGGTGATGAACGACGCGCTGGCGATGCTCGACCGCCCCTTCGGGCGGGACGAGGCGGTGATCGTCAAACCGTCGAATATCTTCAATCCGCTGGCGCGCGGCGCGCTGATGCTGCGGCCACAGGCGCGCGCGATCCTGCTCCACGCGCCGCTCCGCGCCTTCCTGCTGTCGGTCGCGCGGAAGGGCATGTGGTGCCGGCTATGGTGCCGCGAGCTGCTCGAATCCTATCTCGCCGACGGCTATGTCGACCTCGGCTTCGAGCCGCGCGATTATTTTCGTCAGTCCGACCTCCAGGTCGCGGCGATAGGCTGGCTGGCCCAGCAAAAAGCCTTTGCCGACCTCGCGACCTGGGCGCCCGACCGCATCGCGACGCTCGACAGCGAAACGCTGACCGGCGCACCGGCGGCGACGGTTCTGGCCGCGGCAAGCCATTTCGGGTTGGCGGCCGATCCGGACCGCATCGCCGCGCATCCCGCGCTTGCCCGCAACAGCAAATCGGGCGCCGCCTTTGCCCCCGGCGAGCGCCAGCGCGACCTTGCGGCGGCCGAGGCCGCTTACGGCGAAGAGATCGAACAGGTGCTCGGCTGGGCGACCGTCGTCGCCGACCAGGCCGGCATCCCGATGGCGCTTCGGCAAGCCCTTCGTATCGGCTGATTCAGCCGGCCAGCCATGCCGGCTCTCTCATGATTATCGCGGACATAGAAAAAGGGGCGGACATTGCTGTCCGCCCCCAATTCTTGTGCTTGGCTGAAGAGAATTAGAACTTCAGCTTCACCGACACCGCGTAACGGCGGCCCAGCGCGTCGTAGGTCGACGGGAAGGTGTTGCCGCTGTTGTAGGTGGTCGAACCGATCGTGTTGCCGACGATCGGCGGCTTCTGGTCGAGCAGGTTCTGCACGGTCGCGGTGAACACCAGATTCTCGCTGACGTTGAAACGGGTCGTCAGGTCGAAATAGTGCTTTGCCTTGATCTTGCGGAACTGCGGATCGACGACGCAGCCGTTCGGATCGGTACCCGTCGGATCGGGGCAGCCAGTAACCGGATCGGTCCCGGCAGCCACTGCCGCGTCGATGTCGGCCTGCAGCTGATCGGGTTCGAACGAAACACCATCCTGCCAGCGCCACAGCAGCGAGACGTCGACCGCGTCGAAGCCGAAGGTGAAGCGGTTCGAGAACTGGAACTCGGGCTGGATCGAGCCCGTGAACGAGCAGTTCACGCTGTAGTAGCCGACGCATTCGCGGTTCAGGCTCGTCGGATCGGCGGCATTCGCCTTGAACTTCGAGCTGTGCGTCCAGTTACCGACGAACGACCAGTCGAGGCTCGCGAAGCCCAGATCGGCGTTGTAGTTCATCAGCAGGTCGACGCCGTCGGTGAACAGGCGACCCTGGTTGTTCGTCGTACCGAACAGGCCCGGGGTGGTCGCCGGATCGCCGTCGAGACCGCCAGTGATCGGGTTACGACGGATCGAGGTACAGGCCGCATCGGTCGCGCTCGACGCATCAAGGCCGTCGAAGCAGGCGCTGATGATGTCGCCCGGCAGCGGGGTGCCGAGAACGTCGTCGATCTTGATGTTGTAGTAATCAAGCGACAGGTTGAAGCGCGGCAGGAAATCGGGCTGCCACACGACGCCGAGCGTCCAGGTGTCGGCTTTTTCCGGCTGCAGGTTCAGGTTACCACCGGTGGTGATATTGGCCTGGGCCGCGGTCGGGTTGGTGATCGAACCGATCGTGCCGACGGGGGCACCCTGAGCGATACAGACGGCGCGCAGGTTGGCGTTGCCAACCGGAGCAGCACCGGCGCAGGGGTCGATGCCGAGGTTGGTCAGGCCGACGCTGGTCGGCGTGAACAGTTCGCCGATGTTCGGCGCGCGAACCGCGCGGCTGTAGTTACCGCGGAACTTCACGCCCGCACCCGGCTCCCAGCTGCCGCCGGCTTTCCAGGTGGTGGTGTTATAACCGCTGCCACCTTCGACGCTGTAATCCGAATAACGGATACCGGCTTCGAGGGTCAGGCTTTCGAAGAACGGCTTGTCCTCGATCAGCGGCGCGACGATTTCGGCATAGGCTTCATAGACGTCATACTGACCGTCGATGTCCGGAGCTGCGCCGCCGGCGCCACCGAGTTCACCCGGGGTCTTGGCGAGAAGATCCGATGCCTGCTGCGCCTTGTACTTGCGATATTCGCCACCGACGGCGAAGCCGATCGGCTGGACCGCCCCCGGCGAAGCGAAGCCGAGGTCACCCGAGATGATCGCACGAGCCTGGGCCAGCGAGGTCCGGTTGGTGGTCGAGCTGTTCGCCGACAGGTACGAGGCGGCAGCCGGGGTGATCGAGCCTTCGGGGCCGAACAGGTTGACGGGAACGCAAGCCGCGTTGCCGCTCTGGCAGGTGACGCCATCGTTCGACAGCGCCGCTTCGCGGAAGCGCGACTGCAGCGTGTAGCCCTTGATCGTCTGGATATTTTCCGATTCGCCATAGGCGCCCTCGATGTTCCAGTCGATCGAGTCGGTGATGCCGCCACGGGCGCCAACGCGATAGTCGAAGAAGGTCGTCTGATAGTCGCTGATACGCGGACCGACTTCCGGCGTACGACGCGACAGCGCGGTCGTGACGGTCCGGTAGTTCGGATCGCTCGGGCCGGTGGCGACAGCAGCCGCGTCGCACTGCGCCTGGGTGTAGAGCGGCGTGTACGCCGTCTGACCCGACACGGCCTGGCCGGCGGCGTTGACACCGTTGACGACCGGCGCGGTGTTGAGCGCGCAGAATTGGTTGCGGATCGCGGCCGGCAGGTTCGGGTTGTTCAGGTTGATCGTGACGGTGCCGCCGAACGAACCCGACGGAGCGATAATCGTCGAAACGGTCTGCTTCGAGAACATGCCGCGCGCATAGACCTCGACCGAATCCGACACTTCATAATTGGCCTGGCCATAGATGTTGAAGCGTTCGAACGGCGTCTGGAAAATGTTGAACGGGTTGAAGTTGTAGGTGGCGAAGGTGCCAACCGCTTGGCCGGCGGCATTGACCTGACGCACACCGCCGTTGGCGGCGCCGCCCGGGGTCAGCGCCAGGATCGGCGTACCGTCGGCGGTCGTGCCGGTCTGGGTGTATTGCGCGATGGTGTTCGGCGCGTTGCCGGCCAGCGGACGGGTGCCCGAGAAGCGCGACGGAACCGAGGTGCCCGAACCCAGGAAGGTGTTCGAATAGCTGTCGAGTGTGTTGTCCGAGAAGGGACGCGCACCCTGATAAACGGGGTCGGCCTGCTGGTAACCGACGCTCAGCACGGCGTTACCGCGGCCGTCGTCGAAGTTCGCGCCGATGGTGGCGTCGACGCGGAAGACGTTGCCGTCGCCCTGCTCGGTGATCTGCTCCGAAGCGGTCATTTCGAAACCGGCGAAGTCGCGCTTGGTCACGAAGTTCACGACGCCGGTGATGGCGTCGGCACCATAGGTGGTCACCGCGGCGCCGGTCAGCGCGTCGACGCGCTCGATCAGGGCCAGCGGGATGTTGTTAAGGTCGACGCGGCCGTTGACGTCCGACGGAGCGACGCGGTTGCCGTTCAACAGGACGATGTTGCGGGTCGAGCCGAGGCCGCGAAGGTCGACGTACGAAGCGCCGCCGTTGCCGTTGTTGACGGCCGAACCGATGTTGGCGACGACGCCCGGCAGTTCGCGCAGAACTTCTTCAGCGGTGTTCGACTGCTTCAGCTCGATCGTGTCCGCCGTGGTCACGTTGACCGGCGTCGACTGCTCGAGGTTGGGGTTGCGGATCAGCGTACCGGTGACGACGATTTCGGATTCGGTCGTCGCACCTTCTTCTGCTGCATCCTGCGCGAACGCAGGTGCCGAAACGAGCGCAACGCTCAGCACCAGCGGTGCGGCGCCCAGCTTCAGCTTGGAATATTGGGTTTTCTTCACAGTGCAGTCCCTTGCTACTGATGGATAAGATACCCGGACCCCCATGGCGCAGGCAGAACGCCAGCACACAGATGCCCCGATAGCGTGCGGGATGATCCTTCATTCATGTCGAGTAAAGGGAATTTCCCCGCCTTCCGGCGGTTTCACCGGCCATTGTGACGTATTTGCAACAAGTGGGAGACTGCGCGAAATTCTATGATGCGTCGCAGCATGTCGCGCGACATAAAGTTACGCCGGTTACGAATTCGGTCGCGGCTTCAGCGCCCCATCGGCCCGGCGAGCTTGCCGGGATCGAGCCGCGCGTCGCGCCATTTCATGCCCCAGTGCATATGCGCACCCGTCGCGCGTCCGGTCGCCCCGACGGTGCCGAGCGGCTGCCCCTGGACGACACGGTCGCCGGCCTTCACGTCGAGCCGCTGGCAATGGAGAAAGGCGCTGTTCAGCCCCATGCCATGGTCGACGATGAGCAGATTGCCCTCGAGCGTGAAGGGGGACGACGCCGCCAGCACGACCACCCCGTCGGCGGGCGCGACGAAGGGCGTGCCCGCGGGAACCGCGATGTCGGCGCCGCTGTGATAGCTGCCCGGCTTGCCTTGGTAGACGCGCTGCGACCCGAAGAAGCCCGACCGCCGCCCGGTCACCGGCCAGATGAAGCTCTGGCGCCAGCCGTCCGACGCATGATCGGTCGCGCGCGCCGCGGCGATCTGCGCCAGCTCGGCCGGACGCCGCCGTTCGAATTCGGCGTCGCTCGACGCGCTGCCGCGATAGGGCGCGTTGATATTCTCGATCCGCCACTGGCCGAGCGCGACCGCCAGCACGCGTTCGATCCGCGCCCCGTCGGCAACGGTCGCGACCAGCCGCGCCTCGGGCGCCGCATCGCGGTCGAAGGCGATCAGGAACCAGCCGTCGGCGGTCATCGCGACCGGCCGGCCGTCGAGCGTCAGCGCCGCCGTCCCGCTCGGCGCCTGCCCGACCATCGCGCCGCCCTGCTCGGCGATCCCGCGCAGCGTGAAATCGCGGCGCAGCGGCGCGATCGGTCCGACGACCACGGGCTGGGGCGGATTGACCGGCTCGGCCCGCGGCGGAGGCGGCGGCGAGGCCGCAACGTCGCTCGCCGGCGGCACGCAGCTCGCCGCGACGACCAGCAGCGGCAGCGCCGCGCCGTAACGCATGCCTCGCTTCGCGTGCCTCATGCCCGCTGGTCGAGCGCCGCCTGCACCGAAATCGCCGCGCTTGCATAAGGCTCCTGCCGCGCCACCGACCAATAGCGCAGCTCGTCGAGCCCGACCGGCACCCCGGTCACCGCGCACAGCACATGGTCGCCGGGCTCGAGCACGCGAAAGCCATTCGGTCCATAGTGGAGGCGGGCAAGGCGGTTGCGGCTGGCGATCAACATGATGGAATGTCCATTAGGATGGGTGCGTTACGCCAACCATAGCAGCTTCCGCGCCCTCGGCCAGCCCGGCCGGCTCAGAAAAGCTCGCCCTGCCCCCGCTTCGGCGCGGGCGGCGGCGGCTTGCGCACGGCCTTCGCAACGGTCGGCGTGTCACCATCGGCCACCGCGACCGGCACCTCGCC
>NZ_LYVN01000171.1 GCF_001990265.1 Sphingopyxis sp. KK2
CCGGATCAAAGATAAGGCAGGCCCCGGGTCAAGCCCGGGGTGACGGATACGGGATGTCCGCTATCGGTCGCTTGCGGGCGTTGCACCGGTGCAGTGAGATAGGTCGGGTCATTTTTGTCTCACGCAAAGGCGCAAAGACACAAAGAGGCCGTGCCGGCCGCGAAGCGGCTTTTCCCATCGATGCCGCGGCCTGATGCGGCGATGATGATAAGGCGACCTAAGGGTCGCAGCCATGCTTCTTTGTACCTTTGCGCCTTTGCGTGAGATATATTTCGCCGACGATGAAGAAGCCGGATTCCGGATCAAGTCCGGCGTGACGAAGAAAGAATGTCCGCTAACGCCCGATACCCGTCATCGCCCCGCCCGTTCGAGCAGCGCGCGCGCCGCTGCGACATGCATATCCTCGATCATCCGCCCTTCGTGCCGCTGCGCCCCGCCGGTCGCCGCGGCGACCAGCGCCTCGGCCTCGGCGATCTCGCGCGCCGACGGCGCGAAGGCGGTGTTGCACGGATCGACCTGCGACGGGTGAATCAGCGTCTTGCCGTCGAAGCCCAGCCGCCGGCCCTCGGCGGCCTCGGCGGCAAAGCCCGGCGCATCGTCGATCGCGTTGTAAACTCCGTCGAAGCCGTGCTTTCCGCCCGCGCGCGCCGCGAGGACGATCGCCTGTATCGCATGGCTCATCGCGCCGCGGTCGGTGCCATCGGGCAATTTCAGCTCATGCGCCAGGTCGTTGAGCCCCGCGATCAGTCCCGCCACCGCCGGATCGGCGGCAATGTCGCGCGCGGCGTAAATCGCGGCCGGCGTCTCGATCATCGCGAGCAGCGGCAGCCCCAGCCCGCGCGCGGGTTCGAGGTCGGCGATCGCATCGACCTTGGGCAGCACGACGGCATCGATCGGCAGTCCGGCGACCGCGTTGATGTCGGCGGCCTGATGCTCGCTACCGCTGCCGTTGATCCGCACCGCGATGCGCTTGCCCGGATAGCCCGCGGCGACCGCCGCGCGCATCGCCTCGCGCGCCTCGGCCTTGCGATCGGCGGGGACCGCATCCTCCAGGTCGATGATCAGCATGTCGGCGGCAAGCCGCTGCGCCTTTTCGAGCGCGCGGGCGTTCGAGCCGGGGACGTAGAGAAGCGAGCGGGGCGCGAAATCGGTCATGCGCTTTTCTGTGGCGCAAGCCGGGCAATGCCGCAATAAGTTAGCATCAGTGGTTTGCGACCAAGCAGAGGGGATTTGTCATGGGGTTTGGTTTTGCCATCGCGATCGTGGTGCTGGCCTTGTTCTTCCTGATCTGGGCGATGACGCCGGTACGGCAGGGGTATAGCTATACGATCGAACGCTTCGGCCGGTACACGCACACCGCGCAGCCGGGCCTCAACTTCATCACCCCCTTCTTCGACCGTGTCGGCCGCAAGGTGAACATGATGGAGCAGGTGCTCGACATCCCGGGTCAGGAAATCATCACCAAGGACAATGCGATGGTCGCGGTCGACGGCGTCGTCTTCTTCCAGGTGCTCGACGCGGCGAAGGCCGCCTATGAAGTCAGCGACCTCTATCTCGCGATCATGAACCTGACGACGACCAACCTGCGCACCGTCATGGGGTCGATGGACCTCGACGAGACTCTGTCGAAGCGCGACGAGATCAACGCCCGCCTGCTGCACGTCGTCGACGATGCGACGACGCCGTGGGGGGTCAAGATCACCCGCGTCGAGATCAAGGACATCCGTCCGCCCGCCGACATCTCGAACGCGATGGCACGGCAGATGAAGGCCGAGCGCGAAAAGCGCGCCAACATCCTTGAGGCCGAAGGCATGCGCGCATCCGAAATCCTGCGCGCCGAGGGTGAGAAGCAGGGCCAGATCCTGCAGGCCGAGGGCCGCCGCGAGGCCGCCTTCCGCGACGCCGAGGCGCGCGAACGCGAAGCCGAGGCCGAGGCCAAGGCAACGCAGATGGTGTCGGACGCGATCGCGAGCGGCAACGCGCAGGCGATCAACTATTTCATCGCGCAGAAATATGTCGAGGCGGTCGGCCAGTTCGCGAACAGCCCCAATGCCAAGACGATCCTGTTCCCGGTCGAGGCGACGCAGCTGATCGGCACGCTCGGCGGCATCGGCGAACTCGCCAAGGACGCGCTCGCCAGCCGCGAAGGGGGTCGCTGACATGCCCGACTGGATTTCGAACATGGAACCGCACTGGGCGTGGCTGTCGATCGGCGTGCTGCTCGCGGCGGCCGAGATCGTCGCGCCCGGCTTCTTCCTCGTCTGGCTCGGCGCCGCCGCGATCGTCACCGGCGTCGTCGCATGGATCGTGCCGATCGGCGTTCCGCTCCAGCTCGCGATCTTCGCCATCTTGTCGATCGTCGCGCTCTACGCGGGGCGCAAATATCTGCGCGACAACCCGATCACCACGACCGACCCGCTGCTCAACCAGCGCGGCGGGCGGCTGGTCGGCGAAGTGCTGACGGTGACCAAGGCGATCGAGGACGGCCGCGGCCGCGCCAAGGTCGGCGACGGCGAATGGCCGGTGCGCGGCCCCGACACGGTCGAGGGCAGCAAGGTCCGCGTCGTCAGCGCCGAGGGCGGCGTGCTGGTGGTCGAGCTGGCCTGAGCCCGGCCGTCAGCCGCCGCGCGGCCGCGCATAGATATTGACGACCTCGGGCAGCACGTCGCTCGCCCCGGTCAGCGCGAAGCCCAGCTTCGCCGCGACGCGCTCGGACGCGCCATGGCCGGGTTCGATGATGCAGCGGATATCGGCGGCGTCGAGGTTCGTATCGGCCCACGCCAGCACCGCGCCCATCGCCTCTGTCGCCAGGCCGCCGCCCCAATGGTCGGCGTCGAACGCCCAGCCTGCCTCGGGCTGGCCCTCTAGCTCCGTTATGCCGCGCCCGAAATAGCTGAGGCCGCCCATCCCGACCAGCTTGTCGGTCGCCCTGTCGGCGAACACCCAATAGCCATAGCCCATCACCGGCCACAGCCCGGCCGCCGACAGGAATTTGCCCCAGCTGACGTCGGGCGCGCGCGGCTGCCCGCCGATGAAGCGCGTCACGCGTTCGTCGGCCCACATCGCGATATGGTCGGCCTTGTCCGACAGGCGGTGCTCGCGCAGGCGCAGGCGGTCGGTTTCGATGATCGGGGGCGCGGTGAACATGCCGCCGGGCTATCAGCGCGCGCGCCGCGCGGCAAGCCGCTGGTCCCGCAAAGGCGAAGCCCCGGATATGGGGAGAGAGAGCCCTTTGGAGGCTCCGCCTTCGCGAGGCCGTCAGGCGGCCGCCGCCGCCAATTCCTCGCGCGCCGGCGCCGAGCTGTGCTGCGGCATCACCGCATCGGCATAGTCGCTCTCGTAGAGCTTGATCAGCGCGCGGTCGTCGTGGTTCCACGGGTGGAAGCCCGGCAGGAAATAGCTGAGCCAGGGCAGGAAGCTGCGGCGCAGCACCCCCGGCTTGCCGAGCAGGTACCACCAGATGCGCAGCGTTACGCGCCAGCCGGTCAGCCCGTCCTGCTTGAGCAGCGCCTTCATCCCCTTGACGCGCTTCGGCCAGAAGCGCGTGGTGACGAGCAGCATCATCAGCGACTTGGCGCGCCAGCGCTTGAAGCGGCTCCAGTCCTTCGTCGCGTGCAGCCAGGTGTCATAGGCGACGCCCTTATGCTCGATCTCCTCGATCGCGTGCCATTTCCACAAGGCCGCCCACTCGGGCTCGGCGCCCGCGTACATCTTGGGGTCTTTCAGCATCACCGCCGCCATCATCGCGGTATAATGTTCCAGCGCGATCGTGGCCATCAGGTTGACGATCTGCGGGCGCTGCTTGATCAGGTCGAGCACCTGGTTGACGTCGTCCTCCAGCTCCGAAAGATCGTAGCCCGCCTCCGCCGCCTTCTTGTTGAAGACGACATGCTCGCGGCTGTGGATCACCTCCTGCTGCGTGAAGGCGCGGATTTCGCGCGCCAATTTGTCGGGCACGCCCTCGCGGTGCGCCTTCACCGCCTCGATGAACATCGCCTCGCCGCGCGGGAAGGTCACCGACAGCGCGGTGTGGAAAGCCGACGCGATCGGGTCGCCGTTCAGCCACCAGCGACCCTGATTGTCGTTACGGCCGAAACGCATATCGCGCGGCGTAATCGACAAATCTTGCGGCGTCGGGGAGTTGGAAATGCTGGACATATGGGCTGCACCGTCGAAAAGGAGAGGAAGGGCGTGGGGACGTCCTATGGGGTGAATGTTAAAGGTTACTTACAGTGGTGTCAATAGTAGCGAAAAAGCGCCTGAGCCCCGAGGAAAGCCGGTCGGCGGCGCTCGAGGCGGCGCGCCATATCCTGATCGAAATGGGCCCGGCGGCAGTGACCCTGAAAGCGGTGGCGGCGCGGATCGATCGCACCCACGCCAATTTGCTCCACCATTTCGGCAGCGCCGCAGGGCTGCAAAAGGCGCTCGCCGCCTATCAGGCCGAGACGGTGTGCGCGACGATCGGCAAGAAGATGGCCGAATCACCGCCCGGCGAACGCAATGTGCGCGAGATCGTCGACCTCGCTTTCGACGCCTTTAACGAGGGCGGCGCCGGCGCGCTCGCGACGTGGATGGCGGCGACGGGCAATGAGGACGCGCTCGACCCGATCGTCGAGGCGATCCACCGGCTGATCGACGGCATGGCCCCCGACGCGCATGAAAAGCGCCTGATGCACGAGGATACGCTCGCGCTGGTGCTGATGGCGCTCGGCGATGCGCAGCTCGGCGGCCCGATGGCCGAGGCGCTCGACCTGCCGCGCGACACCTCGCGCGTGCTGGCAACCGAACTCATCACCGGCCGCATCGCGAAATTCTGGGCCGAGCAGGGCGGCAAGCCGCAGGGCTGAAAGAGGCGCAGTAATGACACGTGGCATTCGCATTCTCGGGGTGAGCGCCTTGGTCCTGGCCGGCGCCCTTGTCGGCTGGCTGCTTCAGGAACAGAATCTGATCGACGCCTGCCTCGACGCAGGCGGTCGGTGGCAAAGCAGCGGCGCCTATTGCGAGGGCATAACCGCACGGCATCCGCAGGGCTGAGGGCTGGTAATTTTGTTGCGCACGCGCTAAGGGGCGGCCTTCCCCACCCCGTTCGCATCGAGCGAAGTCGAGATACCCCTCGGCTTGGCGCCATGCTGCGGGGCATCCCGACTTCGCTCGACACGAGCGGGTTTAGAGGTTTAGTTCCCCTTTCCGCCCCCAAAGGCCCCCGCCATGCATTTCCTCGACCAAGCCAAGATCTTCATCAAATCCGGCGACGGCGGCCCCGGCGCCGTGTCGTTCCGGCGCGAGAAATATGTCGAATATGGCGGCCCCGACGGCGGCAACGGCGGCAAGGGCGGCGACGTGATCTTCGAGGCGGTCGCGGGCCTCAACACCCTCATCGACTTTCGCTACACCCAGCATTTCAAGGCCAAGCGCGGCACCCCCGGCGCGGGCCGCGACCGCACCGGCGCGGGCGGTCCCGACCTCGTGATCCAGGTGCCGATCGGCACCCAGATCCTCGACGATGACGAGGATCGCAGCCTGCTCGCCGACCTGACGAAAGAGGGTGAGCGCGTCCATTTCCTGCGCGGCGGCGACGGCGGCCGCGGCAACGCGAGCTACAAGACCTCGACCAACCGCGCCCCGCGCCAGCACGGTCCGGGCTGGCCGGGCGAGGAAATGTGGGTGTGGCTGCGGCTCAAGCTGCTCGCCGACGCAGGCCTCGTCGGGCTGCCCAACGCGGGCAAGTCGACCTTCATCAACGCGGTGAGCAACGCACAGGCCAAGGTCGGCGCCTATGCCTTCACCACGCTCCGCCCCCAGCTCGGCGTCGTCAGCCACAAGGGCAATGAATTCGTCGTCGCCGACATCCCCGGGCTGATCGCGGGCGCCGCCGAAGGCGCGGGCGTCGGCGACCGCTTCCTCGGCCATATCGAGCGCTGCCGCGTGCTGCTCCACCTCATCGATGCCAATGACGAGGATGTCGCGACCAGCTACCGCATCGTGCGCGACGAACTCGAAGCCTATGGCGCCGACCTCACCGACAAGCCGGTGATCGTCGCGCTCAACAAGATCGACACGCTCGACGACGAACTGGTCGCCGCGCTCTCGGCCGAGCTCGAAGCCGAAAGCGGCCACCCGGTGATGGCGCTGTCGGGCGCCAGCGGCGCGGGCCTCGAACCCGTCCTCGACAAATTGCTCGAGATCATCGCGGGCGACAAGGCGGGCGAAGATCCCGCCGATGACGGCGACAGCGGATGGTCGCCGGTCTAGGAACGAACGGCTTCGCAGCGGATTGACGAAGGAACATCAAGGAGTTCCCATGGCCATCCGCCATATCTTGCTCGTCGCCCTGCCCCTTCTCTTTGCCACCGTCCCGGCGCAGGCGCAGGACGAGGACGAAGCGCCCAAGCGCACCCGCCTGATCCTCGGACCGCAACTTTCGCCATCGTGGCCCGGCGCCGACAAATATTCGATCGGACCCTATGTCGATCTGTCGCGCGAGCGCGTGGGGACCGAATTCACCTTCGAGGCCGCCGACGAAAGCTTCGGCGCGCCGCTCATCACCAGCGGTAAATTCGCTTTCGGCCCCGCCTTCGGCTTCGTCGGCAAACGCACCGCTGCCGATGTCGGCGCCAACCTGCCCAAGGTCGGACTGACGATCGAGGCGGGCGGTTTCGCACAGGTCTCGCCGACGCCCAGCTTCCGTCTCCGTGCCGAGGCGCGGCGCGGACTCGGCGGGCATGACGGCTTCGTCGGCGAAGTCAGCGCCGACTATATCGCGCGCGACGGCGACGACTGGCTCTTCTCGATCGGCCCGCGCGTGACGCTCGGCGACGGCAAATATCAGCGCGCCTATTTCGGCGTCAGCCCCGCCGCCGCGGCGGCATCGGGGCTGCCTGCGCATGATATCGACGGCGGCGTCCACGCGGTCGGCCTGACCGCGGGCTATCTCCGGCAATTGACCCCAAGCTGGGGTTTCGCGGTCTACGGCCGCTACGACCGCCTCGTCGGCGACGCCGCCCGCTCGCCGATCGTCCGCCAACTCGGCTCGCGCAACCAGCCTTCGGTCGGCGTGGCGCTGAGCTACACCTTCGGCGGCGGTCGCTGAGCGGAGGGCAGCTAGCGACCGATTGGGAACATTCCGTATCCGTCACCCCGGGCTTGACCCGGGGCCTGCCTTATCTTTGATCCGGTGGCGCGAGAAGGAAGGCGGGTCCCGGGTCAAGCCCGGGATGACGAATGTCCCAAAACGACCGAAAGGCGACATCTGAAGCATCGTCATCTCGGATGGAATCCTCGGGTTCGCCCTGCGGCGTGGGTGATCTATATTTCATGCAAAGGCGCAGAGGCGCCAAGAAGAAGATCTCACACAAAGACACAAAGAGGCCGGGTCACG
>NZ_LYVN01000172.1 GCF_001990265.1 Sphingopyxis sp. KK2
CGGCATCGCCCGCGCGGTGCCCGAGTCCGAAGCGGTTGGCGGCAAGATAGTCGATCGCCATGCGGCACCTTTCCAGCCCCCGCCTGCGTCTTTAGTCGCGGGAAGATGTCGCAAAGCTGTACCAGCCGCGCTGCGCGCGGCTCGGTTCGTCTCAGCCGAGCGGCTTGTCGTAGATCTGGTAGGTGCGGTTGATCTTCGCTTCGATCGCGCCGGCGACCGCGTTCATGCCCTGATTGTCGTCGAGCACCCAGCCGATGTCGCCATAGATGGTGCCATAGTCGCGCACCGCGTCGCGGCGGATGAACTCGATCATCATGAAGGCGAGGGTGCTCGCCATGCGGCTGTTCTGAAGCTTCTTGGCGACGCCCATCAGCGGCACGCGTAGGGTGATGCTCTTGGGTTTCCTGAGCCACCAGAGCAGCCGCGCCCAGTTGAACGGCCACAAGGTGCCGTCCATGTCGATCAGCTGTTCGTTGATATTGGGCAGCACGATCATGAAGGCGACGGGTTCGCCGTCGAGTTCGGCGACGCGGATCAGATCCTCGAAGACGATGTCCTTCAACTTCTTGCCGATGAAGGCGATCTCGCTGTCGGTCAGCGGGACGAAGCCCCAATTGTCCGACCAGGCGTCGTTGAGCAGCCCCATGATCAGCCGCGCCTCGGCGTCGAAATTCTTCTTGTTCACCTTGCGGATGCGGATGCGCGCATTTTTCTCGCCCGCCGCGACGATGCGCTCGACCAGCGGCGGGAAACCGTCGTCGACGCGCACGCCATAGTTGAGCAGGGTCTTGGCGGAGCGGTAGCCCGCGCCCTCGATCCAGCCCTGATAGAGCGGGCTGTTGTGCCCCATCATGATCGTCGGGACATTGTCGAACCCCTGCGTCAGCAGGCCGGGTTCGTCCCAGATCGAAATCGACAGCGGGCCGAGCGCGCGCGTCATGCCCTGGCCGCGCAACCAGTCCTCGGCGGTGACGAGCAGCGCGCGCGCGACTTCCTCATCCTCCGCCTCGAGCAGGCCCCAGTTGCCGGTGCCGGGCCCCATGCCCTGTTCGGCGGGCTGTTCGAGCGCGAGCGTGTCGATGTGGGCCGAGATGCGCCCGACCGTCCGGCCGTCGCGGCGCGCGGTGAACAGCTGCGCCTTGCCATGTTCGTACCAGGGATTCTTGCCCGGGGTGAGCAGGTCGAACACCTCGTTCCGCAGCGGCGGCACCCACGCCGGATCGCCGCGATTGAGGCGATAGGCGAGCTCGACGAATTCGCGCTTGTCGGCCTTGCTCTTGACGGGGTGGATGGTGACGGGGCCTTGATGATGTGCGGCCATGGCTGGTTTCCTGAACTAGGCGTCCTATATCTGTGGCGAGGCATTAGGGCATCAAGGTGGCGCTGGCGACCCGCATTCGGCCATCTTGCTGCCACGAAATTCTGGTTTGTGAACGCTTATGACGACGATCAATCCCCCCGCCGATCGGACCGCGACTCCCTTCGTGTCCGGTGCGGCCAAGACGGCGAAGACGCCCAAATCCGCGATTGCCGACGACAAGGCGATGCTGCGCGCCGCGTCGGAACTGACGCGCGACCTGGTGAACCCTAGCGCGCGCATCTATTGGACCGACTTCCTCGGCTCGACCCTGCTCGGCTATGGCGGCGTCGCCGCGGCGATCCTCGCGCCGTCGACCGGCTGGATGCTCGCCGCTGCGCTGGTGGCGGTGCTCGCGCTCTATCGTGCGGGCAGTTTCATTCACGAGCTCACCCATATCCGCAAGAACGCGCTGCCGGGCTTCCGCCTCGCGTGGAACGTGCTCGTCGGCGTGCCGATGCTGATCCCGGCCTTCCTTTACGAAGGCATTCACAGCCTGCACCACAATCGCACCAAATATGGCACGGTCGAGGACCCCGAATATCTGCCGCTTGCGTTGATGAAGCCGTGGACGGTGCCGTTGTTCGTGATCGTCGCGGCCTTTGCGCCGATCGCGCTGCTGTTCCGCTTTGCGGTGCTGACGCCGCTGTCCTTCCTGATACCGCCGCTGCGCAAGCTGGTGATGGAGCGTTATTCGGGGCTGATCATCAACCCGCTGTTCCGCCGCCGTTCGCCCGAGGGCGAATTCCGTCGCCAATGGGCGTGGCAGGAGGGCGGCGCCTGGGCCTGGTCGACGTTGCTGATCGCGGCGGGCGTGCTGGGCTGGATTCCGCTGCGCGCGCTGTTGATCTTCGGCGCGATCGCCTCGACCACCCTGGTGTTCAACCAGATCCGCACCCTCGTCGCGCATCTCTGGGAAAATGACGGCGGTGAGTTGACCGTCACCGCGCAGTTCCTCGACAGCGTCAATGTGCCGCCGCCGGGACTGCTGCCCGAGCTGTGGGCGCCCGTCGGGCTGCGCTATCATGCGCTGCACCACCTGCTGCCCGGCGTGCCGTATCATGCGCTGCCCGAGGCGCACCGCCGCCTGAAGGACGCGCTGCCGGTCGATTCGCAATATCATGGCGCGAATTACGACGGTCTGCCGGGGCTGGTCGTGCGGCTGGTGCAGGGTTCGGCGCGGGGCGGGGCGGCGGCCTGAGACGGAATCGCCGGTCAGTCAGCTTTTGCGATGCCGGCAGCCCAAGAGCGAATAGCTGATCTGTCCTCTGCGGAAGGACGGCATGGCCATGGGCCGGAATGCCACAGCAGCCCGGGTCTTTTGACATTTCGCACCTGAAACTCCCAAGTGCCGACCTCGCGCGTACCAGTTTCATCTTCGCAAACGACATGTGCGAAAATCACCGAGGGAAAATTCTTGTCGATATATTTGAGAGCGCCGTAACGCCGCGCCTTGTCTATAGCTTGCTCATCCGTGGCGCACATTGCCTCGACATCGAGCGCTTCCCATTCGCTATATGCCGTAATGACATAGCGTCGAGTAGAAGCATCCATCTGACGCGCTATTCCTCGGTCCGTATCAAAATCATCTCGCCGATCAGCGCGAAGAGGATGAAGGGTCCCCACGCCGCGAGGAAGGGCGAGTAGGCGCCCAGATCGCCCATCGCGAGCGCGAAATTGTCGGCGACGAAATAGGCGAAGCCGAGCGCCATGCCCAAGATCGCACGGACGAACAATTTGCCCGAACGCGCAAGGCCGAACGCCGCGACCGCGCCGAGCAGCGGCATCAGGATCGCCGACAGCGGCCCCGAAATCTTGTGCCACAGCACGCCCTTCAGCGCATCGACCGGGCGGCCCGCGGCCTCGAGGTCGGCGATCGCGGTCTGGAGCTGGAGGAAGGGCATCTGGTCGCCTTTGACCTGCGCCAGCGTGAACTGGTCGGGGGCGACGCCCTTCGCCGCGATGATCGTGCCGAGCGGCTCGACGGTGCCCGAGCGGCGGATGAAGCGCTTCGCATTGGTCAGTTCCCAGCCGCCGTCGACCGCGCGCGCGCTGTCCGCCGACAGGATCGACGACAGCACGCCGCCCTTGCGTTCATAAATATTGACCTTGCCCAGCGTCACGGCGGGGCCGCCGGTCTGGACCGTCGCGGCGTTGATCAGGTCGTCGCCGGCGCGCACCCAGATGTTGCTGCGGATGCCGTTGTCGATCGGGACCTGCGCATATTGCACCTTCTGCCACGCCGCGAGCGCCGCGGTCGAGCGCGCGACGATGCGTTCGTTGAAGCCGAAGCTGATCGCGGCGACGAGGAAGGAGGCGAGGAACAGCGGCGCGAGCACCTGGTGCGCCGACATGCCGGCGCCCTTCATCGCGATGACCTCGCTGTTCTGGTTCAGCGTCGCGAGGGTCAGGATCGTGCCGAGCAGCACCGAAAAGGGCAGGAAGGTCTCGATGATCTGCGGGATGCGCAGCCCGACATAGCGCCACACCTCGCTGTCGCCATTGCCCGCGACCGCGAGGATCTTGCCGCTCTCGCCGAGCAGGTCGAGCGTCTGGAGGATCAGCACCAGCGCGAACAGGATCGCGAAGGTGCGCACGAGGAACAGCCGCCCGACGTAGAGCGCCATGGTGCGCGAGGGGAAGAAGGAGAGCTGGTGCATTATTCGGCGGCCTGCAGCGCCGACCGCGGCTTGCGCTGGAAGATTTTCGCGAGCCCGCGGATCTTCTGGCCCGCCTTTGCCGCGACGCGTTCGAGCGCGCCGATCGGCTGGCCGCCGGGAACATGCGCGGTCTGGTAATACATCCACACCGCGAGCGCGGCGAAGAGCAGGAAGGGCACCCACAAGGCGATCAGCGGATCGACGGTGCCGCGCGCGCCCATATCCTCGGCATATTCGTTGATCTTGTGCTGGGTCACCAGCAGCACGATCGACAGGAAGATGCCGAGCGACGACGAGGATCTCTTGGGCGGGATGGCGAGCGCAATCGCGATCAGCGGGATCAGGAACATCGACACCACCTCGACGATGCGGAAGTGGAAATTCGCGCGCGATTCGAGCCGCGTTTTCAATGGTTCGCTCTGATCCTTGCCCGCAACGAACAGTTCGGGAATCGTCTTTTCGCGGTCGGCCCCGCCGCGGGTGCGAAAGGCGTCGATCTTGGGCAGCGGGATCGGCAAGTCGTGGTTGTCGAAGGTCAGCACGCGCGGCACCGCGAATTTGGGCGATTCATGGATCAGCACGCCCTTGGTCAGCCGCAAAATGATCGTCTCGGGGTCGTCGGTGGCGAGGAACTGGCCGCCCGCCGCGGTCGCCGACACGCTCTGCCCGTCCTTCTGCTCGCCGCGCACGAAAATGCCGCGCAGCGTCCGCCCCTCGTTCGAACTTTCCTCGATACGCAGCGTCATGCGGTCGCCGAGGTTGGTGAATTCACCGACCTTGATCGACGCGCCGAGCGCGCCAGAGCGCAATTCGAACTGCAGGCCTTCATAGGCGTAGCGCGCGAGCGGCTGGATGAAGCCGACGATCGCGAGGTTGAGCAGCGCGAGCGCGAGCGCAAAGGCGTAGGGCACGCGCAGCAGCCGCCCGAAGCTCATGCCCACGCCCTTCAGCACATCGAGTTCGCTCGACGTCGCAAGGCGGCGGAAGGCCAGCAGGATGCCGAGCATCAGCCCGATCGGAATGCCGAGCGACAGATATTCGGGAATGAGGTTGGCGAGCATGCGCCAGACGACGCTGACCGGGCCGCCCTCGTTGGCGACGAAATCGAACAGCCGCAGCATCTTTTCGAGCACGAGCAGCATCGCGGACAGGACCAGCGTGCCGAGCATGGGGAAAAAGATGAGCCGCGCGATGTAGCGGTCGATGGCGGGCAATCTATTCAAGCTTTCGTCGCCCCATCACCATGATTTGGCCGCAAATGATTCCGATATGCCGATTCAAGGGCGACAGGGACCCGTGCCGGCTGTGGCTGGCATGGCTATAGCCACTGGGAGCTAATGCGTCATGTCGAAATTTGTATCGACGTCACTCTGCATCATATTGTTGGCGGCCTCCGGGCCGGCGCAGGCATCGGGGCAGGTCCTGTCGAACGATCTGTCGAAGTGCAAAAGCGGACCGTCCACGCTGGTCCAGATCAGCGGTATCAAGAGCGGCGGCGGCAAGCTGCGCGTTCAAAGCTATCGCGCCACCTCGGCCGACTGGCTGGCCAAGGGCCGCTGGATCAACCGGATCGAAGTCAATGCGCGCGCCGGGTCGATGACCGTGTGCGTGCCGCTGCCCGATGCCGGCAGCTATGGCATCGCGGTGCGTCACGATATCAACGGCAACGGCAAGACCGACCTGTCCTCGGACGGTGGCGGCATGTCGAACAACCCGAGCATCAACATCTTCAACCTCGGCAAGCCGAGCTACAAGAAGACGGCTTTTGCGGTCGGCGATGGCCCGAAGACGATCTCGATCACCATGAAATATATGTAAGGATATATGGCCAGCGTCGCGCTCCTTTCCAATCCGCGCTCGACGGGCAACCGAGCCCTGTTGCCGCGCGTCCGGGAATATTGCGCCGCGCATCCCGATATCTTTCATTATGAGGTCGAGGACGTCGCCCAGATCGGCGAGGCGATCCGCACCATCGCGATGGTCAGTCCGCGCATCGTCGTGATCAACGGCGGCGACGGTACCGTCCAGGCCGCGCTGACCGAGCTTTATTCGGGCGATCATTTCGGCGGTTCGCCGCCGCCGGTCGCGGTATTGCCCAACGGCAAGACCAATTTGATCGCGCTCGACCTCGGCGCCGAGGGCGATCCGCTGAAGGCGCTCGAACGCGTGATCGAACTGGTCGAGAGCGGCCGGATCGAGGACCATGTCATCGAACGTCAGCTCATCTCGCTCGACAGCGGCGGCGAAAGCCGGCCGGTGCTCGGCATGTTCCTCGGCGGCGCGTATCTCGCCGACGTCATGCTCTATTGCCGCAACCGCATCTATCCGCTCGGCCTGCCGAATGGCGTCTCGCATTTCCTTGCGGCAATGCTCGGCCTGGTCGCGATGGTGCTTGGCCTCGGCGGCGGGCGGCTGCCGCCCAAGCCCGAGGCGATGACCGTGTCGCTGATCCGCCAAGGCGAGTTCAAAGGCAAATTCTCGTTGCTGATCGTCACGACGCTCGAGAAATTGCTGCTCAGCATCCGCACCAGCGAGGCGCATGGCACCAACGGCCATATGAAATTGCTTGCGACCGAAACCAGCGTCGGTGCGCTGTTCCGCATGCTCGGCGGCGCGTGGCGCGGCACGCTCGGCCAGCGTCCGCTCGACGGTGTGCATTTCGAGCAGGGCGACGAAATCCGTATCGAGGGCAAGCGGTCGAACGTCATTCTCGATGGCGAGATTTTCGTGGCGAGCGGCGGCAAGCCGATCGTCCTGACCTCGACCCAGCCGGTGCCCTTCCTGCGGCTCGCCGCCTGAGCCCGACATGCCCGACAGCCTGACCGACCTGGTCCGCGCCGAACTGTCCGCCCCTGCCGATCCGCGCGCGCGCGCGATGGCGGCGGCGATTGCCGCCGAATATCCGGGATCGGCCCGCGCCGTGCTTTTCTATGGCAGCTGCCTGCGCGAGACGCAGCTCGACGGGTTGATGCTCGATTTCTACCTGATCGTGTCCGATTATGGCGACGCTTATGGCCGGCGCTGGCTGGCAGCGGCGAACCGGCTGATCCCGCCGAACGTCTTTCCGTTCCAGCACGACGGGCTGATCGCCAAATATGCGGTGCTCAGCGAGGCCGACTTCGACCGCCTCAACGGGTCCGCGACGCGCAACGTGTCGGTGTGGGCGCGCTTTGCGCAGCCGTCGCGGCTCGCCTGGGCGGTCGACGACACCGCCGCCGACCGCGCTGTCGCCGCGGTTGCGCGCGCCGCGCCGACGCTGCTTGCCGCGGCGGGCCGGGTCGAGGG
>NZ_LYVN01000173.1 GCF_001990265.1 Sphingopyxis sp. KK2
CGCCGCCGCGACCGGTGGTGCCGACCGCAACGTCCCGATCGTCGACGGCAAGCCGCAGGCGAACTATTATCAGGGCGTCTTCCCCGTGCGCGACATGGGCACCGACGGCTTCACCAGCCGCGCCCCCGTCGCCTGTTTTGCCGCCGACAGCCACGGCGTCCACGACCTGATCGGCAATGTCTGGGAATGGACGACGGCAAAGGCCGGGGGCGAGAATAATGTCATCAAGGGCGGCAGCTTCCTCTGCGCCGCCAATTACTGCGCCCGCTACCGCCCCGCCGCGCGCCAGTTCCAGGAACGCTCCTTGGGCACCGACCATATCGGCTTCCGCCTGATCGACACGGCCCGCCCGGCGCCAGCGGTGCAGGAAACGCAACCTTGATATCACCGTCACCGTGGACTTGATCCGGGATCACGAATGGCGAGAAACGAGCGATTGCGGATGCCACGGAAAATCCTACAATAGGAACTGGAGGAGCATCGCTATGGCTTGGATAGAACGTCTTGAAAACTTCAGCAAAATGGCTCTGGGGGCGTCACTTGCTTTCTATCTGTGCTATTACGTTTGGAACTTCGAAACCGCAGGCAATGCAGGCATGTTGGCCGGATTGATTTTCGCGATTTCTTATTTTTGGTCGCGCTATCTACGCAACAAAACTTCCGTGGCAGCCCGCTAATTGTGATCAAGGTCTCTGCCGGATAAAGGGCAGGTCATATCCAGGCGTTGAAATCGCCGGTTCCTACCCCAAAGCAGGCGTCACCCCAAACCGCTACCCTTGCGCCCGCCGCTTTCGCCGTCGCCACCACCACAGCAACCCCACAATCGCCGCGATCCCGCCGCCCAGCCACAGCCCGGCCTGGATCGCACGCTTCCTGCCCTGCTGCTTCCACGCATAGGCGTTGATCTGTTCGTCGGCGGTATAGCCCGCGGGCATGTCGAGCACGCCATTCGCCTTCGCATAGGCGCGGTAATCAGCCATCATCGCGGCGAAGCGGTCAGGCATTGCCGCCGTCAGGTCCTTCGTCTCGCCCGGATCATTCTTCAGATCATAGAGCCGCCAGCTCCCGTCGCCGGTCGGCGGCAGGTTGCGCACCAGCTTGTAATCGCCGCGGAACAGCGCACTGTTGCCCGACAGTTCATAGCCCAGCGGATCGTCGCCATGGACGCTGCCTGGCGCGCCGCCCAACATGGGGACGAGGCTGCGCCCGGTGACCGGCTCGACCGCCTTGCCCTTCCAGCGGCCGCCATGGTCGGCGACTCCCGCGAGCTCGGCGAGCGTCGGCAGGATGTCGGTGACATGCGCAAGCCCGCCGTTCACCGCCCCGGCGCGGATCTTCGGATTGCCCGGCCAACTGACGATCAGCGGCACGCGCAGCCCGCCCTCGGTCGCGCTGAATTTGTATCCCGCCAGCGGTGACGAAGCCGCGCTCGCCCAGCCCGGACCGATCGCCGCAAAGCTGCCGCGCCGCCCGATGTTCGCGGTCGATGTGTCGTACTGCATGTTGAGGAACAGCCGGTTGCGCGTGCGGCTGTACGGATCGATCGGCTCGGCGCCATTGTCCGACAGGAAGACGAAGATCGTGTTCTCATATTGGCCGATCGCCTTCAGATGCGCGACCAGCCGCCCGACCTCGCGGTCCATCGCGGTCGCCATGCCCGCATAGGCCTGCATCACGCGCACCGCGGCTGCGCGCTCCTCGACGTCGAGCTTCGCCCAGTCGGGGGTGGTCGCCATCGTCACCATCGGCGCGCCCGCGGGCACGATGCCCAGCGCCGCCGCGCGCTTCGCCCGCGCCTCGCGCAGCTTCGTCCAGCCGTCCTTGTACAGCGCCGCATAGCGCGCGATGTCGCTGTCGGGCGCCTGCACCGGGATATGATTGGCGAGGAAGTTGATCGACGCGAGGAAGGGTTTGCCGCTCGCGCGGTCGGCGTCGATATAATCGATCATCTTCTGGGTGACGAAGGTCGACGAATAGAAATTCTTCGGCAGCGTCGCGGGCTTGCCATTCTCGGTCCAGGCGGCGGTGTCGTACATGCCCTCGATCGGGCGCTGCTCGAAATTGTCGGCGCCCGCATCGGCGAGGCTGAAGGCGCGATTATAGCCGCGCGCTTCGGGCAGGCGCGTCGCATCGCTGCCGAGGTGCCATTTGCCGGTGAGATAGGTGTTGTACCCCGCGGCGCCGAACAGGTCGCCCAGCGTCACGACGCGGTGGTTCATCACCGTGTCGTACCCGGGCCGGCCGCGATGCGCGTCGGGGATCGTCTCGGGCATGTTGCCGAGCCCGTTGCGGTGGTTCATCACTCCGGTCTGCAGCATCGCGCGCGTCGGCGAGCACGACCCCGCGACATGGAAGTTCGAAAAGCGCATGCCGGCATAGGCAAGCGCGTCGATGTTGGGCGTCGCAAATTCGGCGCCGAACGACCCCACGTCGCTGAACCCCCAGTCGTCGGCGAGCAGGATGACGATATTGGGATGTTTCGGGTTGGGAGAGGGGTTGGGCGCGGGGGCCGGGGCCGCCTGTGCCGGCGCCAGCAACAGCGCCGCGACCAGCGCCGTCATTCCGCGCCTTATGCGATAGGCCCCCATAGCGAATCCCCTCCCAATATATTGACACATGATATGCCAATATATTGGGCAACGCAATCGCGGGCTTATGCGCAGCAAATCCTTATTGCGAATCGTTCGCAAATATGGCACGGAGGGACATCCAAGCGAAAGGCACCGCCATGAAGCATATCGTCATTACCGAAGCGGCGGCCGCGCCGGTCGGGGCCGATCTGGTCAGCGCCGCCGCGCGCTGCTGGCGCACCGCACGCGACGCGGGCGATGCCCCGGCGCCGCCGCTCCACGCGCTGCTCGCGGGCGATCATGGCGCGATGCTCGCCGCCGCCTTCGACAGTCTGCTCGGCCTTTATGAACAGGCGCTCGGTCGCGGTCTTTCGGTCGGCTGGACCGCGGGCCTGTCGGAGGATGAACAATTGCTCGCCAATCTGCTGCGCGGCGCCGACGCGCTGCCACGCTGTCTCGCCATCGACGAAGGCCCGGCGCGCAGCTTCGACTGCGCGCTCTGCTCGACCCGCATCCTGATCGCCATCGCAGGCGAGGAGCGCCGCTAGCGGTCGAACCCCGCCAGAAACGCCGCGACATTGGCGCCCAGATCGCCGACGGCATAGCCGCCCTCCATCACGATCAGCGTCGGCAAGTTCAGGCCCGATATCGTCGACGCCATCTCGCCATAATCGCCGCGTTCGAGCTTGAAGCTCGAAATCGGATCGCCGCTGAAGGTGTCGGCACCGAACGAGACGATCAGGCAGCGGGCGCCCCAATCCGAAACCGCGCCCAGCGCCGCTTCGAGCGCCGGGCGATAGGCTGCGCCGTCGGTGCCGCGCGGCAGCGGCAGGTTCAGCGTCGCGCCTTCGCCGGCGCTTTCGCCGCGCTCGTCGGCATGGCCCCAGTAAAAGGGATAGTCGGTCACCGGATCGGCATGGATCGACGCGAAGAAGATGTCGCCGTCGTCGTAGAAGATGTCCTGTGTGCCATTGCCATGATGATAGTCGACGTCGAGGATCGCGACCGGGCCGAGCCCCAGCGCCTGCGCCCGGCGCGCCGCGATCGCGGCGCTGTTGAGGTAGCAATAGCCGCCCATATAGTCGCGCCCGGCATGATGTCCCGGCGGGCGGCATAGCGCAAAGGCGTGAAGTGCGCCGTCGCGCAGCGCGTCGAGCGCGGTCAGCGCGCATTGCGCCGACCAATAGGCCGAAGCCCATGTCCCCGCCGCGATCGGGGTCGAGGCGTCGAAGCTGTACGCGCCGATCTCGGCATCGATGCGGTCGAACGCCAGCGGTCGGCGCCGTACCACCGGAAAACTGTAACCGATCGCATCGCCCGTCCGCCCCGCGGCGAGCCAGCTGTCATAAGCGCGTTCGAGGAAGGCGACATAATCGGCGTCGTGCACCGCGAGCAGCGGCTCGCGGCCGAAATCGCGAACCGGCTGCCAATCGCGCAGCGCCGCGACGATCGAGCGCGACCGTTCGACATTTTCGGCATAGGCGACGAATTCGCCATTGTGCAATTCGCGCGTGGGCGCGTGCGCCGCCTGCCGGTCGTCGAAAAAGAGTTTCATGGCCAATCTGGACCCGTTCGTGCTGAGCTTGTCGAAGCACCGTTCTTATCTTGGATGTCGGGAAGAAAGAACGGCCCTTCGACAAGCTCAGGGCGAATGGGTCATATTTTCCCGCGATGCTCCGGAACATCGGGCCAACGTCTCCTATTCGGCCTTTATCGTTTCACCCTGTCCCCGCGCGCCAGGCCGAGGGCGACCGTCCGGTCCACTGCCGGAACGCCCGCGTAAAGCTCCGCGCCTCGGCATAGCCCAGCATCTCGGCGATCGCCTCGACGGTCGCATTGCCGCGCGCCAGCAGCCGCATCGCCTTGTCGCGCCGCACATTCTCGCGGATCGTCGCCAAGGTCGTGCCTTCCTCGCGCAGCAGGCGGCGCAATTTGTGCGGCGACAGCGCGGTCTCGTGCGCCAGCTCGTCCAGCGTCAGGTCGGGGCCGCGCGTCAGATATTGCCGCACCAGCCGCGCCACGCTCAGGTCGCTCGCGGGGATCGTCATGATGCCGAGCGGTGCGGCGGCGATCATCGCCTCCAGTTCGGTCGCGCTGCGCCGCACCGGCGCGTGCAGCGCATGCGCGTCCATCACGATCCGGCGGATCGTGCCGCCGAAGCGATGGCGGCAGGGGAAGAGATATTTGAACTCCTCGAAATAGGCGTCCGGCCGCGGATAATCGAACTCGGCGGCCAGCAGCGAGATCGTCTCGCCCGCCAGCCAGCAGGCGAGCCGGTGCCAGATGATCATCCAGAATTCGCTGAAATAATGGTCGGGGTCGAGCTCGGGCCGGTCGAAACGCACATCGACTGCAAGCCCTTCATCGGTCGCCGCGATCCGCGTCTCGATCCCGGCGCCCAGCAAATTATAGAAACGCGCCGCGCGCGCGAGCCCGTCGGCGACATCGGCGCCCTCGAGCGCCAGTTCGCAGGCAAAGGCGAAACTTCCGGGCCGCACGCATCTTTCGGTATAGCCCATATATTCGTCGCCCAGCGCGCCCCAGATCTGGCGCACCAGCAGCGCCATCGCCTCGACCGGCCCGCGCCACCCGGGCACCGCGAAATCCGCGGGGTTCAGCCCCGTCCCCGCGACGAGATCGTCGACGCGCATCCCCGCGCGCTCGGCCCCTTTGGTGCACACCCCGAAATAATAGCCGTCGATCGTCGCCATGATGGCTGCGCATTATGGTGAGTTTTCCTCGCCTGTCATGCCCTGTTTGCGGGTGCCGAACTCACGCTACGCGGCACCTTCGACAACATCGGGAGACTGCACATGCCCATCCACCCCCGCGAAGAAAGCGCCGCCGACCGCTGGTCGCGCTTCGCCCCCATCGTCACCGGCGACGACTATGTCGCCTCGCTCCGCGGCCGCGGCGTCGAAGTCTGGCTCTTCGGCGAGCGCGTCGAGGAACCCGTCGATCATCCGATCATCCGCCCCTCGATCAACGCGCTCAAGATGACTTACGACCTCGCGCTCGCCGCCCCCGAACTCGCGACCGCGCACAGCGACCTGATCGACGCGCCGGTGAACCGCTTCCTCCACATCGTCGGTTCGCCGCAGGATCTGGTCATGAAGAACCGCATGCAGCGCAAGATGGGCCAGCTCACCGGCACCTGCTTCCAGCGCTGCGCCGGGCTCGACACGATCAGCGTGCTCCACTCGATCACCTGGGACATCGACGCGAAGCACGGCACGCCCTACCACCAGCGCTACCTCGACTTCATGGCGCACGCCCAGCGCGCGAACATCATCATCGGCGCCGGCATGACCGATCCCAAGGGAGACCGCTCGAAACGCCCGCACGAACAGGCCGACCCCGACATGTTCCTCCACGTCGTCAAGCGCACCGATGCGGGCGTCTATGTCACCGGCGCCAAGGCGCATATGACCGGCGGTTTGAACTCGCACTGGATCTGCGTGATGCCGACGATGAACATGGGCGAGGCCGACCGCGACTTCGCGATCGTCGGCCTCGTCCCCGGCGACGCCGCGGGCATCACCTATATCTACGGTCGCCAGTCGTGCGACACGCGCGCGATGGAGGCGGGCGACATCGACCAGGGCAATGCGCGCTTCGGCGGGCAGGAAACGCTCGTCGTCTTCGACAATGTCTTCATCCCGCATGAACATGTGCTGATGGACGGCGAATATGAGTTTGCGCAGGACATGGTCGCGCGCTTCACCTCATACCATCGCGCCTCTTACGTCTGCAAAACCGGGCTCGGCGACGTGATGGTCGGCGCCGCGGCGCAGGTCGCCGATTACAACGGCGCCGAGGCGGCGAGCCACATCAAGGACAAGCTCGTCGAGATGACGCATCTCAACGAGACCATCTATTCCTCCGCCATCGCTTCGAGCCACGAAGCGAAGCCGCTGCCGTCGGGGATCTATATGAACGACACGATGCTCGCCAATGTCTGCAAGCACAATGTCACGCGCTTCCCCTACGAAATCTCGCGCCTCGCGCAGGATCTGGCAGGAGGGATCATGGTGACGATGCCCTCGGATGCCGACTTCAAGAACGAGACGATCGGCCCGATCCTCGAGAAATATATGAAGGGCAAGCACAATGTCCCGGTCGAATATCGCCAGCGCATCCTGCGCCTGATCGAGAATATGACCCTCGGCCGCAACGCCGTCGGTTACCTGACCGAGTCGATGCACGGCGCGGGCTCGCCGCAGGCGCAGCGCATCCAGATATTGCGCGGCATGGAGGTCGAGAAGAAGAAGAGCCTCGCGCGCGACCTTGCGGGAATCGCCGAGGAATAGCAGCATCGCCGCGAGAGGAGAGGGCGTGGATATTCCGGTCATCGCGATCTGCGGCATCGCCACCGATGAGGCGAGTTGGCTCGGCATGCCCGTTGACCGCATCGTCGTGCCGCGCGGCGCGACGCTCGACGCTATGGCGGCGGCGATCCTTACCGAGTTGCCCGATCGCTTCGCGCTCGCGGGCCATTCGATGGGCGGCTATGTCGCGCTGGCGATTGCCGCGCGTGCGCCCGAACGACTGGCGGGCCTCGCGCTGCTCAGCAC
>NZ_LYVN01000174.1 GCF_001990265.1 Sphingopyxis sp. KK2
TTCTTGTAGTGCGCGCGCTCCCCGACATCGCCGGCGTGACGCTGCGCGTCGCGCGCGCGCACTACAAGAATTGGGACCGCTGCGACCTCACCTACGCCGAACTCGCCCCGGGCACCGCCGTCGCGGGGGTCTTCACGCGCAATGTCTGCTGCTCGTCCGAAGTCGAACTCGGCCGCGAGCAGGTCAAGGACGGCACCGCCCGCGCGCTGATCGTCAACGCGGGCAACAGCAACGCCTTCACCGGCTATCGCGGGCGCGAAGCGGTCGAACAGATCATGGGCCAGGTCGCCGACCATCTCGGCTGCGCAGCCACCGACGTCTTCGTCAGCTCGACCGGCGTCATCGGCGTGCCGCTGCCCAAGGACAAAGCGCGCGCCGGGGTCGAGGCCGTGCTCACCGCCGCGCCCTGCACATGGGAGGCCGCCGCCGAAACCATCTGCACGACCGACACCTTCGCCAAGGGATCGGCCGCGCGCGCGGTGATCGGCGAGCGCACTGTGCAGGTCGCGGGCATCGTCAAGGGATCGGGCATGATCGCCCCCGACATGGCGACGATGCTCGGCTATATCTTCACCGACGCCGCGGTCGCGCCGCCGCTGCTGCAGGCGATGCTGACGGAGGCGACCGGCGGCAGCTTCAACAGCATCACCGTCGACAGCGACACCTCGACCAGCGACACCGTGCTGCTCTTCGCCACCGGGCAAGCCGGCAATCCGGTTCTCGAATCGTGGGACGATGCCGGCGCCGACGCGCTCTACGCCGCGATCCGCCAAGTGTCGCTCGACCTCGCGCACCAGGTCGTGCGCGACGGCGAGGGCGCGTCGAAATTCATCGAGATTCAGGTGACCGGTGCGGCCGACGACCACAGCGCCAAGCGCGTCGCGCTCGCCATCGCCAATTCGCCGCTCGTGAAGACCGCGATCGCCGGCGAGGACGCCAACTGGGGCCGCGTCGTGATGGCGGTGGGCAAGGCCGGCGAACCCGCCGACCGCGACCGCCTCGCGATCCGCTTCGGCGACCATTGGGTCGCGAAACAGGGCCTGCCCGTCGACGGCTATGACGAAGCGCCGGTCGCCGCGCACCTCAAGGGCCTCGAAGTCCGCATCGGCGCCGACCTCGGACTCGGCGACGGCCGCGCGACCGTATGGACCTGCGACCTGACGCACGGCTACATCAGCATCAACGCCGATTACCGGAGCTGAGCCGATGCTGACGATCTGGGGCCGCCTCAATTCGCACAATGTGAAGAAGGTCGCGTGGTTCGCGGTCGAGCTCGGCATCGACTTCGTGCGCCACGACGTCGGCGGCGCGTTCGGCATGGACGCGGCCTATCGCGCCAAGAATCCCAACGCGCTGATCCCGACGATCGACGACGGCGACGTCACGTTGTGGGAATCGAATGCGATCCTGCGCTACCTCGCCGCGAAACATGGGGGCGACCTTTTCTGGCCGACCGATCCCGCCGCCCGCGCCGTCGGCGACAAATGGATGGATTGGCAGGCGGGCTATGCCGACGCGCAGCGCGACGCCTTCATGGGCCTCGTCCGCAAGGCGCCCGAGGATCGCGACCCCGCCGCGATCGCCGCCTCGGCAAAGCGCTGCGCCGCGCAGATGGCGATCCTCGACGCCGCGCTCGCGCACTCACGCTGGCTGTCGGGCAGTGATTTCGGGATCGGCGACATTCCGATGGGCGTCTATGCCCACACCTGGTTCTCGCTCGATATCGAGCGCCCCGCGCTGGCTCATGTCGAAGACTGGTATGCGCGGATCAAGACGCGGCCCGGCTATGCCGAACAGGTGATGATCCCGCTGACCTGAGAAGGCGGCCCCGGCCGAAACCGGGGCCATCGCGCGATCAGAGCGCGCTTTCGAGCCAGCCCTTGAGTGCGCTCTTCGGCGCCGCGCCGACCTTGGTCTCGGCGATCTCGCCGTTCTTGAACAGGATCATCGTCGGGATACCGCGCACGCCATATTTGCCCGGCGCGTCGGGATTGTCGTCGATGTTGATCTTGGCGATCACGACCTTGCCGGCGAGTTCGTCCGAAATTTCTTCGAGCGAGGGGCCGATCATTTTGCACGGGCCGCACCATTCGGCCCAGAAATCGACGAGCACGGGGGTGTCGCTGTCGAGGACGTCGGCCTGGAAGCTCGCGTCGGTAATCGCTTTCGTACCCATAGGGTGTCTCCTGAAATTCTGCTTGGTCCCAAGCTAGGCAGTCGGCGCGTCCGGCTCAAGTCCTCAACCCGGCAAATTCGCCTTGGTTGCCAGCAAGCCCGGCTTGTGCAGCGCGAGCACCGCATCATCGAGCACGATCAGCGTCGGCCCCGCGGTGTAGAGCAACGCCGCCGCGATCCGCCGCCCGGGAAAGATCACCGCCAGCGCATCGCGATACGCCGCCATCTGCCGCAGATACGCCGGCGCGACCTCATCGGCCGACGCGGGCACATGTCGCCCGGTCTTGTAATCGACCACCATCACCGCTTCATCGGTGACGAGCAGCCGGTCGACGATCCCCGCGACCACCGCGCCGTCAACCACCGCCGACAGCGGCACCTCGGCGAGCGATCCCGGTCCGAAGATCGACGCATGCGCGGGATCCTCGATCACCGCGAGCACCTCGTCGACCAGCGCGCCATGCGCCGCCGCGTCGAGGTCGGACGCCTGCACCCCCAGCCAGTGCAGCGCCGCCGCGCGCCGCCGCGCCGGCGCCACCGGCGGCAACCGCTCGAACAGCGCGTGGAGCAGCAACCCGCGCGATACCGCATCGGCGCGCGCCGTGCCCTGCGGCGGTACCGCGACATCATCCTCGCCCAGCGCCGACGGCGCGAGCGGACGCGGCGGCCGCGCTTCCTCGGGGGCGGGCCGATGCGCCCAGTCGGGAACAACGACGGGCGCCGCGACCGGCCCCTTCGCCTTCGCCGCCCGCGCCCATTTCTTCGCGTGCACCGCATGGACGCGCTTCCGTCCCCAGCGCGGCCCGGCATCTTCCCAGTCGAGTCCCATGCCTTCCATCACCGCATCGACCGCGCCGTGCCAATTGTCGGCGGGCAGCGTCCGGTCGGCGGTCTTGGTGGTCCCCGTCACGACGAGCAATTCCTCGGCGCGCGTCATCGCCACGTAAAGCAGCCGCCAATGCTCCTGCAACTCGGCGCGCGCCTTCGCGTCATGCGCCTCGGCGACCTTGCCGTGGCGCTCCTCCTTGCCGAGCGCGAAGGCAGGCAATTTGTTCCAGCCGTTCAGCGACAGGTCGAAACTCAGCCGCTTCGACGCCGGATCGTCGGTCGCATCGGCGAGGATGACGATCGGCGCCTGCAACCCCTTCGACCCATGCACCGTCATCACGCGCACGACGTCGCTGCGCGCCTCGGTCTGGCGCTTGATGTCGGCGGTGCTCGCATCGATCCGCGTCAGGAAGCCGAGCAGCGACGGAACCTCGAGTTGCTCGAAGGCCAATGCCTGTGCGAGCAGTTCGTCGATCGGGTCGCGCGCCTCGCGCCCCAGCCGCGCATAGAGCTTGCGCCGCCCGTCGATCGGCCCCGACAAAAGGCGATCGAGGAAGCGGAAGGGCGTGGTGAAATCGGCCATGCCGAGCAGGTCTCGCAGCGCAACCATCGTCTCCGCCGGAACCTCCGCCTCGCGATCACGCAGCGCGCCCCACAGCGACGATTGCCGCGCATGGGCAAAGCCGAACAGCGCCTCCTGCGACCATCCGAACAGCGGCGAGACGAGCAGCGCCGACAGGTTGAGATCGTCGAGCGGCTGCACCGCAAAGCGCATCGCCGCGAGCAGGTCCTGTACGGCGAGCGGCTGGGTCAGCGCGAAGCGGTCGACACCCGCCACCGGCACATGGCGCGACTGCAACCGCGCGACGATCCGCGCCGCAAGATCGCGGCGCCGCCGCACGAGGATCAGCACATCGCCCGGCGCTACGCTGCGCCCGTCCTTGCCGTTGGCGATCCAGTCCTGCACCTCGTCGGCGATCGCGCGCGACAGCCGCAGGCTCGCGGGATCGCTCGCGGCGGCGAGGGCGTCGGTGGGCGGCGCGCCCTCGCCGTCGTCGCTTTCCTCGACCTCGATCTCGTCTTCGGCTCCCTCGAGCGCCTTGCCGACCGGCAGCGGCTGCCACAATTCGACCCGCCCCGGATGCTCGCTCTTGAACGGCAGGTGCGGCGGCTCGTCGCTGTCGAGCCCCATCAATTCGGTCGCACGCGACGCGATCCATCGATCGACCACGTCGAGCACCGCGGGACTCGACCGGTAATTGGTCACCAGGTCGACATCTTCGAACGGTCGCCCGCCCTCCGCCGCGCGCTCGCCGAAGCGGATTCGTGCCGCCTCGAACGCCGCGGGCTCGGTGCCCTGGAAGCCGAAGATAGCCTGCTTGCGGTCGCCGACGGTGAACATCGTGCGGACACGCTCGTCCTTTGCACCCTGCCCGGCGAAGAACTCCTCGGCGAGCGACAGGACGATCGCCCATTGCCGCGCATTGGTGTCCTGCGCCTCGTCGACCAATATATGGTCGGTGCGCTGGTCGAGCTTGAAGCGCACCCAGTCGCCGAAATCGCCGCGCCCGAGCAGGTGCAGCGCGATGCCGATCAAATCGTCGAAGTCGGCAAGCCCCGCCTCGCGCTTGGCGAGCGCATAGGCCTCGGCAAAGCGGCTCCCCAAATCCCACGCCGCGGCCAGATCGTCGGCGACCGCCATCGCCGCTGCGGTCGCGACGAGCGCGTCGACCGCGCCGACGATCCGCGTCGCGGCGCCGAGGCAATCGTGCATCTTGGCCGTTTCCTTGACGAAATCGGCGCGCAGTTCGCCGGTCCCGGTCACGAAGCAACCGCGCAGTGCCGCGAGCATCGCCCCGCGACCGGCGGGGTCGGCGCGCAGCCAGTCGCCCATCAGTTCGGCGCGCGCATCGCCGGTCTTGGTGCCCCAAGCGCGCCCGCTCGCCGCGACCGCCGCGATATCGGTGTCGGCGACCAGTCCGCGTTCGAGCGCGGCGACCTGAAAGGCTGCGGCATCGCCCTGCGGCAGGCCGAGTGCATCGCGCACATCGCCCGCCTTCGGCGCAATCCGCGGCTGGTCGGCGCCGCCGAAACGCCCGGCGCAGCGCACGAGGAAGGCGATCGCAGCATCCTGCCCCATCCGCCGCGACAGCATCGCCGCGATGCTGCGCATCGCATCGCCATCGGCGTCCTGCCGACCGAGCAGCTTGCCGAGCACCTCGCGCTGCAACGCGCTCGCCTCGCTGTCCTCGAGCGGGCGAAAGCCCGGCAGGATTTTTGCTTCGAGCGGAAAGCTCGCGAGCAGAGTCTGGCAGAAGCTGTGGATCGTCTGGACGCGGATCGCGCCGCCCGGGCTGTCGATCACCGTCGCGAACAGCGACCGTGCGCGGTCGAGGATGCCGGGGGTGTCCCAGTCGGCGCCCAGCGCGCGCAGGTCGAGCCGCAGGTCGCCGTCGTCCATCCGCACCCACAAGGCCAGCCGCTCATGGATGCGGTGCGCCATTTCGGCCGCGCCCGCCTTGGTGAAGGTGATGCAGAGGATCGCCTCTGGCGACACCCCACCGAGCATCAGCCGCAGCACGCGCGCCGACAGCACCTGCGTCTTGCCGGTACCCGCCGAGGCGCCGAGCCAGACATGGTCATCGGGGTTCGCCGCCGCGCTCTGCCCGGGGTCGAGATCGAAGAGCCGCGTCATGCCGCGCCGCCCTCCTCATTCGCGCCGCCGTCGCCGCGCCCGAACCATTCGTCGCGCCGCATCAGCTGGTCGAAATCGGTATAGCGCCGCCCCGCATCGCCCGGCACGAACGGCTCCTGCCCGAGCAGGAAGCGCGCGCTGAGATCGGCGAGCGCTTCGGCCGCGCGCTCGACGGCTTCCTCGGCGGTCTTGAGCGCCCGCCGCCCACCATGCGTCGGCGACACCTTGCCCTCCTCGCCCTTCGCGCGGTCGCGCTTCAGGCTCCAATATTCGAGGGCTCCGACCTGCGCCGCGTCGAGCCCGTCGGCCTGCCCCGCCTCGGCGATCAGCCCGAGCAGTCCGAGCTGGTTGTCGAGCCCCGCCGCCGCCGCGGTGCCCGACGGCGCCGCGCCGCTCTTGTAATCGACGATCGCGAAGCTGCCGTCGGCCAGCTGGTCGATGCGGTCGGCCTTGCCGTGCAGCCGGATGCCGTCCACCACCATCGCGCCCTTGACCTCGGTCGCGACCGGCCAGCGCATCTCGCGCTCCGCCCACACCCGCTCCGCCGCCCAGCGCAGCGACGGAACGATACGCGGCAACCAGAAGGCGCGCGCCAGCGCGTCGAGCGCCGGGTCGGCGGCGAGCGCCGCCAGTTCCTTCTCCAGCGCCGCTTCGGTCATCCCGGCGCGCTGCCAATCCTCGAGCAGCTGGTGCACCCGCGTCCCGAACCATTTGGCATCGGGGCCTTGGCTCAGCGGGTCGAGCGCGCTCAGCCGCAATATCTTCGCCGCGTAAAAGGCGAAGGGATCGCGCGCGAGCTGGTCGACCCCGGTGACGCTGATCGCATCGGGCCGCGCCTCCGCGGGCGGCACGACCGCAGGCCGGACCGCCGGCAACGGATCGCCCGGCGGCACATCGAGCAGCGCCGCCAGTCCCGCCACCGGCTGCCCCGCAATCGTCGCTTCGGGCAATTCGCCCGCGAGCGCGCTCAGCCGCAGCCAGAAGCGCGAGGCGACCGCCGGGTCGCCGCCGCTGCGCTGCGCGCGCGTCACGACCACCTTGCGCGCCGCGAGCGCGCCTGCAAAGTCGTGCGCCGCCATGCCCTGCTGTCGCTCGGGCGCCGCGAGGCCGAGCAGGCGGCGGATACCCGGCGCGAGCCAGGGGTCGGGGCTCAGCGCCTGCGGCCAGCGCCCCTCGTCGAGCCCGCCGAGGATCATCACATCGGCGCGCTGCAGCCGCGCCTCGAGCAACCCCCAGATGAACAATCGCGGATGCCCGCCATAGGGTGGGCGGACACTCTCGCCTCCCAGCAGGTCGGCGAGCATCGCGGGAAAATCGGTCGGCATGACGAGCGCCGGCCCCGCGCCTTTTGCGAGCGCCCAGCGATCGAACAGGTCGGCAGGCTGGCGCCCCGCCGGCCCCGCCCACACCGCATCGCCGGTCAGCCAGTCGAGCCCCA
>NZ_LYVN01000175.1 GCF_001990265.1 Sphingopyxis sp. KK2
TCGCATGATCGACGCCGCCCTTCGATATTTCGAGGATCTGTTTCGCGGCATCGTCGGACAGCGCGTCGACGACATCGGTCGCGCCGAGCTTCTTCGCGAGTTCGCGCTTCTCGGGCACCGGGTCGGCGGCGATGATGCGCCCCGCGCCGGCGATCTTCGCGGCGTTGATCGTCGCAAGACCCACGCCGCCGCAGCCGACAACCGCAACCGTTTCGCCCGGCGTGACCTTGCACGCGTTGAAGATCGTGCCCGCGCCGGTGGTGACTGCGCAGCCGATCACCGCCGCGCGGTCGAGCGGCATGTCGGGGTCGATGCGCACGCAGGCATGTTCATGGACCAGCATCGTCTCGGCAAAGGCGCTGAGGTTGAGCATCTGGTTGACGATGCTGCCGTCGGGGCGCGTGATGCGCGGCGGCTGGCCGGGGGCGCGGCGGGTGTCGCCGCCCATGCACAGCGACATGCGGCCGCTGACACAGAATTCACAGTGACCGCAGAAGGCCGAGAGGCAGGTGACGACCGCGTCGCCGACCTTGACCGTGCGTACTTCGCTGCCGACCGCCTCGACGATGCCCGCGGCCTCATGGCCGGGAATGGCCGGAAGGGGATGCGGATAGGCGCCGTCGATGAAATGCAGGTCCGAATGGCACAGGCCGCAGGCGGCGGTGCGGATGCGTACCTCGTGCGGGCCGCAATCGGCGACGACGATCTCTTCGATCGACAGTGGTTTGCCGGGTTCGATCAATATGGCGGCTTTGGTCATGCCTGTCTCCGTAAACGCCCCTCCCGCGTGCGGGAGGGGGAGGGTATTTTCAGCGCGAAACGCCAACGTCGCCCGACGAGAAGCCGGGGTCGGCGGCTTCGCTGTGCTTGGCGAATTCGATGCGCGCGATCGCGCGTTCATGAACCTCGTCGGGGCCGTCGGCGAGGCGCAGCGTGCGCTGGTGCGCATAGGCCTTGGCGAGCCCGAAATCCTCCGACACGCCGCCGCCGCCATGCGCCTGGATCGCGTCGTCGATGATCTTCAGCGCCATGTTCGGCGCCTGCACCTTGATCATCGCGATTTCGGCCGCGGCGGTCTTGTTGCCGACCTTGTCCATCATGTCGGCGGCCTTGAGGCAGAGCAGGCGCGTCATCTCGATGTCGATGCGCGCGCGTGCCAGGCGATGTTCCCAGATGCTATATTCGGCGACCTTCTTGCCGAATGCGACGCGCGACTGCAGCCGCTTCGCCATCTTGGCGATCGCTTCCTCGGCGACGCCGATCGTGCGCATGCAATGGTGGATGCGGCCCGGCCCGAGGCGGCCCTGCGCGATTTCGAAGCCGCGGCCCTCGCCGAGGAGCATCGCTTCCTCGGCGTTGACGCGCACGTCTTTCAGCTCGATTTCCATATGGCCGTGCGGCGCGTCGTCATAACCGAAGACGGGCAGGTGACGCAGGATCGTCACCCCCGGCGCGTCGAGCGGCATCAGCACCATCGACTGCTGCGCGTGACGTTTGGCGGCGAAGTCGGTCTTGCCCATCACGATCGCGATGCTGCAGCGCGGGTCGCCCGCGCCCGACGACCACCATTTGGTGCCGTTGATGACATAATCGTCGCCGTCGCGCTCGATCCGCGTCTCGATATTGGTCGCGTCGGAGGAGGCGACTTTCGGTTCGGTCATCAGGAAGGCCGAGCGGATCTCGCCGTTCATCAGCGGCTTGAGGTATTTTTCCTTCTGCGCAATGGTGCCATAGCGGTGAAAAACCTCCATGTTGCCGGTGTCGGGCGCCGAGCAGTTGAACACTTCGCTGGCAAAGCCGACGCGGCCCATTTCCTCGGCGCACAGCGCATATTCGAGGTTGGTGAGGCCGGGGCCTTCGAATTCGATCGTGTCGTCGACATGGTGATGCGCCGCCGACTTGGGCGGCATGAACAGGTTCCAGATGCCGGCCTCTTTGGCCTCGGCCTTCAGGTCCTCGACGATCTGGATCACCTTCCAGCGATCGCCGGCCTTGTCCTGCTCGTTATAGGTCGGGACGGCGGGACGAACCTTGCGGTCGATGAAGTCGCGCACACGGTCGCGCCAATAGACCTGCCGGTCGGTGAGGTCGAAGTCCATGCGTCATCCTTCCCTTTACGTTTACGTAAGCCCATGGACCGATTCGCCCATGCTTGCCAAGCCCTGCGGCCCGAAAATTACACCCGTTCGCCGCCGCGCGCATTTTTCCTTTACGGATGCGCCCCGCTGCCGTCGGGTTCGGCGCGCGCCGTGTCGTCGAGCAGTGCCAGTCGGGCCTCATGATCGGCCCGCGAAATCGGGAATTTGCGCATCACGAGCAGCCCCAGCGTGCCGATGATCAGGATCGCCAGCGCATAGCCCGATGCCAGGCTGGACAGTACGGCATCGCCGACCTCGCCCGGCTTTTTGCCGACGGGGAAGGCGGCGAGGGACAGGATCAGGCCGGCGACGAAAATGCCGATGCCTGTCGCGCACTTTTGCATGAAGAAATATCCGGCAAAAAACAGTCCTTCGGATCGGCGCCCGGTCTCGCCCTGCGAGGCTTCCACGACATCGGCCATCATCGACGAGGACAGGATCATCAGGATGATCGAGAAGGTGTTGCCGATGAACACCAGCGCGAAAAAGGCCGCGACGCTGGGCTTGCCCGGCAGGCCGGGAAAGACGTCCTGGATCCACGCGAAATACATGCCGCTGTTGACCAATAGCGCGATTGCACCGGCAAGGATGGCGCCGCCGCGCTTGCCGAGTTTTGCCGATAGCGGTGCCACCAGCACGAAGGCGGCGATCATCGTTCCGAACAGCAGGAAGACATAGTCGCTCATCTCGTCGCCGTTCAATTGCCAGAAGAAGCCCAGCAGATAATTGGTCATCGAAAAGGTGATGCCCTGATTGATGAACGCAAACAGCGCCGCAAAGGTCAGCCACAGAAAGGCGCGGTTCGACAGGGTTTCGCGCATGTCGCGCAGAACGTGGCTCAGCGTCGCGGTCGTCTTCGGCTGGTCAAGATTCGAAACCGCGATACGGCTATGCTGTCCCGCCGCCGAAAGCAGCACCGCCCCCGCCATCAGCAGCGCACCGGTCAGGGCATAGGGAAAATAGCCGTCGGGATCGACGAGTCCCAGCGATCCGCTGAAGAAATAGCGATAGGCAAGATAGAGGATCAACAGGCCGCCGCCCCACCCGAACAGATAGCGATAGCGCATGACGACGGTGCGTTCGTCATAGTCGGCGGACAGCTCGGGAACGATCGCGACCGACGGCACCTCGCACATCGACACGAGCGACCGGACGATGATCGCAAAACCGATCAGCCAGGCGATCGTCATCGCATCGCTCATTTCGGGCGGACTCCACAGCAGCATCCACGCAATGGCGAGCGGGACGGGTGCGGCATAGAGCCAGGGCAGGCGGCGGCCCCAACGGCTGCGCGTGCGATCGGTCAGCTCGCCGATGACGGGATCGACGAAGGCGTCGGCGATGAGCGCGACCATGATCGCCAGTCCGACTATCCCTGCGTCAAGTCCGATCACCTGATTATAGAAAAGCAGCAGGAAGGTCGAAAACCCGTTGTCCTTGACGCCATAGGCGATGCTGCCGACGCCGTGGACGATCTTCAGCCGGACGGGCAGGCGCTCGGCGCGGGGCGCCGCCGGGGCTGCGCCGGTCACGCGGGCGCTCCCGCCTTTGCCGCCTCCTCCATTGCGACGAGCGCGTCGAACATGCCCGGGCTTTCCTTGTCCCAGGCATGGCGCTGGCCGATCGTCAGCCCGCCGTCGACCAGCAGGTGCGTGCCGGTCATGAAGCTCGACTCCTCGCTCGCGAGATAGGCGACGGCGTTCGCGATATCCTCGGGCTGGCCGCCGCGCGCGACCGGCTGCGCCTGCGCGCTCATGCCCGCGATGATCGCATTCGCCTGTTCCTTCATCTCGCCGGGAACGTCGAGCGAGGCGGTGAAGATATTGGTGTTGATGAAGCCCGGGCAGATCGCGTTCACGCGGATTCCATATTGGGCGAGGTCGGTCGCGGCGACCTTGCTCAGGTGCAGCACCCCCGCCTTTGCCACCGCATAGGCGATCGGCGAATAGCCCGCGCCCAAGGCCGCGACGCTCGCGGTGTTGACGATGCTCGCGCCCTTGCGCCCCTTCATGTGCGGCGCGGCGTAGCGGATGCCCATCGCGACCGATTTCAGCACCAGGTCCATCGTGCGGTCCCAGCCCTCGGGCGAAATCTCGTCGATCGGCGCGCGGTCGCCGCCCGCGGCGGCATTGTTGAAGACGATGTCGATCCCGCCGGCCTTCGCCGCAGCGGCATTCATCAGCGCCTCGATATCGGCGGGGACGGTGACGTCGCAGCGGACGAAGTCGATCTTGCCGTTCGACTGTTCGGCGAGCGCGCGCCCGCCGGCTTCGTCGATGTCGGCGGCAAAGACATGCGCGCCCTCGCTGGCGAGTTTCAGCACCGCCGCCTTGCCGATGCCCGATGCTGCGCCGGTGACCACGGCGACCTTGCCTGCGAATCGCATATCCTGCTCCCGTTTTGTTTTGCCACCCAAGCTTAGGCGCGTGGAAAAGCGCGTCAACGGGCGGCAATCGGACGCTACGGCGCCGTAACGGCAGGTCGCGCCGTCCAAGTTGACGCTTGCGTAAAGCAGCGAAGCGGACGTAGATTTGGCGCCAGAAGAGGAGCCAAAAGGATGAGCGAACTGGACGCTTTCCGCACCGAGGTGCGGGAATGGCTGGCGGCGAACTGCCCCGCCGAAATGCGCGAACCGATCCGGGAAGAGGGCGACGTCTGCTGGGGCGGACGCAATTGGGTGTTCAAGAACGACGCCCAGAAGGCGTGGCTCGAGGCCTGCGTCGCCAAGGGCTATACCGTTCCCGACTGGCCGAAGGCCTATGGCGGCGCCGGGCTGACCCCCGAGCAGACCAAGATCCTCAAACAGGAAATGAAGCGTATCAACGCGCGCTCGCCGCTCGACAGCTTCGGCATCTGGATGCTCGGCCCCGCGCTGCTGCAATTCGGTACCGAGGAGCAGAAGGTCCATTATCTGAACCCGATCGCGCGCGGCGAAATCCGCTGGTGCCAGGGCTATTCCGAACCCGGCTCGGGCAGCGATCTCGTCTCCTTGCAGACCTTCGGCGAGGACAAGGGCGATCATTGGGTCGTCAACGGATCGAAGATCTGGACCAGCTACGCCGACAAGGCCGACTGGATCTTCTGCCTCGTCCGCACCGACAAGACGAACAAATATCAAGGCATCACCTTCATGCTCTTCGACATGGAGAGCAAGGGTGTCACGACCAAGCCGATCCTGCTGATCAGCGGCAACTCGCCCTTCTGCGAAACCTTCTTCGACGATGTCGAAGTGCCGAAGACGCAGTTCGTCGGCGAAATCAACCGCGGCTGGGACGTCGCCAAATATCTGCTCGGCCACGAACGCGAGATGATCTCGGGCGGCGGTGCGGGCGGCGACATGGTCAGCATCGGCGCGCTTTTCGCGAAGTCGCTCGGCAAGAACGACCATGGCGAACTCGACGACCCGATCCTGCGCGCCGAAATGGCGGCGTTCGACGTCGACGTCTTCGCGTACCGGGCGATGGGCGAACGCTTCATGGACATGTGGAAGACCGGCCGCGCGCATCCCGCCTCGTCGAACATGATGAAATATGTCGGGACCGAGCTCAACAAGCGCCGCCACGAACTCGTGATGTCGGGGGGCGGCAGCGAAGCGCTCGAATGGGACAGCGAAGAAACCAAGGGCGGGGCGCGTCCGCGCGGCTGGCTGCGCACCAAGGCCAATTCGATCGAAGGCGGGACGAGCGAAGTCATGCTCAACGTCATCGCCAAGCGTATCCTCGACCTGCCCGGAGCCTGACCCATGCCTTTGTATCACAATGAAGACCAGGCGATGCTCAAGGACAGCGTCGCACCCTTCGTGGCCGAACAGGCCCCCGTCGCGCACCTGCGCCAGCTGCGCGACAGCGCCGACGCCACCGGCTTCTCGCGCGACCTCTGGGCACAGTTCACCGAAATGGGCCTGCCCGGCATGCTCGTTCCCGAGGCGCATGGCGGGCTCGGCATGGGGCATATGGAAGCGGGTATCGTGCTCGAGGAAATCGGCCGCAACCTGACCCCGTCGCCCTTCCTCGCGACCAGCGTCGGCGCGGTCGCCGCGCTGGCGAAAGCGGGCGGCACGCAGGCCGAACGCTGGTTGCCCGCGATCGCGGGCGGTCAGGCGATCATCGCGCTAGCGATCGACGAGGGCGCGAAACACCGCCCCGAGCGCATCGCCACCAGCGCGACGCGCAGCGGCAACGGCTTCCGTCTCGACGGCAAGAAGAGCTTCGTCCTCCACGGCCATGTCGCCGACATGAGCATCGTCGCGGCGAAGACCGACGGCGGCATCACGCTCTTTGCGGTGCCGAAGGATGCGAAGGGCGTCACCGCCGATCCGCGCCGCCTCGTCGACTCGAGCCTCGCCAGCCATGTCACCCTCGACGGGGTCGAGGTCGATGCCGACGCAGTGATCGGCGAGGTCGATGCCGGCGGCGAAATCCTCGACGCGCTGCTCGCCGCCACCCGCACCGGCGCCGCCGCCGAAATGGTCGGCGTCGGCCAGGGCGCAATGGACATGACCGTCACCTACCTCAAGGAACGCAAGCAGTTCGGCAAGCTGATCGGCGAGTTCCAGGGTCTCCAGCACCGCGCCGCGCATCTCTATGGCGAGATGGAAGTCGCGCGCGCCACCGTGATGAAGGCGCAGGAACTGCTCGACCAGGGCAGCGACGGCGCGAAGCTGATGGTCTCGGTCGCCAAGGCCAAGGCCGGCCGCGCCGCCAACCTCGCGGTGCGCGAAGGCGTGCAGATGCACGGCGGCATCGGCATGACCGACGAATATGACATCGGCCTCTATATGAAGCGCGACCGTGCGCTCGCCGAATTTATGGGCGATGTGCATTACCATATCGACCAGGTCGCCCGGATGAACGGCTACTAAAATCACACCCCTCCCGCTTGCGGGAGGGGCAGCGAGACTCGCGAGCTTGCTCGCTAGTCGCAGCGGGGAGGGCATCTAGCCCACAGGCCCCACCC
>NZ_LYVN01000176.1 GCF_001990265.1 Sphingopyxis sp. KK2
CCGCCTGCCGCTGTCCGCGCGCCGTCGCCGCTCCCGCCGCCGCGCCGCACGCACAGCAGCGCGACGCTCGACGGCCATTGGGACCGCCGCCTGCGCAAGGGGCTCGTCCGCCCCGACATGAGCATCGACCTCCACGGCCACACGCTGGCCTCGGCCCAGGCCTTGCTCGATGACAGCATCCACCGCGCGCTGATCCGCGGCGCGCGCCTTCTCCTGGTGGTCGCCGGCCGTCTCCGCCCCGGTGCCGACCGCCTGCCGCAGATGCACGGCGATCCGCGCCCACGCGGCGCGATCCGCGCCTCGCTCCCCGACTGGCTCGCTTACTCGCCCTACGCCGACCAGATCGTTGCGCTGCGCCCCGCGCATATCAGCCATGGCGGCGCCGGCGCGGTCTATGTCATCCTGCGCCGCGCCCGCGACGACTAGCAGAGCGCGCGCACCAATATCCCGCGATAGATCGCCGCCAGCTTGTGCAGGTCGGCGACCGCGACCGCTTCGTCGAGCTTGTGCATCGTCGCATTGGTCAGCCCGAATTCGACCACCGGGCACAGCGCGTGCAGGAAACGCGCGTCGGACGTCCCTCCCGTCGTCGACATTTCGGGCATGATGTCGGTCTCGGCATGGATCGCCTCGGCGACCAGCCCCGACAGATCGCCCGGCGGGGTCAGGAACGCCTCGCCCGACACCTTGCCCAGCACTTTCGCCTTGGGCTCGACATCGTGCGCGATCCGCTCGATCATCGCGACCAGCCCGGCGCCCTTGTGTCCGTCGTTGAAACGGATCGACAGCCGCGCGCGCGCCGACGCGGGGATGACGTTGGTCGCGCCATTGCCGACCTCGATGTCGGTGAACTCGATGTTCGACGGCTGGAACCAGTCATTCCCTTCGTCGAGCGCCACCGCGTCGATCGCCGCCATGATCCGGACCAGCTTGGGGATCGGATTGTCGGCGAGGTGCGGATAGGCGACATGTCCCTGCGTCCCGGGCACGTCGATCCAGATATTGACCGACCCGCGCCGTCCGATCTTCACCATGTCGCCGAGCCGGTTCACCGACGTCGGCTCGCCGACGACGATCATGTCGGGCGTCACCCCGCGCCCCGCCATATGCTCCATCAGCGCGCGGGTGCCGAAGATCGCGGGGCCTTCCTCGTCGCCGGTGATGATCAGGCTGATCGTCCCCGCCTCCGCCGGCATCGCCGCCGCCGCCGCGACGAAGGCGGCGATCGATCCCTTCATGTCGACCGCCCCGCGCCCGTAGAGCAGTTCGCCGCGTACCTCGGGCGCAAAGGCATCGCCCGTCCAGCCCACCCCCGGCGGCACGACGTCGAGGTGCCCGGCAAAGCCGAAATGCCGCGGCCCCTTGCCTTGACGCACCGCGAGCAGGTTCTCGACCGGCCCGTCGGGTTCGATCCCGTCGATGAAGCGCTCGACGGTGAACCCCAGCGGGACGAGCGCCGCCTCGAGCACGTCGAACACCGCGCCGGTGGCGGGGGTGACGGAGGGGGCGGCGATCAGTGCGCTCGCGAGTTCTACGGGGTCGATGGCATGGGTCATCCCCGCCCTTTACGCCCTCGCGCGCCGCGAAGTCGAGGCTTTGCATCGCGCGCCGATTGTGCGAAACAAAGGAAGAACGAAAAGCAGGACTGCGCCATGCCCAAGCTCGATCTCGACGCCATCCCGCAAACCAATGCGACCGGCTATCCCGCGCCCTATGACGCGGCGGTGCAGGGCCGCTGGTACCGCCGCCTCGCCCCCGTCACCGGGATCAGCGATTTCGCCGCGAGCCATGTCACCCTCAAACCCGGCGCGATGTCGTCGCAGCGCCACTGGCACGACGGCGAGGACGAGATGGTGATCATGATCGCGGGCGAAGCGACGCTCGTCGAGGACGAAGGCCGCTGGCCGATGCGCCCCGGCGACATTGCGGTGTGGCCGAAGGGCAGCACCAACGGCCATCACCTCGTCAACGAATCGGACGCCGACTGCATCCTCGTCGCGCTCGGCGGCGGCAAGAAATATGATATCGGCGGCGGCTATTCGGACATCGACATGCTGTTCGGCCCCGACGGCTATTTCCACAAGGACGGCACGCCCTATCCGGCGAAGCGCATACCCTAGTCGATCCGGAACCCCGTCATCGTGAATTTCGCGGGCGCCGTCGCATAGACGCCGTGTCCGCGCGCGTTCGACGACCCGAACACCAGCCCGACCCGTTCGACATCGGCGAGCGCCTCGCGCATCGCGCCGGGGCTCTTCGCCGCCGGCTGCCCCAGCACCGAAATCCACTGCGGGTCGTCGAGGCTGACGCTGATTTCGCCCACCCCCGGCGCCAGCTCCTTCACGCTCGCCGCCGGCGCGTACCAGCGATAATATTGGTAATGGCCGCGCGCGTTCCAATTGTCGCCGCGCCGCTGGAAATAGAGCGACACCGTGCCCGCGCGGTCGGGGTTCGCCTGCGGCACGAAGCGCGTGCCCGCCCGGGCGTCGACGCGATAGCGCATCACGATCCGCGACTTGCCCGCGAGCGATCCGGGGCGGAAGGTCACATAATGGACATGCCCCGCCGCCTTGCTGCCGACGGGAAAGTCGAACGACCAGCCGCCGCGTTCGGGCCGCGGCGCGAGCGGCATGTTCACCGAATGGTTTTTGCCGCGGATGATCGGACCGATCTCCCAGCCCGAAGCGGCGGGTGCGGCGGCGGCGACGACGGCGGTACCAAGCGCGAGGACGGAGGCGAGAAGGATCTTCTTCATGTCGCCCTCTTACCGCCTCCGATGCAGCCCGGGCTGAACGCCGCGTTCATCGCGGCGACACCTCAACCCTCGGCCTTCTCGAACTGCTCGATCACCCAGTCTTCGGCCTGCGCGCCGCCGATCCATTCCTGCATGCACGGATGGCTGATCACCGCCTGGCAATAGGGCAGGGCAAAGCGCGGCAAGGGGATCGAGTAAGTGATGAAGCGCGTCACCACCGGCGCGAACATCATGTCGACCGCCGACCATGCGCCGAACAGGAAATCGCCTTCGCCGCCGAAGCGCGCGCGCGCCTCGGCCCAGATCTGCAGGATGCGCACGACATCGGCCTGCACCTCAGGCGACAGCTCGGCCGCCGGATAGATGCGGCGGATATTCATGCTGTGGTTGCGGCGCAGTGCGGCAAAGCTCGAATGCATTTCGGCTGCCATCGACCGTGCCATCGCGCGCGCGGCGATGTCGGTCGGCCAATAGCCACGCGTCCCGCCGGTCTTTTCGTCGAGATAGTCGACGATCGCCAGACTGTCCCACACGACGATGTCGTCGCCGTCCCACAATATCGGCACCTTGCCGCCCGACGGCGCGAACTCGTCACCCTCGCGGCGGTTCGACCAGTCCTCGTCGTACAGCGGGACGGTGACCTCCTCGAACGGCAGCCCGCTATGCTTGGCCGCCAGCCAGCCGCGCAGGCTCCAGCTCGAGTACGCCTTATTGCCGATGAACAGTTTCATGGGGTCTCCGGATTCCCCTCCCGCTTGCGGGAGGGGCTAGGGGAGGGCCTGTAAGGCCACGGTCGGGTCGGAACATGCCCTCCCAGTCGCAGGTTTACCAGCCCCCGGCTGGTAAAGAATGTGCTGGGGGCACATTCGACCTGCAACTCCCCTCCCGCAAGCGGGAGGGGAGGTTTATACCTCCACCGCCTCCAGCACCGCCGTCCGCAACTCGGCGATGCCCATGCCCTTTTCGCTGCTGGTGACGATCACCTCGGGGTGCGCAGCGGGGTGCTTGCGCGCCTCGGTCTCGGTCGCGGCGAGCACGGCGGCGAGGTCGGTCGCCTTCACCTTGTCGGCCTTGGTCAGCACGATGCGGTAACTTACCGCCGCGGTGTCGAGCATTTCCAGCACGTCGCGGTCGACGTCCTTGATCCCGTGGCGGCTGTCGATCAGCACCAGCGTGCGCTTCAGCACCTGCCGCCCGCGCAGATAATCGTTGATCAGGAAGCGCCATTTCTTGACGACATCCTTCGGCGCCTTGGCAAAGCCGTAACCGGGCATGTCGACCAGCCGGAACACCAAAGGCGCCCCGACGTCGAAATAGTTGAGCTCCTGCGTCCGCCCGGGGGTGACCGAGGTGCGTGCCAGTCCGTTGCGGTTGGTCAACGCGTTGAGCAGCGACGACTTGCCGACGTTCGACCGGCCCGCGAACGCGATTTCGGGCACGCCCGGCGCGGGCAGATGCTCGAGCGCCGGCGCCGACTTCAGGAAGGCGATCGGTCCCGAGAACAGCTTGCGCGCGCGCTCGGGGCGCTCGGGATCGATCCCGGGCCCAGATGGGTCGGCTTGCTGGTCGTCGCTCACTTCGCTGCCGCCGCCCTCAGCGCCGGGAACTTGCGGTACATCCACTGCTGCTGCGCGATCGACAGGCAGTTGTTGGTGATCCAGTACAGCAGCAGGCCCGCGGCAAAGGGCGCCATGATGAACATGAACATCCACGGCATGATCTTGAACACCTGCGCCTGCACCGGGTCGGTCGGCGGCGGGTTCAGGCGGAACTGCAGCCACATGGTGACGCCCAGGATCACCGCCATCACGCCGATGCTCAGCAGCGACGGCGGGGTGAACTTGAGATAGCCGAACAGGTTCAGGATCATCGCCGGGTCCTGCGCCGACAGATCCTTGATCCACAGCGCGAAGGGCTGGTGGCGCATTTCGATCGTCAGCATCAGCACCTTGTACAGCGCATAGAAGATCGGGATCTGGATCAGGATCGGAAGACAGCCCGCCAGCGGGTTGATCTTCTCGTCCTTGTACAGCTTCATCAGCTCCTGCTGCTGCTTCTGCTTGTCGTCCTTATACCGTTCCTGCAGCGCCTTCATCTTGGGCTGGACGAGGCGCATCTGCGCCATCGACGCGAACTGCTTGTTGGCGATCGGGAACATCAGCAGGCGGATGATCAGCGTCAGCACCATGATCGCGACGCCGAAGTTGCCGACCTGCTTGAACAGCCAGTCGAGCAGCTTGAAGATCGGGATTTCGAAGAAATCGAACCAGCCCCAGTCGATCGCGTGCGACAGGCGGGTGATGCCGAGATCGTCGGTGTAATTTTCGAGGACGCTCACTTCCTTCGCGCCGGCGAAGATGCGGCTCGTCGTCGTGACCTGCCGGCCCGGGGCGACCGCGGTAAAGTCACGCGCGAACATCATCTGGTAATTATTGGCCTGCGGCGACGTCATCGATGCGCTGATGCGCTCGCCCTTCGCGGGGATGATCGCGGCCAGCCAATATTTGTCGGTGAAGCCGAGCCATGCGCCCGATTTATAGGAGATCGCGCGGCCGGGGGCTTCCTCGATCTCGTCGTAATTGGTGTAGGTCGACTTGGCGTCGAGGAAGCCGGTCGGGCCGACGTGCGTCGTCCAGCTGTCCTGTTCGTGCGGATCGGTGGGCTTGCCGAGACGATCGATCAGCGCATAGCTGCTCGCGGTCAGCGGCGCGGTGCCGGCGTTGACCATCGTCTGCTTCGCGGTGATCAGATAATCCTCGTCGATGCTATATTCGATGCGAAAGCTCTGCCCGGCGCCGTTCGACCAGTTCAGCGTCACCGGGGTGGTCGGGGTCAGCTTGGTCCCCGTCGCGGTCCAGATGCTGCTCTGGTTGGGCAGCAGCGCGAGCTGCGCGGGGGTCGCGTTCTGGATCGACCAGCCGATGCTCGCGAAATAGGCCGACTTGGTATTGCCCGGCGCGAACAGGCGCACGGCGGGCGAGTCCTTCTTGATCGTCTGGCGATATTTGGTCAGCGTGATGTCGTCGATGCGCGCGCCGACCAGGTTGATCGACCCCGTGATCGTCGGCGTCTCGATCGGAATGCGGTTACCGCCGGCCAGCGCGGCCTCGACCGACCGGACCGGCTGCGCAACGGGCGCGGCGGTGGCGGGCACACCCGTCGCCGGAACGCCGGGCGTCGCGGCGGGGGCCGCGCCCGGCGCGCCCGCGACCGTCTTGGTCACATCGGGCTTCGGCGGGGTCGGAAAGAATTTGTCCGACACAAAGCTCCAGCCGAACAGAATCGCTGCCGACAGCAACAATGCCGTGATCCAGTTACGCTTGTCGTCCACGCTGGTTGGTCTCTCTTCGTGTCTAATCGGGGATTATGGAACGGGGTCGTAGCCGTGGCCGCCCCAAGGATGGCAGCGCAATAGCCGCTTTGTCGCGATCCAGCCACCCTTGATCGCGCCATATTTCTGGAGCGCTGTGATGGCATAGGCGCTGCACGACGGGGCATAGCGACAGGTCGGGGGCAGGACGCGCGACGGGCCCAATTGCCAGCCGCGCGCGATCAGGATCAACAGCTTGGCGATCATGCGGCGGGCGCCTCGGCCGCGGGCCGTTTCGCCAGCTTCTTCGCGGCGCGGGCGAGCGCGGTGTCGAGTTGCTCGCCCAGTTCGGCAAAGACGATATCGTTGCCGCCGGGCCGGCCGATCAGCACATGGTTCGCCCCCGCGATCCCCGATTCGGGCAAGGCGGCACGGCACAGCGCGCGCAGCCGGCGCTTCATCCGGTTGCGCGTGACGGCGTTGCCGACCTTCTTGCTGACGGTGTAACCGATGCCCATGCCCGAATCATCGTCACCGCGCGCATGTACGAGCAGGACGAATCCGGGCATGGGAAAGCGAAGGCCGCGGTTGGCGGCCAGGAATTCGCTGCGTTTGCTAAGCGTGCGCATCGGGCCAGCCGACACGCGAGCTGCGGTCAGGCCGACAGCTTCTTGCGGCCCTGGGCGCGACGGTTCGCGAGGACCTTGCGGCCACCGACGGTCGCCTTGCGGGCGCGGAAACCATGGCGACGCTTGCGCACCAGGCGGCTCGGTTGAAAGGTACGCTTCATCGCGGTTATCCCTAAATCTCGGCTCTAACAGAAAAGGGCCGCCAAACGTGGGCGGCCACTGATGGGGGCGCGGATAAGCGGGATTCGGCCGAAAGTCAATCGGCCCCGGTCGCTTTTGGCGATCAATCGCCATCGGGGCGGGGT
>NZ_LYVN01000177.1 GCF_001990265.1 Sphingopyxis sp. KK2
GGCCGCGACCGCCCCCGCCGCGATCAGGTCGGCGAAGCGCGCAAACTTGACCTGCCAGACGATCTGGTCGCGGATCGCGGTATCGGGACCACCGAACGCGCTTTCGCGGATCAACGGGTCGTCGGCGGCAGTGACCGGTCGTTCCCACACGTCGAGATAGGCGAGATAATCGCCCGCCGCGCCGGGGAGCGCATTGCCCGGCCAGAAGGGCTGGCTCTCGGCACTGCGATAGAGGTCGGCGGCGACATTGTTGTTCGCCGACAGCGCGGCGGCGGCGTTGAAGCTTTGCAGCGCGTCGACGTCGTCGAGCAGCGCGGCGACGCGCACCGCCTGGTCGGGGGTGTTCCCCGCAAGGACGAGATAATCGCCGACCGCGACGCGTGCGCCGCTGTCGACGCGCCAGCGCGTCGCAGCGCCGGCGCCCGACTGACGCGTCAGGCCGAGCCGTACCGGCGCAGCATGCGACAGGCCGATGCCGTCGACATAAGCCTGCCCGCCGCCGATCAGCAGCGTCTGCCTGGTCGCGCCTTCGAGGATCCTGAAGCCCGGCGCATCTTCCGGAAAGCCGCTCGCGCCGATCACCGATCGCGCGGTGGTGCGCAGCGCGCCGCGGTGGATGTCGCCCTCCTCGTTCCAGTCGGCGTCGGTGAACAGCCGCCCCTGCTGCATCCGCACGGCGCTGTACCCCTTGGCGGGGCGGAAGGTGTCGCGGGTGAAATCGCCAGTCATCGTCTTTGTCCTCAGGTCTGGAACAGGGGTGCCGCCACCAGTCCGAACGGCAGATATTCGTCGAGCATGTCGGTGAGATTGGCGCGCCGGAACGGCGTGCCCGCGCCGAAACCGGCGCCCATTTCGGCGCCGCCGAACGCGCCCGCCGCGACCGCATCGGGCGCGGCGAGCGCCAGCTGGCCGAAGGCGCTGGCGGGAAAGGCGCTGGCGGTGAAGATCGGCGTGACGCTGCGCGCGAGGCGTCGTTTCTCGGCATCGGACAGGGAGCTGGGCGCCGCCGCCTGTTCGGCCTCGGCGATCGTCATGTCGGGCTGGCAGCGGTAGCGGCGCGGGACGCGCGAGGTGAGCGGCGCGTAGCTGAAGCGCATGCAGCCGCGCTGTCGCTGCGCCGCACGCGCGGTGCCGAGGAACAGGCTGTTCTCGGCCTCGATCGAACGAACGGCGGTGCGCCCGAAGATCGTGCTGCGCGCGAAATCGACGTCGGCCGAGGGGGCGTCGACGACGACGGCGAGCAGGTCGGGATCGGCCTGGAGGTCGCGATCCTCGCCGATGATCGAGTCGGCGACGCGAAGCCCGCCGCCCGCCGGGCCGAGCGCGAGCGAACCGGCGATGCTGTGGTCGACGACGACCGCGAGCGCGCCATTTTGCGATATGACGCGCAGCCCCTTGGTCAGCCCCGCCGCCGAGGCGCCGATGGTGCAGTGGCGCAGGTCGAGCGAACCGAGCGCGCCGGCAAGGATCGCCACCTCGCCCTCGACGAGCACGCCGTCGAGGATCAGCCGCCCCGCCTCCTGCCCCGCGCCGGGCGCAGCGCCACGTATACGCAGGTCGCCGCGAATATGCGGGCGGCGGTACATGGGGGCAAGCGAACGAAGGTCGCGTTCGATTACCCCGCCGGCGCGCTCGACCGTCGGCCAGGCCATGGCGGCGATCGCCAGCCGCGCGCCGGGCGGGATTTTCACGATATGCGCGGCGTCGCCGAGGTCTTGGGCATAGCTGCCATTATCGAGCATCAGGATCAGCCCCCGCGTGCCGGCATTCGACGCCGCATTCCAGCGGACAATCGCCTCGGCGAGCGAGGCGACGACCACCCCGCCCTGCAGCACGTCATCGGTCTGGTCCTGCGCGCGCGCCGACACGCCGATCACCCAGGGCGCCGGGGCACCGTCGACGAAAATTTCCTCGCGCCACGCCGCGAAACTCGCACTACGGTCATAGGGACCGCCACCGATCGCGAAGGGCGCAGCGAAGGCGCAGCTCGTCTCGACCGCCTTGCCCTCGTCGCTTGCGTGAAGCGCGAGGCGGCCGAGTTCGGGATCGAAGAGGACATGCCCCGCCTGTGCGGGCCGGCGCCACGTCGGATTACCGCCGCCATCGTCGCGTGTTTCGAGGTTGCAGCTGTGCAGCCGTTCGGGCGGAACCTCGGCGCCGCCAAGCCGGATGCGCAGCACCGGCGCCTCGTCGAACCAGCCGCTCGGACGGCCGTCGCGCAGGCGGTTGAGATCGCGGTGAAGCAGCCGCCGGTCGAGCGGCGCGGGGACCATCCGGATATCGACGCGCCCGGCGACCGAGCGGTCGGCCTTTGGCCGGTTGAACAGCGTGCGGTCGGCACCGAGCGGATCGAAATGGCGGAAGCCCAGACCGATCGCCGAAGCGCGCGGCACCAGCCCGCCGACATAGCCCGCCGCCGCATTCGAGACAAAGCCGAGCGGGAAGGCGTCGAGCCGCCAGATGAAGAGCCCGACATGCGGGATGGCATAGCGCCCCGACGCGCCGTCGGCGGGGCCGGCGGCGGCACTATGGCACGCGGCGGAGAAGGCCCCCTCGCTCTGCCGCGCCGCCTCGGCATCGCGGACCGACGCAGTGCCGGGCGCGTCGGGACGGACATGGTTGACGTGCTGGCTCCAGATCAGCTTCTGGAAAAACTCGACCGCGACGACGGGCCAGCCGGTGACGTCGCGCGCAATCTGTTCGAGCGCGGCGGCGGTGCCCTTCGCCTGCCGATAGCTCAAAGTATTCGCGATATAGCTGCGCAAGCCGACCTCGCCGGCGCCGAAGCTGCGCATCGGGCGGGCGCCGATCAGCGCGCCCAGATAGGGGATAACCCAGGGTTCGCAGCTTTCGATGAACCAATTGTCGTAGAGCTGGTCGAGGTCGCGCTCGACGACCGCAAGCTCGCCCGCAAGGATGCCCATCAGCGCCTCGAGCGCCCGGCCCTCGCTCGCGTCGCGGTTGCGCAGATGCTGCGGCAGCAGCTCGATCAGCGGCACGGGCGGACGGTTATGCACGGGCAGCCTCCAGGGTCAGCGCGATGCCGGCTTCGAGCAGGGTGACGAGTTCGGCGGCGGCAAAATCCTCGTCCTCGATCCGCGCCCCCTGCGCGGGGAGCACGGTCGCGAGCGTCGCCGACGGCAGCGGGCTGCCGCCGTCGACGATCAGCGCGAGCTGGTCGAGGTCGACCCCGACGACGCCGGGCACCGACTGGAGCGCGGCAATCACCTCGGCGGCGCTGACGACCTGGCCGATGTTGCGGCGCGCGAAGCCAAAGACGTCGAGCAGCTGCGCCCTCGCGGCGAGTTCGACATCCTCGGCGCGATAATCGGCATGGTGGAACAGGCGCGCGGCGAGCTGGAAGAAGCGCCGTGCGGCGGGGAGGATGACGAGCCGGTGCGCGCGGTCGCGCGCGCCGTCGGCGGCGGCCTGGAGGTTGGCGATGACGGGGGCATTGGCTTCGAGGATGGTGTCGCTGGTGCCGGTGATGCTGACGAGCACGACCTGCTTGTCGCCCGACCAGAGTCGCGCCGCCTGCGCCTTGCCGACCCCGGCGAAATTGGCGGCGAAATCGCGATAGTCGATCAGCGAAACGATCCGCCCGAGCGTCTTCACGTCGCGCGGTGCGGCGAGGCGGATGTTGGCGAGGCTTTCGGGCGCGGCGCTGCCGCTCGCGCGGCTCGGGTTGACGACCGACCGGATACCGAGCGGGCGGGTCTTGAGCTGGATGATCGCCTCGTCGGCGACCTCGCCCGCGAGGCCGATACCGGCGCGGTAGGCGGCGATGATGTTGAGCTGGCCGGTCGGCAGGCGGCTGCCGTGGAGACCGTCGCCGAACTGGACCCAGGTCGTGCCGTCATCCTCGCCGCGCACGGCATAGACGCGGTCATCGGGGCCGGCGTCGTAGAGCGTCGACACCTCGTGCCAGAGCAGCCCGTCGACGCGGATGACGAGCGACGAGGCGCGGCCCGTGGGCGTTTCGGCGCTGACATAGGTGAGCGGCGCCTTGGTGAGCTTGAAGCGCTGGAATATCTGCGCGGCGTCGCCCGAGCCGAGTTGTTCCTCATAGCTTTCGCCGTGCGTCGCGGCGGCCATATTGGCATTCACGGTGACGGTCGGACGGCGATAGCTGTACTCGGGGCCGCTCTTGAGGAGCAGGCGGGTGAAGCCCCCGATATGGACGACGTCGCTGACCGTCAGCGTCTCGCTCGCGGCGAGGCCGTCGGCGTCGCTACGGTCGCCGGCGATCGAGATCGTCTGGCCGTCGACGAGGTCGAGGTAGAGCGCGTCGAGGTCGAGCGCGTCGGCGCCCGCCTCGACATCCTCGCGGATCGGGGTGCCCGCAAGCTCGAGCGGCGCGCTGGCGCCGAAGAGATGCGCGGTGCGAAAACGGAAATCGTTGAGCGGCTCGGCGACCCCCGGGGCGGGCAAGACGAGCGGGCTGCCATCGGGATTGCGCAAAGTCAGCCCGGTGGTCTTGGCGCTGAGCGCGAAATCGGCGCGCGACTGGGTTGCCGCCGATGCGACGCGAAACACCATCGCCTCGCCTTCTGCGGTTTCGATCGCGATCCAGCCGTCGGGGACGATCTCCTTCACCTCGCGTTCGGCGAAGACATGCGCCGTGGTGTAGGTGATGGCGCCGCTGTCGGTCCAGATCGTCACGCCGTCACCGGCGTCCCAGTCGCTGCCATGGCCCTGCTCTTCCAAGAGAGCGCTGTGCTTGGGGGCTGCCGAGCCGAAGAAGCTGCAATCGTCGCGCAGGATATAAAGGCCGGGCTGCGCCTCGGAGGTCTGCGGTGCGGCGACCTGCGTCTGGCGGCGGATCAGGTGCATCAGCTTGACGCGCGACCAGGACTGGGTCTTGACCAGCGCGGTCAGCGCCGGCCCGGTCCACACAGCCTGGCGGACGATATTGTTCACATTGGCGCTGGAGAAAGCGAGCCGCGCGGTCGGCATCGCGAGGCGCTTGAAGCGCGGCGAACGGCGTGCGGGCGCGCGCTTCACCGCATCGGGGGTGCCGCCGCCGCGCGTCGCGACGAGGCGGGTGACACCGAAATCGCGGTCGTCGGTCGCGCTGACGACGCGGAGCGTCGAGGAGGCTATCTGGCGGGTCGCATCGGCGGCGACCGTGACGCCGATGACGACGATCCGCTGCCCCGGCTTGAGCCCGAGCCCGTTGCCGCGCAGATAGATTTCATCGACCGGCAGCGCGCGCAGCAGCGGTTCGACCTCGGGGTTCAGCGCGTGCGCCGAAATCCGCTGCACGAGCGCATCGTCGAGGTCGGTTCCCGTGTCGAGCGGGTGGTAGCGAGCGAGGTCGCCGACCGCGGCAAAGGTGCGCAGGTCGGGATCGGCGAGCGCGTCGGGGCCGAAACTGTTGTCGAGGTCGAAGAGGAAGATGGTGCCATTGTCGGCATGATCGTCGTCGGCGGCATCGCGGAACAGCGCCAGCGGCTGCTGGTACAGCGTGCGCGCGGGCATCGCATTCCATTCGGCGCGCGCGGTGATCGGCGCGACGGTTTCGAAGACCTGCGGCAATTCGCCCTTGCGCGTCGGCACCGACATCGCCTGCACCCCGATCGGGATATCGACGGCGCGATAGGGATCGTCCGATGCCTCGACGGTAAAGGACAGCGCGACCGAGGCGGCGACCCCGGGGGCGGGTTCGTAGCCGATCATCCGTGCCATTTCGACGAGCGAGCGGCGCTGGGTCGCGGTGCCGACATAGCCCTCGTTGGCGACGCGCTCGCTGTAGAAGCTGAGCACGTCGAGCGTTGCCGCGAAGCCGTCGAACAGCGCGATCGTCGGGTCGCCCGGGTCGCGCGTGCGCAGCGTAGCGAGCGGCTGGAGTTCGGCCTTTGTCTCGGGATCGACGACGGTCTGGCGCGGCAATTGCCACTCCATCCGGTCCCTATACTCGGGATAGGTGCCGATCCGGTACGCGATCGCGGCGAGGCCCGGGCGGTTGTCGGGACGTTTTGCGTCGCGATCCTTGTCGCCGCAAATAGTGGCGGGGGGCTTGTGCGCCATCAGCGTCCTCCCGCCATCAGGAAAGCGATGCGCCCGAAATCGGGAAAGGTCGGGTCGTTATCGAGCCGCGCCACTTCATTGGGCGCGATCGGAATTTCAGCGTCGTCGGCGAAATCGATCTCGGGCTGGTCGAGCCGCCCGAAACGGCCCTTGACCGCCCCTGCCCCGTCGCGCGTGCCGATCCACTGCACCCCGGCCACCTGCATCGCGCGCGCGATGATCGGCGAGAGCAGGATATTGTCGCCGAAGCTGAAATTGTCGGGATGGAAAAAGCCCGGCCGACCGTCGCGCATCAACCCCGCCGAGAAGATATCGAGCAGGTCGCGTTCGACGTCGCCGGCATAATGATCGCCGCAGACGCAGACGAAAAGCCGGATGTCGAGCGGCACGAAGCGCGGCGGCACGATCTCGAGATCGTGCCCGGCGAGGCGATAGCTCGCGAGATGGTCGCGCAGCGCGCCTTCGAAGGACTCGTCGACCGAGGCGCCGCCGCGGCGATCGATCGCGAGGAAGATCGTGTTCCAGCTGCCCGTCCAGCGACGTTCGCCATAGGCGCGCTGGACTTGCGGATGGGTCTCGGCGGCGGCGACATAGTCGGCGGGGGTGACGGCGCGTCGTTGTTTGCGAAAGTGCCGCGGAGCGGCGACGCGGATCGCGGCGGCGGGTTCGCGGTCGCGGCCGCCCGAGCCCGCCAAGGGGTTGCGAATATTGAGGATCGCGCCGCCGTCGTCGGTGACGACATGCGCGATGGCGTTGATCCCGATGTTGCCGCGCCGGCCGCCGCCGTGGCGGATGCGCGCGGTCATCGCGGTGCCGTCGGTCGGGCGCCGCCCCGCCGAGCCATCGCCGAAGCGCGCATAATGGGCCGAGTCCGTGGCTTCGATGACGAATTCGGGGGCGA
>NZ_LYVN01000178.1 GCF_001990265.1 Sphingopyxis sp. KK2
GCTCGGCGCGATAGCCCGCCAGCACATCCTCATAATAGGGGCGCGCCTCGGCGGGCCGGCGCACGCCCCATAGCGTGACCCCGAGGTTATAGGTCTGGCGCAAGGTTTCGCGGTGGCTGGCGCCGAGGCGCGCGCGGGTGTCGGCGATGCTGCGCTGGCGGTACGGCATCGCCTCGTCATAGCGGCCGAGCATCCAAAGCGTGTCGCCGAGCATCTCGACCAGCTGGATATCGTCCGGGTCGGCGGCGAGCAGGCGGCGATAGATGCGTTCGGCCTCGGGCGCGGTGTCGGCGCGCTGGCCGAGCAGCCGCGCGAGATCGCGTTCGTGCCAGTTGTCCGGGCCGGGGCCGACCGCGGCGATGACGCGGCGCTGATAGGCGACCGCCTCCGACAAATCGTCGCGGAAGACGGCGTTGGGCAGGTCGAGGCGCAGCGACGAGGATTTGGCAAGATTCCACAGCGTCATCCAGTTGCGTGCGTCGCTGCTGCCCGGAAGCGCCTCTTGCCGCGCGAGCACGGCGCGATAGAGCGCGTCGACGCGCGCGGGATCGGCGGTGAAAAGGCGCTGCGAATAGAGGATGATGCTGGTCAGCGTGCCGACGTCGGCGCCGGGGAGCGCGGCCTCGAAAATATCGAGTTCGCGCCCATACCAGAGCCGCGCGTCGTCGATGCGCATCTGTGCGGCCAGATTGTTGCCGAGCGCTTCATAGGCGGCGGCGAGTTCGAAGCGGTCGCCGTCGGGGATCGCCTGACGCAGCGCCGCGGCCTGGTGAAGGAGGGGTTCGGCATCGACCGCGCGCCCCGCGCCTTCGAGCGCGGCGGCGAGGCTGGCCGCCGCCGAGGCGACGATCGCCGGCCGCGCGCCCAAATGCTCGCGCGCGAGTCGCAGCGCTTCCTCGGCATCGGCGACGGCAGCCACCGCCTTGCCCTGTTCGCGCAGCCGCTGCGTGCGCGCCGCGAGTCCGGCATGGAGCGTGAGCGGCTGGCCGCGATCGCGCCCGATCGCGATGAGGCGTGCGATGATGCTGTCGGGTTCGGCCGAGGCCTTGTCATTATAGGCGAAATGGCAAAGCAGCGAGAGCAGGGGACGGGCGGTGGCCGGGTGATCGGGGCCGTAGCTCGCCTCGTAGAGCGCGAGCAGCGCGCGCCGCGGCGCTTCGAGTTCGGGTTGCCAGGTCGTGTTGCATGGCTGGTCGATCCGCACCTGCTGTTCGAGGGCGGCGATCCGCTCGGTTTCGGCGGGGGTCGGCGCGGCGCTATCGGGGGGGAGCGATTGCGCCGCGCGCTCGGCCGGGATCAGGGCGTCGCGCGGGACGAATTGCGCCGCCGACGGTGCCGCGACCGCAAGCAGCGGTGCGATGAACCACGGCAGGAAGCGGCGTCCGACCATCAGGCTGCTTACCGCGGCGATGCGGGCGAGTAAATCGGGGCCGGACGAGGGGCGCGGGATCGATCCGATCGACGCGGCTTTGTGCCTATTAACCAATTTTTAGCCATGATCGCGCAGAGCAGATGCGAGTAACGGCAAGTTGCGTGGGGAGTCATCAATGTCCGAAGTTTCGAAACAGCGTCCGACCAGCGCCGACGTCGCGATCATCGGCGCGGGGCCTGCGGGGCTGACCGCCGCCTATCTGCTGACCAAGGAAGGCTATAAGGTCACCGTGATCGAAAAGGACCCCGTCTATGTCGGCGGGATCAGCCGCACGGTCGAGCATGAGGGCTTTCGTTTCGATATCGGCGGGCATCGCTTCTTCTCGAAGAGCCGCGAAGTCGTCGACCTGTGGAATGAGATTCTGCCCGACGACTTCATCGAGCGCCCGCGGATGAGCCGCATCTATTATGAGGGCAAATTCTATTCCTATCCGCTGCGCGCGTTCGAGGCGCTGTGGAATCTCGGCGTCATTCGTTCGACCTTGTGCATGGCGAGCTATGCGCAGGCGAAGCTCTTCCCGAACAAGACGGTCCGCAGCTTCGAGGACTGGACGATCAACCAGTTCGGGCGGAAGCTCTATTCGATCTTCTTCAAGACCTATACCGAGAAGGTGTGGGGCATGCCGTGCGACGAAATGTCGGCCGACTGGGCGGCGCAGCGCATCAAGGGGCTCAGCCTCGGCGCCGCGGTGCTCGACGGGCTGAAGCGCAGCCTGGGGCTCAACAAGAAGCCCAATGACGGCATGGCGACCAAGACTTTGCTCGAAACCTTCCGCTATCCGCGGCTCGGGCCCGGCATGATGTGGGACGCGGCGCGCGACAAGGTGGTCGCGGGCGGCAACCATGTGCTGATGGATCACAGCTTCAAGCAATTGACGCAGGACCAGGTGAGCGGCCGCTGGCGGCTGACCGCGAACGGACCCGACGGCGATATCGTGATCGACGCCGCGCATGTGATCAGCTCGGCGCCGATGCGCGAGCTCGCGGCGCGCATCCATCCGCTGCCGGCGTGCGCGCTCTCGGCGGCGCCGTCGCTGAAGTATCGCGACTTCCTGACCGTCGCGCTCAAGATCCGGTCGGAGGATCTCTTCCCCGACAACTGGATCTATATCCACGACAGCAAGGTGCAGGTCGGCCGGGTGCAGAATTTCCGCAGCTGGTCGCCCGAAATGGTGCCCGATCCCGAGCTTGCCTGCGTGGGCCTGGAATATTTCTGTTTCGAAGGCGATGGCCTGTGGGCGTCGAGTGACGAGGATCTGGTCGAGCTTGCCAAGCGCGAGATGGCGATCCTCGGCCTGTGCGACCCCAAGGATGTCGTCGGCGGCGCGGTGGTGCGGCAGGAAAAGGCCTATCCGGTCTATGACGACGAATATGCCGCGCATGTCGAGACGATGCGCAGCGAGCTCGAGGCGCGTTACCCGACGCTGCACATGGTCGGGCGCAACGGCATGCACCGCTATAACAACCAGGATCATGCGATGATGACCGCGATGCTGACGGTGCGCAATATCGTCGCCGGCGAGCGCGTCTACGACATCTGGGGCGTCAACGAGGACGCCGAATATCATGAAAGCGGCACCGAGGGCGAACAGGCGGCGCTGGCGTCGGTGCGCGACGTGCCCGCGCGCGTCGCCAAGGCGGCGTAAGCCGTGATCGCCGCGCTCCCGTCCTTCGCGCGCCGGCTGCTCGAGGTCACCTTCCTGCGCTATGTCGGGGCAAGCGCGGTCGCGCTCGTCGGCGACGTCGGCCTGTTCAACCTCTTCCTGCTCGCCGGCTGGCTGCCCGTCACCGCGGCGGCGGCGAGCTATGGCGCCGGGATCGTCATCCACTGGCTGATCAGCTCGCGGCTGGTCTTTGTCGAGGGTGCGCGCACCGCCGGGCTCGACCGGGTGCGGCAGAAGGGGCTGTTCCTCGGCTCGGCCTTTGTCGGGCTGGGGCTGACCGTCGCGATCGTCTGGGCGGGCGACCGCGCCGGGCTCGACGCCAATCTCTCGAAGCTCGCGGCGATCGCCGTCTCTTTCGTCGCGACCTATGTGCTGCGCAAGACGCTCGTTTTCGCGGCCGACTGAAGACCGCCAAACGATGGACCGCGCGCAGCGCCCCCTGATCGACCGGATCGACCTCGACCGTTTCGCCCTGCTGCTGTGGGTTGCCGTCGTCCTCGTCTGCCTGGCCGTTTTCTGGACCGCTATCGCGGTGCTCGACCTGCGCGACAACGACGATTATCTGCGCATCGTCCAGGTCCGCGACCTGCTCGCGGGTCAAAGCTGGTTCGACGTCACCCAATATCGGATCAATCCCGAGGGTGGCGGCGGGCTGATGCACTGGTCGCGCTTCATCGACATGCAGATCGCGGGGCTGATCCTGCTGCTGCGTCTTTTTCTCGCGCCCGAAGCGGCCGAGCGCTGGGCGCTCGCCATCTATCCGCTGTTGCTCATCCTGCCGCTGTTCCTGCTGCTGGCGCGCGTCCTCGCGATGCTCGGCGACAAGAGACAGGCGATCGGGGGGATGCTCGTCGCGGCGACGGGCGTGACCTTCCTCCATTATTTCGTGCCGCTGCGCGTCGATCACCATAATTGGCAGCTGCTGCTGTCGGTCGCGATGCTGTGGCTCGCGCTCCGCCCGCCAAGCTTCGGCCGCGGGCTCGTCGCGGCGCTCGTCATCGCGGCGCATGTCGAAATCTCGCTCGAGGGCCTTCCCTATCTCGCCATCTTCGGCGCTTTGTTCGCACTCGACTGGCTGCGCGATCTGCGCGCGGCATCGCGGCTCGCGGGCTTCGCGGCGGGGCTGGCGGTGATCCCGCCGATCTGGTCGTTGATCTTCCGCGGCTGGCAGTCCTTCGTCACGCTCCATTGCGATGCCTTTGCGCCATCCTATGCCGGCGGCGCGGCGGCGACGGGGCTCGTCCTGTTCGCCTGTATGCAGGTCCGGGGGCTGACCGCGACCTGGCAACGCCGCTTGGTCGCGCTCGTGCTGGCGGGCATCGCCGGGGCCGGCGTTTTCGCGATCCTCGGCCGGCCCTGTCTCGGCGGGCCGTTCGGCGAACTCGAACCGCTGGTCCGGCACTTCTGGTACGAGCGGGTGATGGAGGGGCGCCCGGTGTGGGCGCAGGACCCCGCAATCGCGGCGCTGTTCTTCACCCCGACTGTGGTCGGCTTCGGGGCCGCGATCTGGGCCTGGCGCCGCGCGCGCGGCAGCGAATTTGCCGACAACTGGAACCGGCTGCTCTTCGTGCTGCTGTGCAGCGTGCCCTTGTCGATGATCGTCTTTCGCACCGGTGCGACGACCCATGCCTATCTGGTGCCCGCCTTCGGCACGATGGCGGCGGCGCTGTGGGACTGGAGCCGGGCCCGCGAGTCGGCGCTCGCCCGCATCGGCGCGACGATGCTCGTGCTGACCGCGATCCCGGCGTTCGATGCCCAGCTTGCCGAGCGCGCGATGCTCGCGGCGCTGCCCGACGAGATGGTGGCGCTCCGCAAGCCGTCGGCGGCGGACGAAAGCTGTCCGACGCAGCCGATGCTGGCAGCGCTCGCGCGCGAGCCCGCAACGCTGATCTTCGCGCCGCTCGACCTCGGCCCCTCGATCCTCGTCCGCACCCGGCACAGCGTGATCGCGACCGGCCATCACCGCAATCATCGCGCGATGAATCAGGTCATCACCGCCTTCCTGTCCGATCCGGCGCAGGCCAAGCCGATCGTCGAGGCGAGCCATGCCGATATCTTGTTGCTGTGCACGCAATTGCCCGAGAGCGAAAATCTGGCACGGGTGAAGCCGCAAGGGCTGGCCGGGCGGTTGATTCGCGGCGAAACGGTCGACTGGCTGGCCTATGACGCCAAGCTGTCGCAGGGCCAGCTGCGCGTCTATCGTATCCGGCGCTGACGCGTCAGGCGGGGCGGAAAGTAAGCGCTGCGCCGTTCATGCAATAGCGCTTGCCCGTCGGTTTCGGGCCGTCGTTGAAGACATGGCCGAGGTGCCCGCCGCAGCGGCGGCAATGCACCTCGGTACGGGCATAACCGAGCTCATGGTCGGTCGAGGTGCCGATCGCATTGGCGAGCGGGGCATAGAAGCTCGGCCAGCCGGTCTTGCTGTCATATTTGGTCTTGCTCGAATAGAGCGGCAGCGCGCAGCCGGCGCAGGCGAAGATGCCGGCGCGCTTTTCCTTGTCGAGCGCGTTGGTGAAGGGGCGCTCGGTGCCCGCCTCGCGCAGGATCTTGTACTGGAAGGGCGTCAGCCGTTTCTTCCACTCGGCCTCGCTCAATTGCCAGCCGGGCTGGCCCTTCGGGCGCGGTGACGCCTTGGCGAAGAGCATCGGCGCGGCGATGAGCGCGCCGCCGAGCGCGAGGCCGCCGATAAGATAACGCCGTTCGATCATGGCAGGGCTCCTTTACCCCTGATACGTTGGCGGCGCCGCCGAGGTTTCAACCCCGCTCAATATTTCTCGAGCTGAACCGGCATGTGGCGATAGCCGTGGACGAAGCTCGCATGGACGCGCTCGGGTTCGGCGAGGACGTTCACGCGCAGCCGGCGCTTCTGCATTTCGGAGATCAGCGTGGTGAGCTGCAATTCGGCGACGCGCGCGCCGACGCAGCGGTGGATGCCGTAACCGAAGGCGAGGTGGCGGCGGGCGTTTTCGCGGTCGACGATGATGCGGTCGCCGTCGGGAAAGACGCTCTCGTCGCGGTTCGCCGAGGCGTACCAGAGCGCGATCTTGTCGCGCGCCTTGATCTGGTGGCCGAACAATTCGGTATCCTCGGTCGCGGTGCGGCGCATATGCGCGAGAGGGGTCTGCCAGCGCAGGATTTCGTGCATCGCATTGACCGCGAGTTCGGGGTCGTGGTTCGTCTCGAGCTTCGCGCGTTCCTCGGGGAAGCAGTGGAGGCCATAGGCATAGGCCGACATCGAGTTGCGCGTCGTGTCGTTGCCGCCGACGATCAGCAGGATGAGATTCCCCATGAACTCGTTCTCGCTCATATGCTTCATCGCGTCGGACTGGAGCATGATCGAGATGAGGTCGTGCTTGCCGGGATTGAGCGCCTTGGCATCCCAGAGCTGTTTGAAGGCGGCGCCCATTTCGAACGCCTTGCCGAGCCGGACCTGGCGCTTTTCGAGCGTATCGAAACTTTCGATGTCGCCGAGCGCGTCGGACCAGCCGGTGAGCCGGTGGCGTTCCTCCCACGGGAAGTCGAAGAGGATCGCGAGCATGTCGGTGGTGAGCTCGATCGACAGCCGCTCGACCCAGTCGAAGGTCTCGCCGACCGGCAGCGTGTCGATCAGCGCCGCGGTGCGCGCCTGGGTGTCGGCGCGCATGCGCTCGATCTCGCTGGGGCCGAAGGCGGGGGCGACGGTGCGGCGCTGCGCGGTGTGCTGCGGCGGGTCCATCGCGATGAACATCGGCATCGGGATCTCGCCCTC
>NZ_LYVN01000179.1 GCF_001990265.1 Sphingopyxis sp. KK2
AGGCGCCGACGACATAATCGATCGGCCCGCCGCTGTCCGACGCCAAGCGGATTTCCTGGCTGAACTGGCGCTGGCGGTTCGCCTGCTGTGCCTTGGTGACGATCGGCAGCGCGGTGGAATCGCCATCGTTGGCCGGGTTCCAGTCCCACCAGCGATAGGCGGTGATCGAGGTCAGCTTGGCGGCGCCAAGGTCCCAGTCGACCTGCCCCGACACGCCATAGCCGTCCATGTTCGACTGATAATGGCCGTCGGCCTCGCCGCGCCGCGCGAAGGGATCGATCGTCGGGAAGCTGTAGCCCGGGAAACGCGCCGCGCGCGCCGCGAAATTGTTCGGGATCGCGGTGCCGTCGGCATAGGTGCCGAAATAGCCCGCGAAGATGTTGAGGACATGGTTCTGCTTCTGGCGCGAGAAGTCGCCGATGATCTTGACCTCAAGGTCGGTCGACGGGGTGATCAGCAGCTGGCCACGCACGCTCCAGTTCGAATAGTCCTGCGCGCGCTCCTTCTGCGTGTCGTTGTAGAGGAAGCCGCGCCGTTCGGTGACCGCGCCGCTCAGCCGCACCGCGATCAGGTCGCGGACGAGGCCGGTCGAGGCCGACCCGCGCAGCTGGTAATAGCCATAGTCGCCGACGCTCGCCTCGCCCGAAAATTCGGGGTCGAAGCTGGGCTTCTTCGAGGTGATGTTGATCGCGCCCGAGGTGGTGTTCTTGCCGAACAAGGTCCCCTGCGGCCCGCGCAGCACCTCGATCTGCTGCAGATCGACCAGGTCGAACTGCGTCTGCCCGACGCGGCCGTAATAGACATTGTCGATATAGAAGCCGACGCCGTTTTCGAGGCCATCGTTGGTCAGCGCGACATTGCTGCCGAGGCCGCGGATATTGATGTTGGTGTTGCGCGGGTTGAAGCTGAACACCTGCAGGCTGGGCACGATCTGCTGGATCTGCGTCAGCGTGTAGTTTCCGGTCTTTTCGAGCGTTTCGGCGCCGACGACGGTCAGCGCGATCGGCACGTCCTGCGCGCTTTCGTCGCGGCGGCGGGCAGAGACGATGATTTCGGTGCCGTCATAGCTGTCGCCAGCCGCCTCGCCGCCGTCGTCGACGATCGTCGCGACCTCGGCGGCGGTTTCCACGGCGGTTTCGGCCGCCGTGGCAGGCACCGCATAAGCAGCGAGCGCGGCGCCGAGCAGCAGGCGCAGGCGATGGTCGGGAGAATAGCGTGTCATGATGTGATGTCCCCGGGCGGCGTTCCCGCCCCCTTTTTGATTGGATTGAGATGGGCGCGATGCGCCGCGCCGGATCGTGCACTCGCCGGCCCGTCGCCCCACAAAGCGCGAGCCGCGCTGCGCAGGGACGCAGGATAGCGAGCCAGATCCGACAGGTCGGATTGGGTCAGATGAGGCATGGTTCACCGTTCGCCGGCGCACGGGCGCCGGACGCAAAGCCGCGGGCCCTCGCGTGAGGAAAGGGCGGCCTGGATGAAGGGAGGGCGCTGCCGCGCGGAGGGGATGCGGTTGGTCCGCTATCCCGCGCGTGGAAAGCGCAATGGGCTAGATGAAGATACTACACATGCGCATCGCAATACCCCTTCTGGGGGAACGCAATGCCTGGCGATGTCGCCCGAGCATCACGCGCTTTAGCCGTTGGTAACGCGGAGCAAGCTGCTTCCCGGTCAAAAGCCGCGGGTCGATGGGAGGCGGGAGAGCCTGTCGTCCGTCCCGACCAGCGCCGAACGACAAAGTCAAGTTAATCGATTGATATTGGATTCGTCAATCGCGGACGGCCGCTTTTGCGGCAAAGAAAATCTTTCGGGGGATGAGCCGAGCGTTGAGAAGCGAAGTGTAGAGCCGAGCGCGGCCCGCGGGGCGGGGCCGCGCTCGGCTTAGTCCGGCTCAGCGCTGGCCGCGGAGCAGCAGATGACTGATCGCGGGCAGGACGAACAGGGTCAGCAGGGTCGAGGTGACCAATCCGCCGATGACGACGATCGCCAGCGGCTTCTGCACCTCGGCCCCGGTCCCGGTGGCGAGCGCCATCGGGACGAAGCCGATGGCGGGCACGATGCCGGTCATCAGCACCGCGCGCACCCGCTCCATCACTCCCTCGCCGATCGCGGTATCGACCGGCCTTCCTTCGTCGATGCGCTGGTTGATGCTCGACATCACGACCAGCCCGTTGAGGACCGTCACGCCCGACAGCACGATGAAGCCGACCGCGGCGGACACCGAAAAGGGCAGCCCCGTCAGCAACAGCGCGAACACCCCGCCCGCCAGCGCCAGCGGGATCGCCGAATAGACCGCGACGGCCTGGCGGACGCCGCCAAGGGCGAGGAACAGGATCGCAAAGATCGCCGCGAAGATGACCGGGATGACGATCGACAGCCGCGCCGAGGCCGCCTGCAGATTCTCGAACTGCCCGCCCCACTCGATGAAACTCCCCGACGGCAGCTTCACCTGGGCCTCCACCTTTTGCTGCGCTTCGGCAACGAAGGACCCCAGGTCGTTGCCGCGGACATTGGCCTGGACCACGATCCGCCGCTTGCCGTTTTCGCGGCTGACCTGGTTCAACCCTTCGGAAAAGCCGAAGCTGGCCAGTTCGCGGAGCGGAACCGAGGCGCGCGCGCCGCCCTCGCCCGGCAGGAGCACCGGAAGCGCCCCCACCGCATCGAGGTCGTCGCGCGTCGCGCGGTCGAGCCGGACGACGATATCGTAGCGCCGGTCGCCTTCGAACACGATGCCGGCCTCGCGCCCGCCCAGTGCCGCCGCGACGGTATCGCTGACGTCCTGCAGCGTGAGGCCGTAGCGGGCGATCGCGTCGCGGTCGAACTGCACGTCGAGCACCGGAAAGCCGGCGGTCTGCTCGACCTTGACGTCGGCCGCGCCCGGGACGCCGTTCAGGATCGCCGCCACCTCTTGCGCCGCGCGGCCCATTTCGTCGAGATCGTCGCCGTACAGCTTGATCGCGATGTCCCCGCGCACGCCGGCGATCAACTCGTTGAAGCGGAGCTGGATCGGCTGGCTGATCTCGAAGGCATTGCCCACCAGCGGCGCGAGTTTCTGCTCGACCCGCTCGATCACATCGTCCTTCGTTCGCACGCCGTCGGGCCACGCGTCCTTCGGCTTCAGGATGATGAAGGTGTCCGACGCGTTCGGCGGCATCGGATCGCTGGCGACCTCGGCCGTCCCGGTCTTCGAATAGATGAAGGCGACTTCGGGCAGCGTCGCCACCGCCTTCTCCACCTGCAATTGCATCGCCTGCGACTGGTTCAGCGATGTCGACGGGATGCGCAGCGCCTGCATCGCCAGATTGCCCTCGCCCAGCACCGGGATGAACTCGCTGCCGAGCGTGGCAAACACCAGCATCGCCGCCGCGAAGGTTCCCCCGCCCGCCCCGATCCACGGCCAGGGGCGCGCGATGACGCGTTTGAGGACGGGTTCGTAGCGGTGTTTGATCCAGCCGATCGCACGGACCTCCTTTTCGGCGACTTCGCCGCGGATGAGGAGCGCCACCATCGCGGGCACGAAGGTCAGCGATGCGACGAACGCGCCGCCCAGCGCGAGCAGCACCGTGATCGCCATCGGCGAAAAGGTCTTGCCCTCCACCCCCGTGAAGGTGAGCAGCGGCACGAACACCAGCACGATGATCGCCTGTCCATAGATGGTGGGCTTGATCATCTCGCGCGACGCTTCGAACACCTCGTGCAGCCGTTCGCCCAGCGACAGCAGCCGGCCCTCACAATGCTGCCGTTCGGCAAGGCGCCTCAGGCAGTTTTCTATGATGATGATCGAACCGTCGACGATGAGGCCGAAGTCGAGCGCGCCAAGGCTCATCAGATTGCCCGACGTGCCGGTGATCGTCATGCCCGTCCCCATGACGAGGAACGAGATCGGGATCACCAGCGTCGCGATGATCGCGGCGCGGAAATTGCCGAGCAGCCAGAACAGCACCGCGGCGACGAGCAAGGCGCCCTCCGCCAGATTCTTCTCGACCGTACCTATCGTCGCATCGACGAGCTGCGAGCGGTCGAGCACCGGCTTGACGACCACCCCGGGGGGCAGCGACCGCGCGACGTCCTTCAGTCGATCGGCGGCGTCCGACGCGACGATGCGGCTGTTGCCGTCCGCCAGCATCAGCACGGTGCCGACCACAAGCTCCTTGCCATTTTCGGAGGCCGAGCCCGTCCGCAGTTCGCCGCCGATCGCGACGGTCGCGACGTCGCGCACCAGCACCGGCACGCCGCCGCGCGAGGCGACGGCCGCCCGGCCGATCTCGTCGAGCGAGCGGATGCGGCCGTCGGCGCGGACCAGGAAAGCCTCGCCGCCGCGTTCGACGAAATTCGCGCCGACCGAGATATTGGCGCGTTCCAGCGCTTCGGCGAGTTCGGAAAAGGAGATGCCATAGCTCGCCAATTTCCCGGCATCGGGCTGGACGACGAATTGCTTCTCATAGCCGCCGATCGAATCGATCCCGGCGACCCCGGCGACCGACCGCAGCTGCGGGCGAATGACCCAATCCTGCACGGTGCGCAGATATCCGAGCTTCGCGACATCGTCGACGAGCCGTTCGCCGGCCGGCGTCAGATAGGAACCGTCGGGCTGGAACCCCGGCTTGCCGGCAAGCTTCGGGTTCGCCCCGGTCGCCGCCGGCGCAAAATCGACCGTGTACATCAGCACTTCGCCGAGCCCTGTCGACACCGGCCCCATCTGCGGTTCGGCGCCGTCGGGCAAGCTGCCCTTGGCCTGGCTCAGCCGCTCGGCGACCTGTTGGCGCGCAAAATAGATGTCGGTGCTATCGTCGAAGATCACCGTGACCTGGCTGAACCCGTTGCGCGAGATCGACCGCGAGCTTTGCAATCCGGGGATGCCCGCCATCGCCGTCTCGATCGGGAAGGTGACGAGCCGCTCGATATCGAGCGGCCCCATATTGGGTTCGACGGTGTTGATCTGGACCTGTTTGTTGGTGATGTCGGGAACGGCATCGATCGGCAGCTTGAGCAGCTGCGTCAGGCCATAGGCCGAGATGATGAGGGTGAGCAGGACGACCGCCCAGCGAAAGCGTATCGACGCGTCGAGGAGCTTTTCGATCATATCAATGCTCCGCCTCGCCCTTGCCGATTTCGGCTTTGAGCAGGAAGGCGCCGCGGGTCGCGATGACCGCGCCCGGTGCCACGCCATCGACGATTTCGATGCGACCGCCGCCGCGCTTGCCGCTGACCACCGCCGTCGCCTGGAAACCCTTGGCGGTCCTCACGAACACGACCTCGCGCCCCTCGACCGTCTGCACCGCCTCTTCGGGAAGCGCGATCAGGCTGGATGCGGCCGCGCCCCGGGGTTTGATCCGGACGCGCAACCCCTGCCCCGGGGTCAGCCCGGCGACGCCGCCCGGCACCAGTATGATCGTCGCGGTCCGGCTTTCGGGATCGAGGCTAGGGGTCGCCGAGCGCACGACCGCCTTCACCGTTTCGCCGTCCGCAAGCTCGAGGGTCGCCGTATCACCCGGCCGCAGCCGCCGCGCATCGGCGGCGGGCACCGACGCATGGACCTCGATGCGCCCGGGGTCGGCGACGCGGAACAATTCGGTCCCGGCGAGCACATGCGAGCCGAGCTTTGCGTCGGACCTGGTGATCCGGCCCGAAATCAGGCTGGTCACGGCGAGCGTGCGTCCGTCGCCCGACAGCTTTGCCGTCGCCGCCGCCGACTGCGCGCGCCGGGCTTCGGCCTCGGCTTCGGCCAGCGCCGCCGCCGCGGCTTCGAGGTCCTGCCGCGCGGTAATCCGGGCATCGAACAGCTTTTTCTCGCGCGTATGGGTCGATCGGGCGAGCGCAAGCCGCGCCCTCGCCGCACTGCGCTCGGAGGCAAGCGCCGCGGCGTCGCGGCTCTCGATCACCGCGACCGTATCGCCGGCGCGCACCACATCGCCGAGGCGGCGATGGATGCGAATGATCGCACCGTCGGCCCGCGCCGTCAGCACCGCCTCGCCCTCGGGCGTCGGCGCCACGACGCCCTGCGCCAATATTTCCGCGCCGAGGCCGCCGGCCTCGATCGTCTCGGTGACGATGCCGGCGCCTTTGGCGCGCGCCTCGTCCATCGCGATCAGGCCTTCGACATGTCCGTCTTCCTCCGCTTCGGCCGGGGTCGCGGCGGGCGGAGCGGTGTCGGGACCGACCATCGATCGCCCGATCAGGATGCCGCCCCCGCCCATGACGAGCGCGCCGACCGCGACGGCGACGAGCAGGAGATTTTTGTTTTCAAGGATTTGCATATGACTGTTCCTATTGCGCGTTCGCGCGGCCCAGCGCGGCGAGCGCGCGGGCACGGTCGAATTGGGCTTCGATGAGTTTGAGATGGGCGCCGGTCTGCGCTTCCTGCGCGTCGATCAACTCGATGAGCGTGAACTTGCCCTGCTGATATCCGACCTCCGCCAGCCGCGCCGCTTCATTGGCCTGGAACAGGCCCGCGCCCGACAGCGCCGTGACCCGCTCGCTGGCGGCCGCCAGCATCAATTCGGCGTCGCGCCGCGACAGGCGCGTGTCGAGGCGCGTCTGCGCCAGCTGCGCCTCGGCCGCATCGCCATCGGCCCGCGCCGCGTCGATATTGCCGCGATTGCGGTCGAACAGCGGCAGCGGGATCGACAGGCCGATGATGAACGCGGTGTCCTTGCTCTCGCGAAAGCTCCGCACGCCGCCCGACGCCGTGACGTCGGGGACGGCGGCGGCTTGCGCCAGGCGCACGCGCGCCGACGCCGCATCGCGCTCGGCCGCCGCCAGCCGTTCGTCGAGGCTCTGCGCGCCGGCGGGGCAGGAGCCTGTCTTGCCGCCCACGC
>NZ_LYVN01000180.1 GCF_001990265.1 Sphingopyxis sp. KK2
GGCGGGCCCCAAGGGCTGTTCTTGCGGCGGCGTTTCTTTCCCTTGCGCCCGAGGCTCGACAGGATCGGTAGGATGAAGAAGAAAAAGACGATGAAGCCGACGAAGATCAGCCCGCCGATGTCGCCGTCATTGGCGCGGTCGCGCTCCTGCGCCTCGATCTGCGCGGCGCGTGCGGCGGCTTCCTCGGGGGTGAGCTGGATCTGCTCGGCGATCGCATTGACCCCCGCCTGGATGCCGCCGGGATAATCGTCAGCCTTGAAGAAGGGGGTAACCGTGTCGCGGATGATCCGCCCCGACATCGCGTCGGTGAGCACGGGTTCGAGGCCGTAACCGACCGCGATGTTCATCCGCCGTTCGTTGGGCGCGATCAGGAAGACGACGCCGTCGTCCTTGGCCTCGTCGCCGATCTTCCATTCGCGGCCGAGCTTGTAACCGTAATCGGCGACGTCATTGCCTTCGAGGTCCTTGACCGTCGCGACGACGAGCTGGTGCCCGGTCTTGGTCTCGAGCGCGGCGAGCTGCGCATCGAGCGCGGCCTCCTCGGCCGCGGGGATGATGTCGGCCTGATCGACGACGCGGCCGGTGAGCTTGGGGAAGGTCTGCGCCGAAGCGGGTGCGGCCGACAGCAACAACAGCCCGCCAAGGGCTGCCGTTGCCAGCGGACGAAGAAAGGCGGTCAGGCCCGGCTTATTGGTCAAAACTTGACCGTCGGCGCGACGTTGGCGTTGGGCGTGATCGCCTTGTACGGCGTCATCGGCTGCGCACCATGGACGATCTTGGCGCCGATGATGTCGGGGAAGGTGCGGATCGTCGTATTATAATCCTGCACCGCGGCGTTATAGTCCTGCACCGTCACGTTGATGCGGTTCTCGGTGCCTTCGAGCTGGGTCATCAGGTCGGCAAAGCGCGCCTGGCTCTTGAGGTCGGGATAGGCCTCGACCGTGGCGAGCAGGCGGCCGAGCGTGCCCGACACATTGCCCTGCGCCTGCTGAAAGGCCTGGACCTTGGCGGGGTCGCCCAAGTCGTCGGTCGACAGCTTGACCTGCGTCGCCGAGGCGCGCGCCTGGATCACGCCTTCGAGCGTCGACTGCTCGATCTTCGACGCGCCCTTCGCGGTTTCGACGAGATTCGGGATCAGGTCGGCGCGGCGCTGATAGGCGGCCTCGACATTCGCCCATTTCGCTTTCGCGGCCTCTTCCTTGGTCGGGACGCTGTTGATGCCGCACGCCGACAGGCTCAGCGCGGCGACGGGCAGGATCATCCAACGGGCAGAACGATAGGACATGGTCATCAAGCTCCCTCCGGCGGCGTCTTGCCGCAACAAGACACTAGATAGGATGGTGCTTGCCTTTGTGCAATCGTCGCGGCACGCTTCGCGCACAGGACCAACCATCCGGGGAGCAGCAACATGTTGAGCGAGTTCAGGGAATTTATCGCGCGCGGCAATGTCATCGACCTCGCGGTCGGTGTCATCATCGGCGGCGCCTTCGCGACGATCACCAAGTCGCTGACCGAGGACATCATCATGCCCGTCGTCGGCGCGATCTTTGGCGGGGTCGATTTTTCGAACATGTTCATCCTGCTGGGCGACGTGCCCGCGGGCGTGTCGCCGACCGATTATGCCAAGCTGAAGGAAGCCGGGGTCGCGATGTTCGGTTATGGCGCCTTCATCACCGCGACGATCAACTTCCTGATCCTGGCGTGGATCATCTTCCTGCTCGTCAAGACGGTGAACAAGGTGGTGCGCAAGGCGCCCGACGCGCCGGCAGGCCCGAGCGAGGTCGATATTCTCACCGAAATCCGCGACGAATTGCGCAAGCGCTAGGATAGAATTGGAAGTATTGTTTTAAACTATTGAAATAAAATAAAAAATTCTCGAAATCTGGGCATGCTACGCGGCACTTTCGCCAACTTCCGCCCAAAACGCGACAGACGCCCGTCCGCGCCCTTTCCAAGCGCGGGCGGGCTTCCTATATGGGTCCTGTCGGTTTCGGCCGACTATGAGGATAAATGTTGCCGTGGAATAGGCACAGCGGACCCGGGGGCAGTACCCGGCGGCTCCACCACAAGCCCGCGCTCTTCGGAAGGGGTGCGCGGGTTTCTGACGGGGCCGAACTAGGATCGACGTGTGTTCAAAGACGGTGGTTTCTTCCGGGCTGAGTAACCCGTTAAAGGCTCAAAACCAATAGGTGCTAACGATAACGAAGCACTCGCTCTGGCTGCCTAACCGATAAGCCTCACGGCCTAAGGTTAGACAAATAGAACGCGGTTCGGACCGAACCGGGCAACAGAATCGGATACCAGCGGCTGGGGACGAGCCGGGCAACAGAATCGTCCCACCTTCTCCCCTCAGAATGAGATTCCCGGCCGCAGGACGAGCTGGAAGAGCGCGAGCAGCGCGGCGAGTGCCGCGAGCGGGCCGGCGATCGACGGGGCGGTGGACGGGAACGGCGTGTCGCGCCGGAAATTCAATCCCACAGCGAGCCAGCCGAGCCCGATTAGGTGGACGACCAGTGGAATGAGCACGACCTCGACCGGTTCGCGCGGGACGCGGAAGGGGACGATCAGCACGACCGCGATCGCCAGCACCGCCGCCAGTTGCGCGATGGCGATGCGGCCCTTGCCCGGGATGGGATAGCGGCGCGCGAGCTGGATGCCCGCAGCGATCATCGCGATCACCGCCGACACGAACAGCGGCCCCTTTGCGGCCGGGCCGGCACCCAGATAGGTCAGCATCCGCCCGACGTCGTTGCCGGACAGCCAGCAGCCGATCGCCCACTGGCTCAGCGACTGGAACAGTCCCTGGAACGCCATCCAGAAGGCGAAGAGCCGCCAGGTCGGCCGCTCCGGCGAAACCCGCCCGGCGAGCCACAGGAAGACCAGCCCGCTGAGCAAGGTCGCGACCGCGCCGCCGCCCTGCAGCAGTTCGGCGACCGGCGCGTCGCCCGACCAGTCATGATCGTTGTGATAGAGGATCGGGTCGAGCCCCGGCACGAGCGCCTTGGGGATCACGAGGCCGAGTTCCTGCACGAGGAACGTCAGGCTGAACGCCAGCGCGCAAAGCAGCGTCGAGGCGGCGAGGCCGCGCGAATCCACCGGCGCTTTGCCGCGTTTGAGCCGCGCTGTCCCGACCAGCAAGGGCAGCAGGCCGAGCCCGGCGACCAGCCACAGCAGGATCATCATGCCGTTTTTGCTTCATCCCCCGGCGCGGGCCGTGCGAGCTGGCGGCTGTAGAGCCAGCCGATGCCGATCAGGCTGAACCCCAGCACGACGAAAGACCCGATGCGCAGCAGCCCTTCGAGCCCCGAGGCGTCGAACAGGAACACCTTGCCGACCGCGCCGAGCATCAGGACCAGCGAGGCGATGCGCCAGTCGTGGCGGCCCTTGCGGATGCCCCACAAGAGGAAGCCGATCGCGAGCGCGAGGATCAGGATCGAGCGCAGGATATTCTCGGTCGCGGTGACCCCCGGTGCGACGAGCAGCGTTCCGTGGAACAGCTGGCGGAGCGCTGCCCAGGCGAAGCCCGCGACGAGCAACATCGTGGCAAGCTGAACGACGCGATCGAGCAGCGCGGGGGCATTCGGGAACAGCCGCTGGATCAGCTTCAGCCCCAGCCAAGGCAGCAGGAAGAGCGGCACGAGCAGGTTGGCCACCGGCCATTCGCCCACCGCTTGCAGCTTCCATAGCGGGTTGTGGAGCAGCAGCCCGTACCAGATTGCGTGGGCGGTCCCCGCAAGGACGAGCGGCCGGGCCAGACCGGTCCATTGCCGCGTCATCGCGAGCCAGCCGCCGCCGATCAGCAAGGCCTCCCACAACAGGCGTTGCCCGACGCCGGTCGCGACGAAATCGCCGCCCACCACCGCAGCGAAGCCGAGGCGGTAGAGGCTGTGCAGCGCGATGCCGCCGACGACGCCCGCGATGCCGAGGCCCGCGAGGAGCAGCCAGCGCGGCAAATGTTCGCGGATCAGCCACAGCGGCGCGGCGAACAGCGCGGCGGGGATGAGCAGGCGCAGCAGCAGTGGATCGACGGCGAGCATGGGGCTTTCGAACAGCATCGGCTGTCCGGCGATCGACATCAGCGCCTCGAGCGCCCAGGCGGCCACGGGCAGTGCGGCCCAGGCGAGGCTGAGCGCGGCGAAGCTGAAGGCAGCGCCATCGACACGCGGCAGCGCGACCCGCCGCGCCGCAAGCAGTGCCGCCGCGCCGCCGATCGCGGGCACGAGCATCAGCCAGGTGCCGGGGACGAATTGCGCAAAGGCGCCATAGGCGAGCAACGCCGCCGCGACCTGGCCCGCCCGCCGGATGACGGGCTTGTCGGACCACAGGGCATAAGCGAGGCCGGCGAGCGCCAACCCGGCCCAGCGCAGGACTTCGGTCGCGCCGACCGCCGCGTCGCTACCATAGAGCCGGGTCCATTGCGCAAGGAGGTTCGGGCCGGTCCCGGCAAGCAAGACTATGGCGAACTGGGCATAGACGAGCGAGAGCAGTTCGACCGGATAGGAGGTACGGCGGCGCGCGATGGCGAAGATCGCCATGGCCACGAAACCCATCGCGAGCGGCAGGCTCCAGCCCGGGACGACCTGCGCGAGCGTGCCATAAGCGAGGCCGCCCGCGATCGACAGCGACGCGAAGCGCAGGATGCGGTGCCCGGCCTTCGCCGCGAACAGCGCGAGCAATGCGGTCATGCCCGCCCAGCGGATCACATCGGTGGCCGCCACGACCGCGTCGCTGCCGAACAGGCGGCTCCACTGCGCGACCAGATTGGGTCCGGTGACCGCGAGCAGCGCCAGCGCGAGTCCGCCGAAGGCGGCGGACAGGAGCTCGACCGGCAGCGACGCCTTGCGCCGCGCGAGAAGGAATATCCCGATGGTGACCGCGCCCATCGCGAGCGTCAGGCTCCAGCCGGGGACGATCTGTGCGAGCGTGCCATAGGCAAGCCCGCCGGCGAGGGCGAGCGCGGCGGCGCGGAAGAAGCGGTCCTCGGCCTTGCCCGTGAACAGGCCGAGCAGCGCCGCGAGCCCCGCCCAGCGGAGCAGCGCCTGCGTCGCGAAGCCGTCGCCCGCGCCGACGAAAAGGCGAGGCAGTTCGGCGAGCGCGAGCGGGGTCGCGATGAGCGACACCAGCGCGAGCCCGACGAAGCCCGCCGCGATCGGTTCGATCCGGCGATCATCGGCGGCCTTGCCGAAGAAGAGCAGGCCGGCGGCGACGGCGCCAACCGCGAGCGGGGTGACCCAGTCGGGGAGGATTAGCGCGGCGCCGAGGGCGACGAGCAGCCCGGTGACCGCGGTCAACCAGGCGAAGCGGCTGTCGCCCTGGCGATCGGCACGCCAGCCAAGGGCGATCCCGGCGCCGGTCAGCAGCGCGGCGCCGAGCGCGGTCAGCGCGAGCACCAGATCACCGGCATCCCAGAAATGCCATTTGACGAGCGGCGGCGCGGCGAGCGCGAGCGCGCAAAGCTCGAGCGTGCGGCGCAAGGTGCGCGCCTCACCCCACAGTCGCGCGAGCAGGGGCAGGGCGTGGATCGCGGCGAGCGCGAGCGCGATGATCGAGAACCAGTAGGTCGTCGGATCGGGCCAGACGGCGAGCAGCAGGATCGACAGCGCGAGGCTTATCGACGGGACGATCGCAAAGCCCTTTTCGCGCCAGGCGAGCCATTGGCCCGCCGCCGCAAGCAGGATGAACAGTCCCCAGTGGAGCGGTGCGAAACCGCCGATGCCGACGAGCAAAGCGAGCTGGAGCGCGCCGACGATCGCCGACCCGGCGCGCAGCAGCGCGGCGCGCGGACCGTCGAAGGCGATCATCGGCAGCGCGAGCGCAAGGAGCAGCACATAGCCGCCGATCGTCAACGAACCCAATGTATCGAGCGCGCTGGTCGCGAGCACCATCCACAGGCTCCACCCGACCCCGCCGACGAGCGCCGCGAGCGCGAGCCAGGGCCAGCGCTTCATCCGCGACACCCCCGCGAGTCCCGCGATGGTGAGCCCGAGATAGACCGCGAGCAGCGGCACATTGGGCTGCATCGCACCGACCAGCGCCGGCGCGGCAAGGCCGCCTGCAAGGCCGAGCAGCGCGCTCGGCGGACCGAAGCGCAGCGACAGGCCGAGCGCCGCGGCGGTGACCGCCGCCAGCCCGACGAAAGCGGCGAGCGGTCCTATCAGGCCATAGACGTTCGCGGCGACAAGGATGGCGGCATAAAGCGTCGCGATGCCCGCGCCCGACAGCGCCTGCGGCACGCGCAGGTCGCGGACCTTGTCCTCGTTGCGCCAGGCATATTCGGCGCCGCCGATCAGGCCGAGGCCGAAGAGCACGCCCGCGATCACCTGCACCCCGGGCGTGAAGACACGCGCGAAAAATCCGGCGTCGATCGCGTAGCGGACGATCAGCACGCCGGCGATGGCGAGCGTGATGCCGCCGGCCCAGATCGGCAACGTCTTGCCGAAGAGGTTTTCGAACCGCTGCGCCATGGTGGCGGGCGGTTTGGGCGGTCCCGCCGGCGGAACCGCGATGCGCGCTGCGACGGGTTCGGGGGTTTCGGCCTCGGTTTCCACTTCGGCCTCAATGAGTGCGTCGGTGGCTGCCTCGGTCCCGGCCGCATCGGATGTCGGCGCCGGGTCTTCGAGTTCGTCGTCGGTAACGGCTTCGGATATTTCGGGCAAAGCTGCGCTGGCGGCGGCCACGGGGGCAGGGGCGGGCGTCTCTTCGGCGGGCGCCGCGGGCGGC
>NZ_LYVN01000181.1 GCF_001990265.1 Sphingopyxis sp. KK2
CCCCATATCCACGCAATCGGGGGAAGTGGATCATTCCGATCCGTCCCCGCTCTCCGTCCGCATGCCCGAGCCATCGGCTCCCACGCATCGGGCACAACCCGAAACCGCGAAACGCAAGCCCCGCCCCTCGGCGGTCCCGCTGGTGATTCCGCGGATTCACTCCTTCAAATCCAACGATAAAGATGATGACGATGTTTCATAATATTTCGATTTTCCCCGCGCTTCCCGCACTCGCGCTGGCAGGCAAGGCGGTGATTGCTGCCCCCGCGCCGCGTCGTGGCCCGACCTTGTCGCGCCGCGAGTTGAAGCGCCTCGTCGCCGACATGATCGACTGACGAATTCCCTGTTGCGAAGATAAATCGGACAGGGTCCCATAACAGGCGTAGACTGCTCCGCAGAGGCCGTTCGACTCGGACGGCCGCAGGAGCAGTCCCTCGTGGACGCCGAAAACGATATCTGGTCGCGCGCTCTCGACGTCGAACGCACCCATGGCAGTCAGGCCCAGGCCTATGTTGCAGGACGGATCGATGCGTCCCGTCAAAGCGAAGACCAGCCCGACGTCGCGCTATGGACCGAAATCGCCGCGCGGCTCCGTCACCTCGATACCGTCAGCGAGTTCCGCCTCCGCCTCGACTGAAGGCCGCTTCCGACCGTCGCCGCGCACTGGACAGCGCGCGCGCTGTTCCCTAATCGTTCGCGCGTGAACGATACCCCAGCCTCCCTGCCCGACCTGACCCGCCCCGATCCCTCGGACCCGCCCTATCTGCATGGCCTCAACGGGCCGCAGCGACAGGCGGTGCTCACCACCGAAGGCCCGGTGCTGATGCTCGCGGGCGCGGGCACCGGCAAGACCGCGGCGCTGACCGCGCGCCTCGCGCATATCATCGCGACGCGGCGCGCCTGGCCGTCCGAGATCCTGGCAGTCACCTTCACCAACAAGGCGGCGCGCGAGATGCGCGAGCGCATCGGGCGGATGATCGGCGACGCGGTCGAGGGCATGCCCTGGCTCGGCACCTTCCACAGCATCGCGGCCAAGATGCTCCGCCGTCACGCCGAACTCGTCGGCCTGCAGAGCAATTTCACCATCCTCGACACCGACGACCAACTGCGCGTGCTCAAGCAGCTGATCCAGGCCGAGGGGCTCGACGAGAAACGCTGGCCCGCGCGCCAGCTCGCCGGTCTTATCGACAAGTGGAAGAACCGCGGCCTCGTCCCCGCCGATCTCGACGCCGCCGACAAGGAGGCCTGGGCCGATGGCAAGGGCCAGCATTATTACGCGCTCTACCAGGCGCGGCTGAAGACGCTCAACGCCTGCGATTTCGGCGACCTGCTGCTGCACATGCTGGTGATCCTGAAAACGCACCGCGACGTGCTCGAACAATATCAGGACCGCTTCAAATATATCCTCGTCGACGAGTATCAGGACACCAATGCCAGCCAGTATCTGTGGCTCCGCCTGCTATCGCAGGCGCGCAAGAATATCTGCGTCGTCGGCGACGACGACCAGTCGGTATACAGCTGGCGCGGCGCCGAGGTCGCGAACATCCTGCGCTTCGAAAAGGATTTCCCCGGCGCGACCGTGATCCGCCTTGAGCAGAATTACCGCTCAACGCCGCAAATCCTTGCCGCCGCCTCGGCGCTGATCGCGCAGAACAGCGGCCGCCTCGGCAAGACGCTGTGGACCGAGCTCGAACCCGGCGACAAGGTCCGCGTCGTCGGCGTCTGGGACGGGCCGGAGGAAGCGCGCCGCGTCGGAGAGGAACTCGAAACGCTCCAGCATCGCCGCGTATCGCTCGACCGCGCCGCGATCCTCGTCCGCGCGCAGTTCCAGACCCGCGAGTTCGAGGACCGCTTCATCGCGATCGGCATGCCGTACCGCATCGTCGGCGGCTTCCGTTTCTACGAACGCGCCGAAATCCGCGATGCGCTTGCTTATCTGCGCCTCGTCCAGTCGCCCGCCGACGACCTCGCCTTCGAACGCATCGTCAATGTCCCGAAACGCGGGCTCGGCGACAAGGCGATCCAGCGCATCCACCAGTTCGCGCGCGCCGAGCGCAGCCCGCTGCTCCAGGCCGCGTCGCAGATCACCGAGACCGACGAACTCACGCCGCAGGCGCGGCGCCAGCTTGCCGGCTTCGTCGCGCAGATGCGCGGCTGGCGCGCCAAGGCGAACGAGCTGTCGCATCCCGAGTTGACGCAGCTGATCCTCGACGAATCGGGCTATACCGCGATGCTCCAGGCCGACCGCAGCGTCGAAGCCGCGGGCCGCCTCGAAAACCTCTCCGAACTCGTTCGCGCGATGGAGGAATATGATTCGCTCGAGGCGTTCCTCGAACATGTCAGCCTCGTCATGGACCGCGACAATGACGACACGACCGAGACGGTGACGATCATGACGATCCACGCCGCCAAGGGACTCGAATTCGACCATGTCTTCCTCGCCGGCTGGGAAGATGGCGTCTTCCCGTCGCAGCGCTCGATGGACGAAGGCGGTGTCGCCAGCCTCGAGGAGGAACGCCGCCTCGCCTATGTCGCGATCACCCGCGCGCGCGTCCGCGCCAGCATCTATCACGCCGCCAATCGCCGCATCTACGGTCAGTGGACGAGCAGCATCCCCAGCCGCTTCATCGCCGAAATTCCGCCCGAACATGTCGACAGCGAAAACAGCTTCGGCGGCGGCCAGAGCCTGTGGCGCGCCAACTGGTCGGCGCAGGGCGATCCCTTCGCGCATGTCGCCAAACGCCAGCCCGCACGCACGATGACGCGCGGCCCGGCGTGGCAGCGCGCGGTCGCCCAATCGAGCACGATCACCCGCGCGCCCGCCCCCAGCGAACGCGGCCCCGCCGCCTCGGTCGGCGCCAAGCCCCGCGCCGACCTCGCGATCGGCATGCGCGTGTTCCACGAGAAGTTCGGCTATGGCGAGATCATCGACATCGACGGCAACAAGCTCGAGGTCGAATTCGACCAGGCCGGCAGCAAGCGCGTGCTCGACAGCTTTGTGAAGGCGGCCTGAGGAGCTCGATAACGACCGGGCCGCTCGACAGCGGCTTAGGTGTAGGGAGCGAACATCATCGAATTGCTGCGATCAGTCCCCATCGTGAACGAAATGTGCACAGCATTTTGAGCAAGCAGATCGCAGGGGGAAATGCACGCCGCCGTATTCCTTACCCCAAAAGCGCGGCCAAAATCGTTCATCAAGTCCCAAGCGCTCGTCGGCCTCATAATCCGCAAATGCCGAGTAGCCACACGCATGACATTTGATGCTGAACAGTGCAACGGCAGGAATGAAGAGGACTAGTCCGACGGCCGATGGCCAAAAAAGGCTGAATGGCCAGCCTATAAAGCAACTCAAGATGAACAGTATCGAGGCGACTGCAGCTGGCCATTGCCAACGACGAGCGATCTCAAATCGCTTGGGGATTGCAGGTTGATCGTTTGCCATGCTGTTCCATTTAGCAGCATCAACCGATGTCCGCTATCGGTCGTTAGCGGACATCCAAATCCTCCCTGTCGCGGAGCGATGGGGAGGGGGACCGCTCGCGAAGCAAGTGGTGGAGGGGCTAGCAACGTCGCGATATTGCCCCTCCGTCAGCGCTTCGCGCTGCCACCGCCCCATGGCTTCGCCACAGGGAGGAGTAATGACCGCAACCAACCGCTTCCTGCTGCCACGGCACCGATCACAAACCCTATTGTCAACTATATTAGTTATGATACTCCATCACGCGCGGCCAGCGAGTCGCTCTTTGGGAGAATCTGCATGAAAAATATGCTCTTAGCGGGCGCGATGGCGCTCGCGCTGATCGGCTGTTCGGAAAAGTCAGCCGAAGAATCCGCTTCCACTTCCTCCCCCACCGCCGACACGGCGGCCGAAGCCGCGGCGAGCGACGCACCCGCCGCCCGCTCGACCGACGAAGAGGTGCCGGGCGTCTCCATTTCCGCCGCTCCCGGCGTTGCTTTCGACTACAGCTATTCCTTCAGCCTCGACGACGGACTGATTTCCAGGGTCCAGCAGGAGCATGCCGAGGCGTGCGAAATGCTCGGTACCGCGCGCTGCCGCATCGTCGATGTCCGCTACCAGCTCAATGACGAGAAGCGCGTCGAGGCACAGACGCAGTTCAAGCTCGATCCCGGCATCGCCCGCCGCTTCGGCGCCGACGCGATCGCCAGCGTCGAAAAGGCTGAGGGCGTGCTCGCCGACGCCAGCGTCGCGGGCGAGGATGTCGGCAGCCAGATCGACGCCTCGCAGGTCCGCAGCGCGGGCGCTGCCGCCGAGGTCGAACGGCTCGAGGCGCGGCTCAAGGCCGGCGGCCTCGACAAGAATGAGCGCGCCGAAATCCTCGAACAGATTTCGGCGCTCAAGGGCCAGCTCGGCGACGAACGCACGACGCGCAAGACCGGCGAGGCGCGCATCGCCACCACGACCGTGGTCTTCAACTATGTCGGCTCGGGCGGCCTGCCGGGCATCGGGCATAAAAATCCCTTTGCCGACGCGGGCGAGACATTGATGGTCAGCGGCGGCACCGCCCTGTCCTTCGTGCTGACCTTGGGCGCCGCGGTGCTCCCCTGGGCGCTCGTCCTCGGCCTGCTCGTCCATGTCTGGCGCAGCAATGCCGTCGTCGCGCTCCGTCGCCGCCTTGGCGCCAAGCCGGTGTCCGACAAGCCCGCCGGCTGACCGATGCGCATGGGCGTCGCTTGCAAAGCTGCCATCCCGCATTATGGCCTAGGCCATGACGGGGCAGGCAACATGGCTGGACCAGGCACGCGACGCCCATCGCCGCGGCGATGACGCCGCCGAGAGCGCCGCGCTCGACGGCGCGATCCGCGCCGATCGCACCAACATCGCCGCCATCCTCGCGATGGCCGAACTCAAGCGCCGGCTCGCCGACGACCGCGCGGCGGGGAGCTTCTACCGCCTCGCGCTCGGCGTCGCGGCGCAGGCGCGCAGCGTCCCGCCCGCACTTCACCCCGGCCTCCAGCGCGCCGAAGCCTTTCTCGCCGCCACCGAAAAGGCCTTCGCCGACCATCTGCTCGGCCAGCTGCGCGGCGCGGGTATCGATGCCGCCGGCGCCACCCCGCGTGTCGCCGAGGCGCTTCGCATGCTCGCGGGCGAACAGCCGCTCTACCTCCAGCAACCGAGCATGTTCTATTTCCCCGGCCTTGCGCAGCGCGCCTTCTTCGACCGCGCCGATTTCGACTGGGTTCCCGCGGTCGAGGCCGCGACCGCCGCGATTCGCGCCGAGCTCGCAGCGCTGATCGCCGACACCGCTGACCGCTTCGGCCCCTATGTCACCGCGAGCGCCGACCGCCCGCCGCCCAATAATCCGCTGCTCGACAAGCCCGACTGGGGCGCGGCCTGGCTTTGGAAAGATGGCGAGATCGCCGAAGGCATAGCGATGCTCTGCCCCCAGGCCCTCGCCGCGCTCGCGCAGGCGCCGCAACCGGTGATCCCCGGGCGGGCGCCGCTCGCGCTCTTTTCGCGGCTCAAGCCCGGCACGCATATCCAGCCCCACCACGGCATGCTCAACACGCGCCTGATCTGCCACCTGCCGCTCGTCGTCCCCGACGGTTGCGGCCTGCGCGTCGGCGCCGAAACGCGCGAATGGCGCGAAGGCGAACTGATGATCTTCGACGACAGTTTCGAGCATGAGGCGTGGAATCGCGGCACCAGCGACCGCACCGTGATGCTCTTCGAAATCTGGCGCCCCGACATCGGCGCCGACGAACGCGACCAGCTGACGCGGATCTTCTCCGCGATCGACAGCTATTCGGAATGATGTCGGGTCTATCGCGACCGCCGCATTTACCGCTTTTATGAAGGAACTGCGCAGATCAGGCCGCTAGGCATCGCAATCAACCGGATTCACGACAACGCCGGTTAAGCCGTTCGCATAATGTGGGAAAGGGTCGCTGGTGGAGCCGAGGGGAATCGAACCCCTGACCTCTGCAGTGCGATTGCAGCGCTCTCCCATCTGAGCTACGGCCCCGCGACCGGGCGCTCTTAACCGCACGGGATCGCACTGACAATGATATTCTGATGATTGGGCGACCGACATAGATTGAGGGGGATATGATGGCGCGAGCATGGTATCTGACCAGCCGGCCGGCGGGCCTGCCGACGATGGAGAATTTCGCGCTGCGCGAATTGCCCGACGCGCCGCTGCAACCCGACCAGCTGCGCGTGAAGAACCTCTGGCTGTCGGTCGACCCCTATATGCGCGGTCGCATGAACGACGCGAAAAGCTATGCCGCCAGCTTCCAGATCGACCAGCCGATGACCGGCGGCGCTATCGGCGAGGTCCTCGAAAGCACGATGGACGGCTTCGCGGCCGGCGACCTGATCCTCCACATGGGCGGCTGGCGCGACGGCGGCATCATCGGCCTCGACATGTCGCCGAACAAGCTGCCGCGCGAGGCGCTCGCAGCCGGCATGTCGCCGCAGACCTTCCTCCACAATATGGGGCTCACCGGCGGCACCGCCTGGATCGGCCTGCTCCGCATCGCGGCCGCGAAGCCCGGCGACACGGTTTTCGTCTCGGCGGCCGCGGGTGCGGTCGGCTCAGCGGTGGTCCAGATCGCCAAGGCGCGCGAAATGACCGTTATCGGCTCGGCGGGCGGAGCCGAGAAATGCGCCTGGGTCAGCGAACTCGGCGCCGACGCGGTGGTCGATTACAAGGCCGGCG
>NZ_LYVN01000182.1 GCF_001990265.1 Sphingopyxis sp. KK2
CGGCGAGCGGCTGCGCGCCGCCCATTCCGCCGAGGCCCGCAGTCAGCAGCCAGCGGCCGGCGAGGCTGCCGCCATAATGCTGGCGGCCCATTTCGACGAAGGTTTCGTAGGTGCCCTGAACAATGCCCTGGCTGCCGATGTAGATCCAGCTGCCGGCGGTCATCTGGCCGTACATCATCAGGCCCTTTTTATCGAGCTCGTGGAAATGCTCCCAATTCGCCCATTCGGGGACGAGGTTCGAGTTCGCGAGCAGCACGCGCGGCGCATTTTCGTGCGTACGAAACACCCCGACGGGCTTGCCCGACTGGATCAGCAAAGTCTCGTCATTCTCCAGCCGCTTCAGCGTTTCGACGATCCGGTCATAGCTTTCCCAGTCGCGCGCGGCGCGGCCGATGCCGCCATAGACGACGAGCTCGTGCGGCGCCTCGGCGACGTCGGGGTGAAGGTTGTTCATCAGCATCCGCATCGGCGCTTCGGTGAGCCAGCTCTTGGCGCTGATCTCGGTCCCGGTCGCCGGGCGGATCACGCGGCTGTTGTCGAGGCGGGTCATGAATGTCCTTTCGCAAAATCGAGGGTCGCGGCGATCACCTGCTCCAGCACGGGCCGGATCGCAGGGTTCGGGTCGAGAGGTGAGGGCCAGTTGGCGTGGGTGAGTTCGGCGGGCTCGGCCATGTAACCGCGCTGCGCGAGTTCCATCTGGATCGCATGGATGCCGTCATCGGGTCGGCCATAATGACGCGTCGTCCAGCCGCCCTTGAAACGGCCGTTGACGATATGGCTCCTGCCGCTCGCGGCGCAGAAATTCGCGACGATGGTTTCGAGTTCGGGGGCTGAAGTCGCGCCGCCGTTGGTGCCGATGTTGAATTGCGGCAGCTTGCCGTCGAACAGGCGCGGGACATGGCTGCGGATCGAATGGGCGTCATAGAGGACGACCCTGCCGTGCCGCATCTTCAACCGGTCGAGTTCGGCGGAGACGGCCTCGTGATAGGGGCGGTGATAAAGGTGCAGGCGCTGCGTGATCTCCGCCTCGTCGGGCTCGCCGAAGCGATAGAGCGGATCGCCGTCGAAAGTCGTTGTCGGGCACAGCTCGGTCGTCGCCTGCCCCGGGTAGAGCGACGCGCCCGACGGGTCGCGGTTCATGTCGATCACGCTGCGCGAGATATCGGTCGCAACCAGCGTCGCACCCAGATCGGCCGCAAAGGCGTAAAGCTCGGCGATCCACCAGTCGGTGTCGATCTGCGCATGCCAGGGCGAGACGAACTGGTCGTCGAAGCCCGCGAGATCGGTTCCTCCGTGCGGGAAAGCGATGACAAGCGGCGCGTCGCCGCGCTGGACGCGCAGCCAGCTCATGCGACGAGGCCGGGCAATTCCCCGACGAGATCGACCAGCTTGCCGCTGCGCACCATGTCCTGTGCCGCCGCGATGTCGGGCGCCATATGGCGATCCTCGTCGAGCGTCGGCACGGTGGCACGCAGCAGCCCGCGCACACGCTCGATCGCCTCGCTCGATTTCAGCCCGCCATGGAAATCGCACCCCTGCCCTCCGGCGAGCAGTTCTATGCCAAGGATCGCGTCGACATTCGCCGCCATCTCGGACAGCCGCCGCGCGCCATGCGCCGCCATCGACACATGATCCTCCTGGTTCGCCGAGGTCGGGATCGAATCGACGCTCGCCGGATAGGCGCGCTGTTTGTTCTCCGACACCAGCGCCGCCGCCGTCACCTGCGGGATCATGAAGCCCGAATTTAGCCCCGGCCTGGCGACGAGGAAGGCGGGCAATCCCGACAAGGCCGGATCGACGAGCATCGCGGTGCGCCGTTCGGACAGGCTGCCGATCTCGCACAAGGCCATGGCGATCATGTCGGCGGCGAAGGCGACGGGCTCGGCGTGGAAGTTGCCGCCCGAGAGCGCTTCGTCGGTTTCCGGAAAGATCAGCGGATTGTCCGACACGCCATTCGCTTCGACCAGCAGCGTCGTCGCCGCCTGTCGCAACAGGTCGAGCGCCGCGCCCATCACCTGCGGTTGGCAGCGCAGGCAGTAAGGGTCCTGCACGCGGACATCGCCGAGGATATGGCTCGCGCGGATTTCGGAACCTTCCATCAGCGCAGCGAGTGCCGCGGCGGTCTCGATCTGCCCCCTGTGCCCGCGCAGCGCGTGGATGCGCGGGTCAAAGGGGGTGTCCGATCCTTTGGCCGCCTCGGTCGAGAGGATGCCGGTGACGAGCGCGCTGCCATAGAGCCGCTCGGCCTCGAACAGCCCCGCGAGCGCGTAGGCAGTCGAGAACTGCGTGCCGTTGAGCAGCGCCAGCCCTTCCTTCGGGCCGAGCACCAGCGGGTCGAGCCCGGCATCGGCAAGCCCGACAGCGGCGGGAACCTGCGCACCATCGACGAACATCTCGCCCTCGCCGATCATCGCCGCCGCCATATGTGACAGCGGGGCAAGGTCGCCCGAGGCGCCGACCGAGCCCTGCGCGGGGATCACCGGTGTCAGCCCCCGGTCGAGCATCGCTTCGAGCAATTCGATCGTCGCCGGCCGCACCCCCGACGCGCCGCGCGCGAGACTCGCAAGCTTGAGCGCCATCATCAGCCGCGCGACGCGGACGGGCATCGGCGCGCCGACGCCCGCCGCATGGCTCAGCACGATATTGCGCTGGAGCGTTTCGAGGTCGTCGGCCTCGATCCGCACCGCCGCGAGCTTTCCGAAACCGGTGTTGATCCCGTAGACCGCCTCGCCGCGCGCAAGGATGCGCTCGACTGCGGCGGCGCTTTCGGCGATCGCGGCGCGGCATCCGGGCGCCAGCCGCACCGGCGCGCCCGTATAGATCTCGCGCCAGTCGGCGAGGCTGATCGATCCGGGGGTCAGGTGCATATTCCGTCCTTGATGCGCGCATGAAGCGGGTTGAAGCCGATGCGATAGACAAGCTCGGCGGGTTCGGTCGTGTTCCAGATCGCGAGGTCGGCCGCCTTGCCGACCTCGATCGTGCCGACCTCCTCGTGCAGCCCGAGCGCGCGCGCGCCGTTGACGGTCACCGCGCGGAGGCATTCGGTGACCGACAGCCCGAACAGGGTCGCGCCCATGTTGAGCATCAGCAGCAGCGAGGTTGTCGGCGAGGTGCCGGGATTGCAGTCGGTCGCGAGCGCGATCGGCACGCCCGCGTCGCGCAGCGCGGCGACCGGCGGCTTGTGCGTCTCGCGCATGAAATAATAGGCGCCGGGCAGCAGCACCGCGACGGTGCCCGCCCCAGCCATCGCGGCGATATCTTCATTGTCGATATGCTCGAGATGATCGGCCGACAGCGCCCTGTACGAGGCGGCAAGGCTCGCGCCCGCGAGGTGCGACAGTTGCTCGGCATGGAGCTTGACCGGCAGGCCCGCAGCGCGCGCCGCATCGAACACCCGCACGATCTGCTCGGGAGTGAAGCCGATACCTTCGCAAAAGCCGTCGACCGCGTCGGCGAGACCCGCCGCCGCCGGGATGATCTCGCGGCACACCAGCTCGACATAGGCGTCGGCATCGCCCTTATATTCGGGCGGCACGGCATGCGCGGCGAGCAGCGTCGTCGCGACACGCACCGGCCGCGCCTCGCCCAGCGCCCGCGCCGCACGCAACATCTTGATCTCGTCGTCGAGCGTCAGGCCGTATCCCGACTTGATCTCGATCGTCGTCACACCCTCGGCGATCAGCGCATCGAGGCGCGGGAGCGCGCCCGTTACAAGCGCCGCTTCGTCCATTTCGCGCGTCGCGCGCATCGTCGACACGATGCCGCCGCCCGCGCGCGCAATCTCCTCATAGGTCGCACCTTCGAGCCGCATCGCCCATTCGTTCGCGCGGCTGCCGCCGTGGACGAGGTGCGTATGGCAATCGACCAGGCCGGGGGTGATCAGCCGCCCCGCGCAATCGACGACGTCGGCGGCTGCGGGGGCATCGGCGGCGTCGCCGACCCAAGCGATCCGCCCGTTCCGCGCCGCCACCGCGCCATGCTCGACGAGGCCCGGTCCGTCACCGGTCAGCGTCGCGAGTCGGGCATTGGTCCAGAGTCGATCCATAGTTCATTCTTGTCTGCTCGTGACATTATGTCTAGACATAATAATCGAAGTCGAAGGAGCAGGCGATGACATCTTTGTGGTTCGAACGGGCGCTGCTTCCGGGCGGATGGGCGCAGGATGTCCGCGTCACGATCGACGCCGGCCGGATTACCGACGTCGCAGCCGGCGTCGCAGTGCAGCCCCATGACGAACGCCACGCCATCGCCCTGCCCGGCCTCGCGAACCTCCACTGCCATGGCTTCCAGCGCGGCATGGCGGGCCTCTCAGAATTTCGCGGCCGCCCCGATGATGATTTCTGGAGCTGGCGCGAAATCATGTACCGCTTCCTCGACCGGCTGACTCCGGACGACATCGCAGCGATCAACGGCCTCGCCTTTGTTGAAATGATGGAGAGCGGCTTTACCCGCGTCGCCGAATTTCATTACCTCCACAACGACGCCGACGGGCGCCGCTATGCCGACCCCGCCGAAATGGCGGGCGCGATGGTCGCGGCCGCCGACGAGAGCGGCATCGGCCTCACCCTCCTCCCGGTCTTCTACGCCCATGGCGATTTCGGCGGTGCGCCGCCCGCACCCGGCCAGCGGCGTTTCCTGTCCGACGTCGACAGCTTTGCCGCACTCGTCGCCGCGAGCCGCGCGAAATTGCCCGCCGACGCAGGTTTCGGCATCGCGCCGCATTCTCTGCGCGCCGTCACCGCCGAGGAACTCACCGCGATCCTGCCACTTGCCGATGGCGGCCCGGTCCATATCCACGCCGCCGAACAGACGCGCGAGGTCGAGGCCTCGGTCGCCTGGAGTGGGCAGCGCCCGGTCGAATGGCTGCTCGACCACGCCGATGTCGACGCGCGCTGGTGCCTCGTCCACGCGACGCACCTCACCGACGACGAATGCGACCGGCTCGCGGCGAGCGGTGCGGTTGCCGGCCTCTGCCCGGTGACCGAGGCCAATCTGGGCGACGGCATCTTCCCCGCCGCGCGCTACCTCGTCGCGGGCGGTCACATCGGCATCGGCACAGACTCGAACATCCTGATCGATGCTGCCGGCGAACTGCGCGCGCTCGAATATAGCCAGCGCCTGCGCGACCGCCGCCGCGCAATGCTCGGCAGCGACGCCGTGCCGTCGATCGGCGAGCGCCTGTTTCGAGAGGCGCTGGCGGGCGGCGCGCGCGCCACGGCCGCCGGCACCGGCATCGCTATGGGCCAGCCCGCCGATCTGTTCACCCTCGACATCCAGAACACCGCGTTCGCAGGCGCCGATATGCGAACCATCCTCGATCGCTGGGTCTTTGCCGCGCGCGATAAGGCGATCGACTGCGTCTGGCGTGGCGGGCGCAAATGGGTCGCGGGCGGGCGGCATATCGCACGCGACGCCATTGCGGCGCGCTACCGCACCGCGGTGACCGCGCTGCTCGCATGAGTTTCGACGCCCGTATCCGCGCCGCGATCGAGGGCGATATCCGCAGCGGGGCGCTCCGCCCCGGCGACAAGCTGCCGTCCGAGCATGAATTGGCGGCGCAGCACGGATGCGCGCGCGCGACGGTCAGCAAGGCGATGGCGGCGTTGCACCACGCGGGGCTGATCGAGCGGCGCCGCAAGGCGGGATCGTTCGTCGCCGACCAACATGTCCATTCGGCGGTGCTCGAAGTTCCCGACCTCGCCCAGCTTATCGAAGCGCGCGGGCATGTCTATCGCTGGCAGCGGCTGTCGCGCGAGCAGGACGGAGCCGAACTGCATGTCACGGGCCTGCATTATGAGGGCGACACCGCGCTGGCGCTCGAAAGCCGTACAATCGCGGTCGCTACCGTGCCCGACGCGATGGACGAGTCCTTCGATGCCATCGCCCCCGGCACCTGGCTGCTCGCGCATATCCCCTGGACGTCGGCGCGGCATCGTATCCGGGCCGTCGGCGCCAGTGCCGAGGAGGCGCAAGCGCTCGGCATCGTCGAAAACACCGCCTGCCTGATCCTCGAACGCAGCACCTGGCGCGCCGATGCGCCGGTGACCACGGTGCGGCAGGTCTTTCGCGGCGACCTGTTCGACATGGTTGCGCATTTCGAGCCGAGCCCGCGCTAGCGCGCCATCCGCGCTTCCCACGCGAGCATCGTCGCGCGCAGCGCCGCAGCATCGTGCAACGCATTATGCGGCACCGCGCTCGGCACCGACGGGCCGACGATGCCGGGATCGACCAGTTCGAAACGGATACTGCGCACCGGCTTCATATAGCCCGGGCCGGTGATCAACAGCCGCGCCGCGAGCGCGATATCCTCTGGCCAGTCGGCGATCAGATGCGGTGCGGGATCGTTCATCAGATAGGCCGCAAACCGGTCACGAACCGCGTCGCGCGACAGCGGTTCGGCGGCAAGCACGGGCAGCGCATGGATGCGCACCCATTCGGTCGGCTCGTCGATCGCGATCGCTTCATAAAAGGGCGCGCACGCCGCATCCTCGGGCACGAGCGCGATCGAGATCAGCTCGCCGCAAAATCCGTTGAACTCGGTATCGAGAAAATAGCGCATCGCCGCCCCGCTTGCCCATGACGCCCCCGCGCCCCGATCACCCGACCTAGGCGCGCCGCCGAGGCGCGGCGTGAGCGAT
>NZ_LYVN01000183.1 GCF_001990265.1 Sphingopyxis sp. KK2
ATCCCAGCCCGCCCGCGAACGACCAGAGCGCGCGCGGCAGCTTTGCCGAATTCCATACCCAGCCGTCGACGAACGGCTATCGCGTCCCCGCCTGTACCAGCGGAGCCTCGACCGCCGCCTGCGCCGCGCGGAGCGCCGACACATGGTGCCGCTCGATCGGCTGGAACGGGTCGGCCCGCGAACATATGGAAACGTTGGGCCGCCGCGAATATTTGGCCGACGTTCTGTGCGTCCGCTCGGGCTATTGAGGAGGGAAGGGACCAATGATGAAAGCGGAAGGCGTGGCAGCCGGCGGCCTCGCCCTTGCCCTCTCCGCCTGCGCGTCGGTCGGCGGACCTGGCGTCAGCACCTATTATGAGTGCGAACGCGGCACGCGCCTGAAGGTCGACTTCAACCGCAACGGCGCGCTCGTGCGGGTCGACAACGGCAATACGCAGATGTTGCGGCAGGTTCCGGCCGCCAGCGGTGCGGCCTATGAAGGCAAGGGTGGCTGGCGGCTCCACACCAAGGGCGACGAAGCGGTATGGAATACCGCAGCGCGAACCGCGCCCGAGACCTGCCGGCGGGTTGCCGTGCCGCGCTAGAGCGTCATCGCAGCAAAGGCAGCACGCACCTCGGCGACGAACAGGTCGGGCTGTTCCCAGGCAGCGAAATGGCCGCCGCGGTCGAGCTCGTTCCAATAGACGATATTCTTGTAGCGCCCCTCGGCCCAGCGGCGCGAGAGGCGCATGATCTCGAGCGGGAACAGGCTGCATCCGGTCGGAACGTGGATTTCGCCGAAACCGAATTGCGCGAAACTGTGCCAATAGAGCCGGGCCGAGGAGGCGGCGCTGTTCGTCAGCCAATAGAGGCTGACGGTGTCGAGCATCGCGTCCTTCGACAGCGAATTTTCGGGGTGGCCGCCGATCGACTGGCCGCCGGGCTGGTGGCCGCAGTCGGTCCAGCCATGGCATTTTTCGACGATCCAGCACATCTGGCCGACGGGGGAATCGGCGAGCGCATAGCCGATCGTCTGCGGCCGCGTCGCATGCTGCGTCGAATAGCCGTTATCCTTGGTGCGATACCATTGGAAGCGCGCGAGATAGGCCTTTTCGTCGTCGCTGAGGTCGGCCATCGTGTCGGGATCGGGCTGGCCGACGATCATGTTGACGTGGATGCCCGCGCAATGATCTTCATGGTTGCCGCCGATCGCGCAGGTCACCGCGCTACCCCAGTCGCCGCCCTGCGCGAAATAGCGGTCATAGCCGAGCGCGACCATCAGCCGGTCCCACGCCGCCGCGATCTGCTCGACGCCCCATTTCGCCTCGGCCGGCTTGCCCGAAAAACCGTAGCCGGGGAGCGAGGGGATCACGAGATGATAGTCGGCCGATAGCGGTTCGATGACGTCGAGAAACTCGATCACCGACCCCGGCCAGCCATGCGTCAGGACGAGCGGGCGCGCATCGGGATTGTCGGACCGGATATGGAGATAATGGATGTCGAGCCCGTCGATCTCGACGAGATAATTGGGCCAGGCGTTGAGCCGCGCCTCGATCCGGCGCCAGTCATAGTCATCGCGCCAATAGGCCGCGAGCTCCTGCGCGTAAGCAAGCGGGACGCCCTGGTCCCAGTCGTTTACGGTCTCCTTTTCGGGCCAGCGCGCGTTCGCGAGGCGGGCCTTGAGATCGTCGAGCGCCGCCTGCGGCACGTCGATGGCGAAGGGGCGCGGCTGGCCTACCATCCCAGATACTCCTCGATCGACGCGCGCTGGACGGGGTCCATGTCCGCGAGCAGGACGCGCGTCGTGCGGTGGCCGATCATCACCCCGCGTTCGTCGCGATAGGCCCAGTCGCTGATGTCGGTGAGCGGGACCCGGACCGCCTGCCCCTGACTATATTCGGGCTGCGCCGGAACATTGGCCAGCCGGCCGTTGACGGCGCCCTTGTCGATCGAATCGACGTCGACCCAGATATGCTCCCAGCCGCCGAGCGGATATTTGACGACGAAGGTCGCGCGGTCGAACCGCCCTCCGCCATAAGCCGACAGGAAATCGGGGAGCCTGGCGCGGGCTTCGGCGATCGCGGCGTTCATGCGGGCGTCGCTCGCTTCGACCATCGCCATGTCGTCGCGGTCGGCCATCATCGCCTCGCGCTCAGCGTCGGGCGTCGCCATCGCCGGTGCGGCCACCAGCCACAGCGCCGCCGCGAGCATCATCGCCTTTTTCATCCTGCCCCTCCCCTCTTTGCCGGACCGGTCAGGGCCGCGCCGGCGCCTTGCATCCGCGTTCGAGACCGACGCCCTTCAGGAAGCCGCGGCGCACCGTTCCGGCATAGACCGCCGCGGCGTAGCGCCGCCGTTCTGCGTTGGCGCCGGTGACTTCGCCGATCAGCCCACGAAAGGGGATGATCGACCCGGCGACGCTGCCCGCGACGCGGCCGGCGGTCTGTTCGCGTTTCTTCGCGCGGGTCTCGTCGACCTGTTCGTTGACGTCGGGGCCGAGAACCGCGTCGAGTTCGGCGATTTCCTGGATGATCGCCGAACATTTGCCGAGCCCGGCGAGCGAATAGGGATCGTCCTGGATCGCCAGCAGCTTTTCGGGGACTTCCTTGCCGTCGAATGGCTCGGTCACCGAATTGGCGGTGTCCTTGATCGTCGAATCCTCGGGCGCGCCCTTTTGTGCCTGCGCCGAAGGGGAAAGGATCAGGCCGGAAAGGGCGAGGAGGACGAAGGATTTCCGTTGCATATCAGGCTCCTGCTACGACGCACCATTCGTCCGCTAACGCCTCAAACGGCATTCGGCTCCCGACCGGTTATTGCGCGACGCACGGAGCCTCGTCCAGCCGCAATGAGGGCCAGCCGCGACAGGCTCAGCGCGTCGGGACGGGCGCCTCGCCGGTCCAGTCGTAGAAGCCGCGCCCGGCCTTTTTGCCGACCCAGCCAGCCTCGACATATTGGACGAGCAGCGGCGCCGGGCGGAACTTCGGATCGCCGGTGCCCGACTGCAAAACGCGGATGATTTCGAGGCAGGTGTCGAGCCCGATGAAGTCGGCGAGCGTGATCGGGCCCATCGGATGGTTGAGGCCCAAACGGCAGCCGGCGTCGATGTCCTGCATCGTCGCGACGCCCTCGCCCAAAGCAAAGATCGCTTCGTTGATCAGCGGCATCAGCACGCGATTGACGATGAAGCCCGGCGCGTCATTGGCGTGGACGATTTCCTTGCCGAGTCCGCGGCCATAGGCCTCGACCGTGGCGAGCGTGGCGTCGCTGGTCGCGAGCCCGCGGATCAGCTCGATCAGCCCCATAACGGGCACCGGGTTGAAGAAATGGACCCCGATGAAGCGCGCCGGGTCGGGCGCGGCCTGCGCCAGCCGGGTGATCGGGATCGAGCTGGTGTTGCTGGCTAGGATTGCGGTGCCCGACAGATGCGGACCGACGCTCGCGAAGATCGCGCGCTTGATCTCCTCGCGCTCGGTCGCGGCCTCGATGACGAGGTCGGCGGGGGCGAAGGCGCTATGGTCGGCGACCGGGGTGATGCGCGCGAGTAGCGCGTCGGCACCGCCCTGCGTCATCTTTTCCTTGGCGACGAGGCGGCCGAGGCCCTTGGCGATGCCCGCCTTGCCCGCTTCGGCGCGCGCGATGTCGATGTCGGACAGCAGCACATCGTGCCCGGCGCCCGCCGAAACCTGCGCGATGCCCGCGCCCATTTGCCCTGCCCCGATGACGCCGACGATCATTGCTGTCCCTTTCGCTGAAAATCTGCCCGTGCCCCTACGGCTTCGGCCAGAAGCGTCAAGAGCCCGCGTCAAGGGTGGAGCATCAGGGCGCCGAGCGGAACTCGGTCGCCTGCGCGAGGATCAGCGCGAAAGCGGGGTCGGCATCGTCCCAGGTCGCAAGCGGCGTCCAGCCGCCGGCGCGGAGCAGAAGATTCGCATCGCGCGGGCCATATTTATGGCTGTTCTCGCTGTGAATCGTCTCGCCCTTCGCCATATGATAAGCGCGCCCGTCGACGATGAACTCCATCGCGCAGGCAGCGACGAGATGCATTTCGATGCGCGCATGGACATCGTCCCACACCGCCTTGTGCTCGAAATTGTCGACCGGGATCGTCCCGCCGAGTTCGCGGTTGATGCGGGTGAGCAGGTTGAGGTTGAACGCCGCAGTCACCCCCGCCGGATCGTCATAGGCCAGCTCGAGCGTCGCCACATCCTTGATCCGGTCGACACCAATCAGCAGCAACGCGCCGTCGCCGAGCGTCTCGCGCCAATTGCGCAAGAGATCGACCGACGTGCGCGCAACCATGTTGCCGATCGTCGAACCGGGAAAGAAACCGAGCTTGGGCAGCGGGCAGATTTCGCGCGGCAGCGCGACGCGCTGGGTGAAATCGGCCTCGACCGGATAAATGGCGAGCCCCGGAAAGCGCGCCGCGAGCGCGTCGGCGCTGTCGCGGAGGAAATCGCCCGAGATATCGACGGGGACATAAGCGGCAGGCGCGATCGCATCGAGCAGCAGCGGCGTCTTGCTCGAACTGCCCGACCCGAGTTCGACCACCGCGCGGCCGGGGCCGATCGCCGCGGCCATGTCGCCCGCATGACGCTTCAGCAGGTCGGTTTCGCTGCGCGTCGGATAATATTCGGGGAGCGCAGTGATATCCTCGAACAAGGCCGAGCCCGTCGCGTCGTAGAACCAGCGCGCGGGGACCGCCTTTTGCGCCTGGCTGAGCCCCGCATGGACATCGGCGCGGAAGGCGATGTCGACGCCTGCGGCATCGGCATCGACCTGGCGAAGCTGGCGAACGACACTCATGTCACAGATCCTTGGCGAGCCGGACGCCGGTGAATTGCCAGCGCTGGTGCGGGTAGAAGAAATTGCGATAGGTGGCTCGGCAGTGGCCGCGCGGGGTCGCGACGCTGCCGCCGCGCAGCACGAACTGGCCGCTCATGAACTTGCCATTATATTCGCCGACCGCGCCGGGCGCGGTGCGGAAGCCCGGATAGGGGCGATAGGCGCTGCCGGTCCATTCCCATACGCTGCCGAACATCTGTTGCAGCCCGATGTCGGTCGCGATTGCGGCCGACGGCTGCACCGGACCGGCGGCATCGAGCTGGTCGCCCGATGCCGGGTCGAACGAGGCGGCAGCCGCCTCCCACTCGATTTCGGTCGGCAGCCGCGCGCCGGCCCAACTGGCAAAGGCGTCGGCCTCGAAGAAACTGATGTGGGTGACCGGGGCGGCGGGGTCGATATCCTGCCAGCCCGACAGGGTGAACTGACTGCCGTCCTGCCAGTAAGCCGGCGCCTGGACATCTTGCCCCTGCACCCACGCCCAGCCGTCGGCGAGCCAGAGCGAGGGGGTGTGATAACCGCCGTCGGCGATGAATTGCTGCCACTCGCCGTTGGCGACGGGGCGGCTCGCCAAGGCGTGCGGGGTGAGAAGCGCCGAAAACTGCGGAACTTCACAGTCGAATGCGAAATCCTCGCCGCCATGGCCGACCGACACCACGCCCTCGGCGCCCTTGACCCAGCGGATCGCGCTGGGTTCACCGGGCGGCACCGAAGGCGCGGAAAACTGCGCAACTTCATTCGCGATTGCGCTTTTTTCCCATGCCGCGGGGCCAAGCGGGTTCTGCGCGAAGAGATGCTTCAGGTCGGTGAGCAGGAGTTCCTGATGCTGCTGCTCGTGGTGGATGCCGAGTTCGACCAGCTTCAACGCGGCGCGCGGCAGGTCGGGGATCGCGCTTTGCACTGCGGTGTCGACATGCGCGCGCCAGACGCGCACCTCGTCGAGCGACGGACGCGTGAGGAGGCCGCGCTGCGGGCGGGCATGGCGCGGGCCTTCGGCCTCATAATAGCTGTTGAAGAGAAAGGGATAGCGCGCGTCGAACAGCGCATAGCCGGGGACATGATCGCGCAGCACGAAGGTTTCGAAGAACCAGCTGGTGTGTGCGAGATGCCATTTGGCGGGCGAGGCGTCGGGCATCGACTGCGCGCTGGCATCGGCATCGGACAGCGTCGCGACGAGATCGAGCGACAACCGCCGCGTCGCGGCGAAGCGGCTGGCGAGCGATGCGGCGTCATCGGCCGGGAATATAACGTCTTTTTGGCTGGCCATGAGCAGATAATCCCCCGGACGGCGATTCGGTTTCGCGGCGACAGCGAATATGGTTACAGCGCGAAGGAATGTCTAGAACATTTGGGGAACGATGGGCCATCGTCCCCGCGAAGGCGGGGGGCGACGAAATACTAACGTGTCGCGCCGGGTTTCCAGAGGATGTCGCCGCCCGCTGCGGCGTTGAGGTGGCGCGTCAGCACGAAAAGATGGTCCGACAGACGGTTCAAATAGGTGAGCGCGAGCGGGTTGAGATCGCGCGTCGCGCCCGCCGTCACCGCCGCGCGTTCGGCGCGGCGCG
>NZ_LYVN01000184.1 GCF_001990265.1 Sphingopyxis sp. KK2
GGCGTCCGACGCGTTCGCGCGCCGCCTCTTCCTCGCCAGCCTCGGCCAGCTCGATCACGTCGCGGACGAATTCGGGCTTCAGCCGGTCGTCCTCGTCGAGCTCGGTTTCGGGGGCTTCGTCGACCAGCACATCGTCGGGGGGCAGGGCATCTTCGCGTCTATCCATCGCGCGGCCCTCCCAATTTGTGCCGGCAAATCCGGCCGCGAACCGGTCCCCCCCTAGTCCGGCGCTGCCCTTAAGGCAACGATGTGCGCGATGATCGACAAATTATACGTGGCATCTGCCCCGCCCTTGGCTATGGCACCGCCAACCCCGCTTTTCAGGAGTATCCCAATGACCGATCAGACCCTCACCCTGTCGCTGTCGACCGGCGATGTCGTCATCCGCCTGCGTCCCGACCTCGCCCCGCTGCACGTCGAGCGCATCGCGGGCCTCGCCAAGGAAGGCTTTTACGACGGCGTCGTTTTCCACCGCGTGATCCCCGGCTTCATGGCGCAGGGTGGCGATCCGACGGGCACCGGCATGGGCGGCAGCCCGCTTCCCGACCTGCCGCAGGAATTCAACGCCGAACCGCATGTCCGCGGCGTGTGCTCGATGGCGCGCTCGCAGAACCCGAACAGCGCGAACAGCCAGTTCTTCATTTGCTTCGACGACGCGCGCTTCCTCGACAAGCAGTACACCGTCTGGGGCGAAGTGATCGAAGGCATGGAGAATGTCGACGCGCTGCCGAAGGGCGAGCCGCCGCGCGAGCCCGGCAAGATCGTCAAGGCGACCGTCAGCGAATGAAGGAAAATCCCCGCTTCGGCGGGGATTTTTTTAGTCGCCGATAAAGCCGTTCAGCCGTTCGCAGGCGGCGATCCAGTCCTCTTTGAATTCCTGCACGACCTGCCCGGCGCCCATCGCTTCGTTCATGAGGCCGACGCCCTGGCCGACCCAATAGGTCGCCAGATGTTTCGCGCCTTCGTGGCCGCCTTCGGACAATTTATCGACCTTGCGCAGCGCGGGTTCGCTGACCAGCGACTGGAGCGGCATCGGCAGCGGCTTCGGCGCGCCTTCGGCTTCCCAGGCGTCGGTCCAGGGCGAGCGGAGCTGGCGTGAGGGTTTGCCGGTGCGGCTTTTCGAGCGGACGGTGTCGCGCGACGAGGCGGCGAGCATCTTTTCCTTCACCACCGGGTTGGTCTCCGCCTCTGCCGTGGTCAGCCAGACCGAGCCGGTCCACGCACCATGCGCGCCCATCGCCATCGCCGCGGCCATCTGGCGCCCGGTGACGATACCACCCGCGGCGAGGATCGGGGTGGTGGCGCCGACCGCCTCGACCGCCGCGGCGACCTCGGGAACGAGCACCATCGTTGCGACTTCGCCGCAGTGGCCGCCGGCTTCGCCGCCCGCGACGACGAGGATGTCGACGCCGGCGCGCACCTGTGCCAGCGCATGGTCGCGGGTGCCGACCAGTGCTGCGACGGGGACGTCGTTGCGCTTGCCGAGTTCGAGCATCAGCGGCGGCGGAACGCCGAGCGCGTTGGCGATCAGGCCGATCGGGTGGCGGAAGGCGACTTCGAGGAGCGCGGCGGCGCCGGCGTCGCTCATATTGTCGCCGAGGCTGGAGCTGACCCCGCCGAGGCTGTCACCGTCGACGCCATGCTTTTCGAGCAGGCCCGCGACGAAGGCTTTATGCTCGTCGGGAATCGGCGGCAGCGCGGTCTTTTCGTCGCCCTTGCCGGCGAAGCTGTTGGGGACGATCAGGTCGACGCCATAGGGGCGGCCGCCGATATGCTCGTCGATCCACGCCAGTTCTTCCTCGAGCCGTTCGGGCGGGAGCGAGGCGGCGCCGAAGACGCCCATGCCGCCCGCTTTCGAGACCGCGACGACGACGTCGCGGCAGTGCGAGAAGGCGAGGAGGGGGAATTCGATGCCGAGCATCGCGCAAATGGGGGATAGCATGGACCTCTCCGGATGTTGTCTAAGTTGCCACGTAGCGTGCATGTCAGCGCTAGTTTACGTAAACGTCAAGTTGATTTGCGCGGGCGGCCGTCTATCGCGGGCGGCATGAGCGATTTTTCCCTGCCCGGCTTCGACCTCGACGCCTTCGTCCGCGCCACTTTTGCCGAAGATCTGGGCGTGGGGGGCGACATCACCTCGATGGCGGTGATCCCCGCGGACGCGCGCTTCGAGGGCGTGATGGACAGCCGCGACGCGATCACCGTCGCCGGCCTGCCGATCGCCGAAGCTTTCTTTCGCGCGCTCGATCCTGCCATGGCGATCGAAATCCTGGTCGAAGAGGGCGCGCGGGTGCCCGCCGGAACCGACCTGATGCGCCTGTCGGGCAACGCCCGCGCGATGCTCACCGCCGAACGGTCGGCGCTGAACACGGTGCAGCATCTGTCGGGCATCGCGACGCTGACGCGGCAATATGTCGACGCGCTGGAGGGCAAGGCGACCCTGCTCGACACGCGCAAGACGATCCCCGGGCTGCGCGTGCTGGAGAAATATGCGACGCGGATGGGCGGCGCGACGAACCACCGCATGGGCCTGTGGGACGCGGCGATGATCAAGGACAATCATGTCGCGGTCGCGGGATCGGTCGAGGAAGCGGTGCGCCGCGCGGTCGATGCCGGGATCGCGAACATCATCGTCGAGGTCGACCGCGTCGATCAGGTCGAACCCGCACTCTCCGCCGGGGCGACGCACCTGCTGCTCGACAATATGGATCTCGCCGCCCTGCGCGAATCGGTCGCGATCGTCGCGGGCCGGGTGCCGGTCGAGGCCTCGGGCGGGGTGCGGCTCGACACCATCGGCGATATCGGCGCGACCGGGGTGACCTATGTCTCGGTCGGGCGGCTGACCCAGTCGGCGCCCGCCGCCGACATCGGGCTCGATTTTGCGCTGGCGTGAGGCCGTCGCGGCGGCGCTGCTGGCGCTCGCCCCCACCATCGCCCTCGCGCAAGCGCCCGCCTGCGTTGCGCCCGACCGCACCGTCATCCCGCGCCTCGAACAGCCGAAGCGCGGCGAGCCGGTGCGCAATCCGCCGATCGCGGGCTATCTGCTGAGCCTCAGCTGGTCGCCCGAACATTGCGCGGGGGTGCGCAACGCGAAGGACGGGCGCGACCGCTTCCAATGTTCGGGCGAGAACGGCCGCTTCGGCTGGGTGCTCCACGGACTGTGGCCCGAGGCGGCGAACCCCGGCTATCCGCAATGGTGCCGCCCCGCGAAGATCGTGCCGCAGCCGGTGCTGCGCCGCCATATGTGCATGACGCCGTCGGCGCAGCTGCTGCAGCATGAATGGGCGAAGCACGGCACCTGCATGAGCCCCGATCCGGCGTCCTATTTCCGCGCCGCCGAGATATTGTTTCGCACCGTCCGCTTTCCCGACATGAAGGCGCTCGCCGCCAAGCCGCAGACCGCGGGGACGATCCGGCAGGCGTTCGTCGCGCGCAACCCCGGCATCCGGCGCGAAATGCTGGCGGTTTCGGCGCGCGACGGCTGGCTGACCGAGGTGCGCTATTGCCTCGGCCCGCGGATGAAACCGCAGCGGTGCCTGCCTTTTCAGCGCGGGCTCGACGACAAAAGGGCGGTGAAGGTGCGGCCGATGCCGCGTTAACGGGTCGAACGTCGCGCGTCCCCCGGCGGGACAGGTCGGCGTTAACGATTTTTTAACCTTATCGACTCGTTAACCGCGCTCTATTTTGCGGGGCATGGAAAAATTCGAAGCCGATATCCGCATCGACATCCGCAACCGGCTGCGTTCGCATGCCGCCCGGAAACTGGTGATTGCGCGGATGCAAGCACCGCGCGACTGGGAAACTGCGCTTCGCTATGAACTGGCGCAGCACCGCACGCCGCAGCCGCTGATCGTCGGGTCGAGCGACTTCAAGCTGTTCCTGCAGAGCTTTTTGATCTTTTTTACCGCGGCGATGATGTTCTTGATCTGAGGATCGGGGAGCGGGCGTTCGATCAACTCCTCTCTCCCCTTGAGGGAGAGATACGCAGGCTTGGCAGCGTGCTGCCTAGCCGCAGTTGAGAGGGGGTTTGCGTCCGCTGGCGTCGCACCCCTCTCCAAGCTTCGCTAGCTCCCAAGGGAGCAAGCTGCGCTATCCTCTCCCTCAAGGGGAGAGGAGATCATGTCCGCTTTCCACCCCAAAGCTGCCGTCCCGTTCCCGCTCAGTCGCAGGCCTTGTGCAGGCGCCACGCCAACAAGGCCGAGACGATGCACATGACGGCGACCATCAGCAGCGTGTCGTCGATCGTCAGCCCCATGCCGATCAGCACGCTGAGCAGCAGCGTCGCGGCGACCATGAAGCCCGAATTGACGATATTGTTCGCGGCGACGGTGCGCGCGGTCTGCGATTTGGCGACGGTGGTGGTGAGGAAGGCGTAGAGCGGGACGACGAACATTCCGCCGGCGATCGCGATGCCGAGCAGGTCGAAGATGATACGGTCGCCGGTGCGGATCGAGAGGAATTCGCGCCATCCCATCAGGCTGGCATCGGCGTGCTGCCAGGTTCCGACCGCCCACCAGAGGTCGAGCACGAACAGCCCCATGACGATCACCGAACCCGGCGAATAGCGCGCCGAGACATGGCCCTTGAGCAGCCGGTTGACGATGATCGAACCGATCGCGACACCGACCGAGAAGACCGCGGTGAACAAGGTCGCGACGGTGTTGTCGGCGCCGAGCGTGTCCTTGACCAGCGGCGGGAATTGCGCGGCGAGGATGGCGGCGATCGCCCAGAAGAAGCTGATCGACAGGATCGCGAGGAACAGGCGCGGGATGTGCATCGTGCCGTTCACGATCTGCCACGACGAGCGGAAGACGTTGCGGTCGATGACGAGGCCCTCGGCCTCTTTTTCGGGCGGCGCGGGCGGGACGTAGGAGGCGGTGATGCGGCCGATGATCGCGACCGCGAAAATGCCGAAAATCGCGATCTTGGGATGGATCAGCCCGCCGGCGATGGTGCCGCCGAGAATGGCGATATAGGTACCCGCCTCGACCCAGCCGGTGCCCGACAGCACCTCGTCCTCCTCGAGATGCTGCGGCAGGATCGCATATTTGATCGGGCCGAAGAAGGTCGAATGCATGCCCATCGCGAACAGCGCGAGCAGCATGAGCGGCACATTGTGCAGCCAGATGCCGACGGCGCCGACGAGCATGATGAAGATTTCGGCGGTCTTGATGATGCGGATCATCATCGCCTTGTCGTGGCTGTCGGCGAGTTGTCCGGCGAGCGCGGAAAAGAGGAAGAAGGGCAGGATGAACAGCCCGCCGACGAGCGCGTTGAACCAGGCGACGTCCTGCGGCGTGGTGTAGATGGCGTAGGTCGCCAGCATGACCACGGCCATCTTGTAGAAATTGTCGTTGAAGGCGTTGAGGAACTGCGTCGTGAAAAGAGGCAGGAACCGGCGTTGCTTCATCAGCGCGAAGGAACCGATCATGCAAAACCCATTCTGGTAACCCCACCAACCGGCGACCCGTGCCCGGCAAGGCAAACTGGTTGTCGCGCGGCGGGCTTATCGGCTAGGGACGACAGGGTCAAAGCCAAAAGGCCGCGCGAGCGGGAAACAGGGGTCATGCTCAGCCTTCCGAATATCCTGACCTTGTCGCGCATCCTGGCGGTGCCCATCCTGCTGTTCCTGCTGTGGCCGGGCATACGCATCGGCGCGCACCAGCCGCTGGCGATCGATTATGCGCTCGCCTTCGTCCTCTATTGCCTGATGGGCATTACCGATTATTTTGACGGCTATGTTGCACGATCGCGCGGGATCGTGTCGCGGCTGGGCGCTTTCCTCGACCCGATCGCCGACAAGATCATGATCGCGGCGGTGATCCTGCTGCTCGTCTTCACCCGCGATATCGACGGTTATCATGTCATCGCCGCGCTGATGATCCTGCTGCGCGAGATCATCGTGTCGGGGCTGCGCGAATTCCTTGCGACGTTGCAGGTGTCGATGCCGGTGACCAAGCTCGCCAAATGGAAGACGACCTTCCAGCTCGTCGCCTTTGGCGCGCTGATCCTCGCGGGGGCGCTGCCCGCGATGGCGTGGATCAAGACCGTCGGCCTCGTTTCCTTGTGGGGCGCCGCGGTGCTGACGCTGATCACCGGCTGGGATTATCTGCGCGTCGGCCTGAAGCATATGGATTGAGCGCATGGCGCTGGAACTGAGCTATTTCGCCTGGGTGCGTGAGCGCATGGGCGTCGCCGGGGAAGTGGTGACACCGCCCGACGATGTCGCAACGGTCGCCGGGCTGATCGATTGGCTCGCCGCGCGCGACGAAGCCGGCGCCCGCGCCTTTGCCGAGCCGCAGCGGATCCGCGCGGCGGTGGGCGGGCAGATGGTGGGGCCCGAAGCGGCGA
>NZ_LYVN01000185.1 GCF_001990265.1 Sphingopyxis sp. KK2
CCTAGCCCCTCCCGCCTGCGGGAGGGGGAGTAAAGCCATGAAAATCAAGACCGAAGCGGGCGAGCGCCATGTGCTCGCCGTCACCGTCGACAACGAGGCGGGCATTCTTGCCAAGATCACCGGGCTTTTCTCGGCGCGCGGCTATAATATCGAAAGCCTGACCGTCGCCGACATCAGCGCCGATCATGCGCTGTCGCGGATCACCATCGTCACCTCGGGCCCGCCCGCGGTGATCGACCAGATCATCGCGCAGCTCGACCGCCTCGTGCCCGTCCACAATGTCGTCGACCTCGCCGACCAGGGCGCGCATGTCGAACGCGAGATCGCGCTCGTGAAGGTCGCGGGCACCGGCGACAAGCGCATCGAGGCGCTCCGCATGGCCGACGTCTTCCGCGCCAAGGTCGTCGACACGACGCTCACCAGCTTCATCTTCGAAATCACCGGGACGAGCGACAAGGTCGACCGCTTCATCGCGCTGATGCGCGAATGCGGACTGGTCGAGGTCGGCCGCACCGGCGTGGTCGCCATCGCCCGGGGGGCGGAGGCCGTATAACAGTGTTAACATCGGGGATCGACAAGGGTCGCGCCCCACTCTCCCAAACCAACTCACCCCCGCGCGGGGCCAAAGGACTAGAAGGGGTCTTCCAATGCAGGTTTATTACGATCGCGACGCCGACCAGGATCTGATCAAGGGCAAGAAGGTCGCCGTCGTCGGCTATGGCAGCCAGGGCCATGCCCATGCGCAGAATATGCGCGACAGCGGCGTCAAGGAGGTCGCGATCGCGCTCCGCCCCGGTTCGGCGACCGCGAAAAAGGCCGAGGCCGCGGGCTTCAAGGTGCTTTCGAACAAGGAAGCCGCCGAATGGGCCGACGTCATCATGATCGCCGCCCCCGACGAGCATCAGGCAAAGATCTACGCCGACGACATCGGCCCGAACATGAAGCCCGGCGCTGCGCTCGCCTTCGCGCACGGCCTCAACATCCACTTCGGCCTGATCGAGGCGCGCCCCGACATCGACGTCTTCATGGTCGCGCCCAAGGGCCCCGGCCACACCGTGCGCAGCGAATATCAGAAGGGCGGCGGCGTCCCCTGCCTGATCGCGGTCGCGCAGGAAGCACAGGGTGCGGGTTCGTCGGGCAACGGCTTCGCCAAGGCGCTGGCGCTCAGCTACGCCTCGGCGGTCGGCGGCGGCCGCAGCGGCATCATCGAAACGACCTTCAAGGAAGAGTGCGAAACCGACCTCTTCGGCGAACAGGCGGTGCTGTGTGGTGGCATCACCCACCTCATCCAGGCGGGCTTCGAAACGCTGGTCGAGGCGGGCTATGCCCCCGAAATGGCCTATTTCGAATGCCTCCACGAAACCAAGCTGATCGTCGACCTCCTCTATGAAGGCGGCATCGCGAACATGCGCTACTCGATCTCGAACACCGCCGAATATGGCGACATCAAGACCGGCCCGCGCATCATCACCGAAGAGACCAAGAAGGAAATGAAGCGCGTGCTTCAGGACATCCAGTCGGGCCGCTTCGTGAAGGATTTCGTGCTCGACAACCAGGCCGGCCAGCCCGAGCTGAAGGCGAGCCGCAAGGCCGCCGCCGCGCACCCGATCGAACAGGTCGGCGGCGAACTGCGCGCGATGATGCCGTGGATCGCCAAGAACCAGCTCGTCGACAAGTCGAAGAACTGACGGGAATATCCTCCCTGTGGCCACAGGCCACGGGGAGGACCAACGGCCTTCCGCATCGGCGGACGACGCGCTAGGACCGGAGCATGGCCTCCGACCTCGCCTTCGCATGCCGATGCGGCGCCGTTTCCGGGACGCTGCGCGATGTCGGCCCCGGTCAGGGCGACCATGTCATATGCCATTGCACCGACTGCCAGGATCTGACGCGCCATCTCGGCCACGCCGATATGCTGGACGCGCATGGCGGCAGCGCGCTCTACCAGTCGCGCTGCGCCAAAATGCGCCTCGACACCGGCCGCGATCGGCTCGCCTGCCTCCACATGACCGACAAGCCGACCCTGCGCTGGTACGCATCCTGCTGCGGCATGCCCTTGTTCAACACCTACGCCAACGGCCGGATACCGTACATCACGACCCAGCTCGCGGCGTGCGACCCGGCGAAGCGCGATGCGCTTACCGGCCCGCCGCTCGGCCATTTGTTCACGCAGGACGGCAGCGGCGACACCAGCGCGCTGCCGAAAATGAGCATGGGCCGGCTGATGCGCCGCTTCTTCCCGCGCATGGTCAAGGACATGATCTCGGGCGATCGCCGCCGCTGCGCGCTCTTCGACCCCGCAACGCTCGAACCGGTCGCCCCGCCCCGCCGCCTGACCGCCGAAGAGCGGCAGGCGCTGCGATCGGGCGGCGCGATACCGTAACGGAATCCGTCACTCGCGCGGCGACGGAAAGCCCGTTATGGCGCCTCGCGACAATCTCCGCAGCAGGAACAAGATGGTGACCTCCCCCTTCGCCGCCCATCACGCCGATCTCGCCGGCCTCGCCGCCGAAAGCCGCCGCCGCGCGCTTGCCCCACGCGCCGGCCTCGACTTCGCGTCGAACGACTATCTCGGCCTCGCCGCTTCCTATCTGCTCAGCGAAGCGCTGACCGAGGGGCTGCGCCGCGGCATCCCCGCCGGCTCGGGCGGCTCGCGCCTGCTGCGCGGCAATCATGCCGAGCATGAAGCGCTCGAAGCGCACGCCGCGCGCCATTATGGCAGCGACGCCGCGCTCTTCTTCCCCACCGGCTTCGCCGCCAATGCCGCGCTGTTCGCCACCCTGCCGCAACGCGGCGACCTCGTCGTCCACGACGAGCTGATCCACGCCAGCGCGCATGACGGGATGAAGCTCGGCCGCGCCGACCGCGCCGCCGCCGCGCACAACGACCCGCAATCCTTCGCCGACGCCATCGCCGCTTGGCGCGCGCGCGGCGGCACCGGCACCCCGTGGATCGCGGTCGAAAGCCTCTATTCGATGGACGGCGACCGGGCCCCGCTCGCCGATCTCGCCGCCGTCGCCGACCGCCATGACGCGGTGCTCGTCGTCGACGAGGCGCACGCAACCGGCGTTTACGGCCCCGCCGGACAGGGCCTCGCGCATGACATCGCGGGCCGCGACAATCTCGTCACCCTCCACACCTGCGGCAAGGCGCTCGGCTGCGAGGGCGCGCTGCTCTGCGGCCCGCAAATCGTCCGCGACTTCATCGTCAACCGCGGCCGCCCCTTCATCTTCTCGACCGCGCCCTCGCCGCTGATGGCGTGGCTCGTCCGCCAGGCGCTCGAAATCGTCGCGAACGAGCCCGAACGCCCCGCGCGCCTGCACGAGCTCGTCCGCCACGCCGAAACGCGCCTCGGCACGCTCGGCGTCCCCGCCAGCGGGTCGCAGGTCATCCCCGTCGTCATCGGCGACAACGCCCGCACGATGCGCATCGCCGGCGCGCTGCAGTACGCGGGCTTCGACGTGCGCGGCATCCGCCCGCCCACGGTGCCGCATGGCACCGCCCGGCTGCGCGTCGCGATCACGCTCAATGTTGACGAGCGTAACATCGACGTACTGGCCGATACGCTCGCCGGCGCGATGGCCGCCGCATGACCCGCTTCGTCGTCACCGGCACCGACACCGGCATCGGGAAAACCATCTTTTCCGCGGCTTTGGCGCAGGCGACCGGCGCGCCCTACTGGAAACCGATCCAGTCGGGGCTCGAGGAGGAAACCGACAGCGAGGTCGTCGCGCGTCTCGCCGGCGTGGCCGTGCTGCCCGAGGCATGGCGCCTCGTCACCCCCGCCTCGCCGCATCGCGCCGCCGAAATTGACGGTGTCAACATCGACGTCGAAACGCTCGTCCCGCCGCCCGGAAATCTGATCGTCGAGGGCGCCGGCGGCGCGCTCGTCCCGGTGACGCGCACCACGCTCTACGCCGATCTCTTCGTGAAATGGCAGCTCCCGGTCATCGTCTGCGCGCGCACCGCGCTCGGCACGATCAACCACAGCCTGCTGACGATCGAGGCGCTCAGAAGCCGCGGCGTCCCCATCTACGGCCTCGCCTTCCTCGGCGATGCGGTCCCCGACAGCGAAGCGATCATCGCCGAAATCAGCGGCGTCCGCCGGTTGGGCCGCCTGCCGCTCATCGACCCGCTGACGCGGGAAAATCTGGTGCAGGCCTTCGTTGCAAACTTTGACCTCTCCGATTTCACTTAACTTCGTCACCCCCACGAAGGCGGGGGGCCAGCTTTCTTCTCCTTTTTTCTTTTCTTCATGCCTTTGCGCCTTTGCGTGAAAACAGAAGGATCTTACGCAAAGGCGCAAAGGAACGAAAAAGGAAAAAGCTGGATTCCCGCTTTCGCGGGAATGACGAACGCGGGTAGAGGAACGCTCGACATGACCGCATCCCAATCCCCCATCTGGCACCCCTTCACCCAGCACGGCCTCGGCGACACCATCCCGCTCATCGCGCGCGGCGAAGGCGCGCGCCTCTACGACGCGAACGGCCACTACTGGATCGACGCGATCTCGAGCTGGTGGGTCACCACCCACGGCCACGCGCATCCGCGGATCATGGCGGCGATCCGCGACCAGTCGGAAAAGCTCGACCAGCTCATCTTCGCCGGCTGGACGCACGAACCCGCCGAAACCCTCGCCGCCGAGCTCATCCGCATCACCCCCGACCCGCTCACCCGCGTCTTCTTTTCGGACTCGGGGTCGACCAGCGTCGAGGTCGCACTCAAGATGGCGCTTGGCTATTGGTACAATATCGGCGAGCCGCGCAGCCGCATCCTCGTCCTCGAACATAGCTATCATGGCGATACGATCGGCACGATGTCGGTCGGCGAGCGCGGCGTCTACAACCGCGCCTGGCAGCCCCTGCTGTTCGATGTTGACACTGTTCCCTTTCCGCATGAAGGCATGGAACGGGCGACGCTCGACGCGCTCGAAGCCGCCTGCTCAAAAAAGCCCGCAGCCTTCATCGTCGAACCGCTGATCCTCGGCGCCGGCGGCATGCTGATCTACCCCGCTTGGGTGCTCGCCGAGATGCGCGCCATCTGTTCGCGCCACAATGTGCTCTTCATCGCCGACGAGGTGATGACCGGCTGGGGGCGCACCGGCACGCGCTTCGCCTGCGACCAGGCCGGCGTCATTCCCGACATCGTCTGCCTGTCGAAGGGGCTGACCGGCGGCGCGATGCCGCTCGCGGTAACCCTCTGTATCGAGCCGATTTTCCAGGCGCATTGGTCGACCGACCGCGCGAAGACCTTCTATCATTCGAGCAGTTACACCGCGAACCCGATCGCCTGCGCCGCCGCCGCCGCCAATCTCGCCATCTGGCGCGACGAGCCGGTGCAGCATCGCATCGACACGCTCGCCGACGCGCAGGGCGCGCATCTGTCGATGCTCGCGCACGACCCGCGCGTCGAAAACCCCCGCCGCCTCGGCACCATCGCCGCCTTCGATATCGCCGCGCGCGACGCCGGCTATCTCTCGAACCTCGCCCCGCGCCTGATCGCCTTCTACCGCGACCGCGGCGTCCTCCTCCGCCCGCTCGGCAATACGGTGTACGTCATGCCCCCCTATGGCATCACCCCCACCGACCTCGCGCAGGTATGGGACGCGATCGCGGCATCGCTGGATATGGGTTGAGGGTAGTATCCTCCCTGTGGCCGAAGGCCATGGGGAGGGGGACCGCTCGCGAAGCGAGTGGTGGAGGGGCCAGCAACGTTGCGTCATGGCCCCTCCGTCAGCGCTTCGCGCTGCCACCTCCCCATCGCTTCGCGACAGGGAGGATTCAAGGACCGTCCCTTTCCCACCCAAAAGCCCCGCAATCGCCGATTGACGCCGGCGCCCGCACCCGACAGCCTGCGCGCACAACCATCGGGAGGGACTCGCCCATGATCGCCGCACGCCGCACCATTGCCGCCCTGCTCCTCGCCGCGCTCGCCGCGCCGGCCCAGGCACAGGACGACGCCACCGGCTTCGCCATGTTCGGCGACCCGCGCGTCGATGCCCCCGTCACCAGCTTCCAGCTCCGCGAGGTCGTCACCGCCCCCGCCGATATCGCGCGCTTCACCGTCGAAATCGCCAGCGACGACAGCGACAGCCCCGAAGCCGCGCTGCGCGCCAACAGCGCGAAAGCCAATGCGGTGATCGCCGCGCTCAAGGCGCAGGGCCTGACCGAAACCGATTTCAAGCCCGGCCGCGTCATCGTCAGCGAACGGCGCGGCGGGCGCAGTTCGTCGGTGCGCGGCTATAC
>NZ_LYVN01000186.1 GCF_001990265.1 Sphingopyxis sp. KK2
ATCATCATCCCCAGCGCGACCGTGGTCAGCCACGAGCGGAAGAATTCGAACCCGCCGCCGGTCAGCAGCGCGGCAAGGCCCGCGCTGGCGAAGCTCGCGGTCAGCGCGGCGATGCAGAAACTTCCGACCGAACGCGGCACCATAAACGACAGCGTGCCGCGTTCGCGATGCTCGATGATCCACAGCGCCACCGCGCCCTCGACGGCATTGGCAAAGGTGAAGGCGGCCGACAGCGACAGCGGCGCGCCGCCGAGCATATTGGCGCTGACGCTCGCGGTGACCATGCCGACAAAGGCTCCGACCCGCGCGCCGGCCGGCGCAAGCAGCAACATCGCGAGCAGATAGCCCGATGGCGGCCATACCGCGGCGATATTGTCGGCGCCCTTGGTCGCGGCGAGCGAAAGGGTGGCGAGCAGGAAATAGCCCAGCGCCGTCAAAAGAGACCAGAACAGCATCTCGACCTTGGGGGGTAGCGGTCGCGTCATGCCGCAAGATTCGCCGAAAATGGCAAATAAACCGCTAACATAAGCAGCGATGCCGATGTTTTGCGGCGGGACGCGCCCACCGCGCCGAGTGTCAGTCGACGCCGCCGAAGGTCAGCCCGACGACGCGATCGACCAGCGCTTCGTCCCAGTCGATGCGCCGGTCGAGGATCAGCATCGCGAGGCCATGGACGAGCGACCAGGCGTGCAAGGCGGCAACATCGGGGTCCTTTACTCCCGGCAAAGCTTCGCCGACCCCGGCGCGGAGCAGGTTATAGGCCACTTCGCCGCCGTCGCCGCCCTCCTTGCGATCGGGCATCTGGCGCGTGAAGCTCAGGCGGAAGAGCGCGGGTTCGTCATGCGCGAAACGCACATAGGCGGCGCCGGTCGCCTTGAAGCCCGCGATCCCGCCGCCGGCCTTCAGCCACGCCTGCGCCTGCAGCGCGCCGAGCCGCCGCAGCCCCTCGTCCGCGAGCGCGTCGAGCAGCGCCTCCTTGTCGGGAAAATGGCGGTAAAGTGCGGTCGCGCTTACCCCGACGTCGCGCGCCAGCGCGCGCAGCCCCAGCTCGCCGTCGTCGCCGCTCTGCAGCCGCGCGAGCCCCGCCGCGATGACTGCGGCGCGCAGGTCGCCGTGATGGTAAGCGCCCGCCGCTTTCGCGCCGTCGCTTTTCAAGTTGACACTGTTATCTTTGTCGGTCATATGTTGTCACTGTAAACATAACGAGTCGGCCGCGCAACCCCTCGCTACGCGGCACCTTCGCCAACTTCCGTAAGGAGCATCCCCATGGCTAGCAATGTCGAAACCCTCATCCGCGGCGCCGTCGTCAAAGGCATCGGCAAGGTCGCCGACTTCAACCGCAAGCGCCTCCCCCGCCCCACCGACGCGCACCCCTTCCTCACCGGCATCCACCAGCCGATGACCGAGGAATTCACGCTCGAGGAACTGCGCGTCGACGGCGAAATCCCCGCCGCACTCACCGGCCGCTATCTGCGCAACGGCCCCAACCCCGCGATCGCACCCGATCCCGCGAGCTATCACTGGTTCAGCGGCGCCGGCATGGTCCATGGCATTCGCATCGCGGGCGGCAAGGCCGACTGGTATCGGAACCGCTGGGTGCGCGGCAGCGAGGCCTGCGGAGCGCTGGGCGAGGAACTGCCTCCCGGCCCGCGTCACGCCACCAACGACGCGCCGAACACCAACGTCGTCGGGCTCGCAGGCCGGACCTTTGCGATCGTCGAGGCGGGCGGAAAGCCGGTCGAACTCGGCTATGAACTGAACACGATCGCCCACAACCCCTTCGACGGCACGCTGGTGAACGGCTATACCGCGCACCCGCATCACGACCCGTTCACCGACGAAATGCACGCGATCACCTATCGCGGCGACGAGCCCAACAAGATCTGGCATGTCGTGCTCGACAAGGACGCGCATGTCGTCCGCGAACTCGCGATTCCGGTCAGCGACGGCCCGTCGATCCACGACTGCGCGATCACCGAGAATTACGTGCTCGTGTTCGACCTGCCGGTAACCTTCTCGATGAAGATGCTGCTCGCGGGCTATCGTTTCCCCTATGCGTGGAACGACGCGCACCAGGCCCGTGTCGGCCTCCTCCCCCGGAAGGGCAATGCCGAGGATATCATCTGGGTGCCGGTCGAACCCTGTTACGTCTTCCACCCCGCCAACGCCTTCGAGACCGAAGACGGCAAGGTGATCGTCGACGTCGTCGCGCACGAGACGATGTTCGCAAGCTCGAAGCGCGGCCCCGACAGCGAAAAGTCGCGGATGGAACGCTGGACGATCGCTCCGGTCGCCGGCACGACGGTGCGCACGGTCATCCACGATCATGCACAGGAATTCCCGCGCTATGACGAACGGTTGACGACCCGCCCCTATCGCTACGCCTACAGCGTCGCCATTCCCGATGCGCAATCGAGCGAATGGGCACTCGCCGAAACGCGGCTGTTCCGCCACGACCTCGACGCCGGCACGACCAACGCGCACGATTTCGGCCCCGGCCGCCACCCCGGCGAATTCGTCTTCGTGCCGCGCAGCGCCGACGGCGCCGAGGATGACGGCTGGCTGATCGGGCTGGTGGTCGACATGAATGATGAGACCACCGACCTCGTCATCCTGAACGCCGACGATTTCACCGGCGCGCCGCAGGCGGTGATCCACTTGCCGCACCGCGTCCCGCCGGGCTTCCACGGCAATTGGGTCGCCGATTGACGACCCTCTCCTCCTGAAACGAACGGGTGCTTTCGGCCGGCGTCAACCAGTTGACGCCGGCCATATTTTTCCGCCATGACAAGCGGAACAAGGAGATTCCGCATGACCCGTTTCATCACGCTAGCTGCTGCGGCCTTGGGCCTGGCGCTCGTCGCCACGCCGCTTGCGGCCCAGAACAATAGCAAAACGATCGAGGGCACGCTGACCCTGTTCGAAGGCCAGAAGTTCGACGGCGATTCCTATCGCCTAGAAAAGGACGAACCGTCGCTGCAGCACGACTTCCTCGTCGGCAGCATCGCCGTCTTTCCCGGCGAAACCTGGGAGCTGTGCGACAAGCCCAAGTTCAAGGGCAATTGCCTGACCGTGTCAGCCAACGAGACCGGCATCGGCAAGGCGATGATCAAGTCGGCCCGCGTGGTCAAGGCCAAGTAAAAGCTCGGCATCCGGTCGCTGCGGCGGCCGGCGCCTTTCCATGATCGCCTCGGTCGCGCGCAACGACCGTTCGTTGTCGACGTCGACCGCGGTCGCGCCGTCGCGCACCAGCAAGGCCGCAACCTCGACCTTCAGATGCCGCGAGATGCGCGCGAAGATATGGTGGATCGGGCCGAGACCGAAGCGAAAGCGCAACAGGTTGACCAGCCCGAATGCCTGCATCACCCGCACCGGCTTCTTGACGAACTGGCCGCCGCCGCGAAACGCTTCGGCCGCCTTGAGCGCGCCGGGGTGGCCGATCCAATAAGCATTGCAATTCGACACCGCGACGTCGGAAAATTCATAGAAACGCCGCTGTCCCTCTGGATGCGCCGCCAGCACATCCTCGCGCCGCGCCAGCGCGACCCCGGCCTCGGCACCGAGCCGCGCCGCTTCGGCGCCGATCTCGGCGATCGTCGCGGGGCTCAGCAGGCAATTGTCGGCGGTCGTGATGAGCAGCGGGAAATCGGCCTGCCCCGCCACCGCGAGCACCGAATCCGCAAGATTGTCGGCGGCGGGTACGAAGACAAGCCGATCACCGAGGCTATCGACGACGATATCGCCCAGGTCGTCGGCCAGCGTCTCATGATGGCTCGACACAAAAATGCGCGTTGCATCGGTCGCGGCCGCACCGGCAAGCACATGCGCGATCATCGGGCGGCCGGCGACGGACACCAGGCATTTGTCGGCGACGCCATGCGCCTCGGCCAGCGCGTCGACCGCACCCGGACGGCGGCCGGCGAGGATCAGGATCGAGCCCAATCCTGTTTTCTGGCCGCTCATGCCGCGTCCCTCCGCGCCGCGGCTGGCGCCAGTTGGCGGATCATGCTTTCGGCGACGATCGTCTCGATCAGGTCGGCCTGGCTGAAGCCAGCGGCGACGGCAGCGCGACCGAAAACCTTTTCCGACCACAAATTGCAGTTGAGATTGACCTCGAGCAGCCGCACCTCGCCGGTGTCGAAATCGACCCGGAACTCGAAACGCCCGAAATCGAAGGGGCGGAAGACTTCGGCCATCTGCACCGTCATCGCGGCGATGCGCGCACCGATCTCGGGCGCATCGAGCAATTTGAGGCTATATTTGGCGCTGCGATCGACGAGGTCACGCTTTTCCTGATAAGTGCGCAGATGCGTCGGGTCGGCCTGTTCGAAGATCATCATCGGCAGCATCGCGGGCGCGCCATCGATCGTGATTACCGGAACCTCGACATCGCTGCCCGAAATAAAGGGTTCGACGATCGCGTCATGGTCGAGTGCGTGAATCTCGGCGACCGCCTGCGCGAGTTCGACGCGGTCGTGCGCGTCGCGGATGCCCCATGAGGCCGAGCTGTTGTTCGGCTTGATTACCCAGCGCGCGGCGGGCGGGCAGCGCGACACGTCGATCGGCGCGCCACGGCGGAACAGCGCCCATGGCGCGGTCGGGATACCGCGTGCGGCAGCCTCCAGCTTGGTCAGATGCTTGTCGTCGGACAGCCCGCGCACGATCGGCGACGCGCCGACATAGGGCAGACCCATGCGATTGCAGAGCAAGGGCAGCAGCATCTCCGAATTGAAGAAGCCGCCGCGGTTGAGCAGCGGGAAGACGAAGTCGGCGTCGGGCCGGTCGAACAGGATGTCATAGCTGTCGGCGACCAGCAGCGGCAGGCCGAGCCGCTCCAATATCTCGCGGATTTCGCGGTGATAGAGCGCGTGATTGCCGTCCTCGGGATGCAGCGCACCGGTCCAGCGCGCATGTTTGGCGATGAAGAGCAGCCGCTGATTGCGGATGGCGTCGGTGAGCCGCGTAGGCTGAAGAGATGTGGTTCGCATAAGGCGGTTTGACCACGCGGAGGTTGCAGCGGCATGACCCTTTGGTGACGGCGCTGAAACCAAAACGCCAAATCACTGTCATGTTCGAGCGGTACATGCGGAGCCTTCCCCTCCTCCAAGGACCGCGCCCCGATGCTGCTCAACGCGATTGCCGCCGACGAACCCCGCCTCCCGCCCGCCAAACGCTATGCGGCGCGGCTGGCGACGGTCCTCACCAGCGGCGGCGACGCGCGGATCCGGCCCGACGCCGACGGCCGCAACCAATATTATGCCAGCGTGCTGCCGTCGGACGCCCTCGCTTATGGCTCGTCGACGATCAGCAGCATTTCGGACCATGGCTTCCAGACCTTGCTCGACCGCTGGCACCATGGGCTCGACCGCCCCGTCGCCATCGGCGACTATGCCGAAGCGCTCGCTATCCTGCGGTTCCGGCTGACCGAGGTCTTTGCGGTGCCCGACACTGCGGTCGTCTTTGCCGCATCGGGGACCGACCTCGAATATGTCGGCCTTGCCGCCGCGCATGACGGAAGGCCGATCACCGCCATATTGCTCGGCCGCGACGAGGTTGGCAGCGGCTGCGTCCATAGCGCCGCCGGGCGCTTCTTCGCCGAAGAGACGGCGACCGGCGCGCGCGTCGTCGCCCAGACCGCGATCGACCCCGCCTTTGCCGGGACCGAGTTGATCGATATCGCGGTGCGCGATGCGGCGGGACGCCCCCGCGCCTCGGCGCTTGTCGCCGACGATCTCGCCATCGCGGCGCAAACCGCCATCGCGCGCGGTCGCCGACCGATCATCCATGTCGTCCACGGGTCGAAATCGGGGCTGACGCTGCCCGTCCTCCCCGACGTCGAGCGCCTCGCCAGCGCATTCGGCGACGCGGTGACGATCGTCGTCGACGCCTGTCAGTTGCGCATCGCGCCCGCCGCCGTCCGCCACTACCTCGCGCTCGGCTGCATCATGCTGATGACCGGGTCGAAATTCGCGGGCGGACCGCCCTTCAGCGGTTTTGCGCTGGTTCCGGGTACGGTGCGCGACCGGGCCTTGCCGCTGCCCGCCGGTTTCCGCCGCGTCGCCACGCGCGCAGAATGGCCCACCGACTGGCCGGGCGCCGACATACTGCCGGCCTCGGGCAATTTCGGGCTGTTGCTCCGCCTGCAGGCGG
>NZ_LYVN01000187.1 GCF_001990265.1 Sphingopyxis sp. KK2
CCCGATGCGCCCACCGCCGATGTCGACGACGCCACCGGCACGATTGTAACCGGCACCGGCGAGGCCGGCGCCACGATCACCGTCTATGATGTCGACGGCGAAACCATACTAGGCACGGGCACCGTCCAGCCCGACGGCAGCTATAGCGTCACGATCCCCGCGCGCGTGAATGGTGAGACGCTCGTCGTCACGCAGACCGACGAGGCCGGCAATGAATCCGACCCTGTCGACGCGGCTGCGCCCGATATTTTCGACGCGTTCGACAACAGCGACAGCGCCGGGCTCGACCTGGTGCCGGTCGAAACCGCGGTCGACGTCGGTGAGGCCAATTATGTCCTGCTGCTGTCGCTCGCGGGTATCGATCCGGGGCTCAGCGTGCTCGGGCTACAGTTGCTGGGCATCCAGCCGGTGCTGTTCGAGGTCGAACCCGGCCACGAGCTGGAGGCCGATTTCGAATATGGCGGCCTGCTCGATATCGGCGTCGCGGCCAACTATCAGGTCGTCGTCCAGCAGCTGATCGACGGCGAATGGGTCGGCGTCGGCGGCGACGGCGAGCTGACGCTGCTCGACCTCGGGCTGCTCAACGGCGATATTTCGGCGAGCGATATCTTCGGTCCGGGCGAATATCGTGCCTTCGTGACCTTTGGCGGGCTCGTCGGTGCCGGCGTGCTCGGCACGCTCGAGGTGAACGGCACCGACCGCGACTATACCCAGATCGCCGACATCGATCCGATCGCGGCCGAGGGCAACGTCATCACCGATCCGGGCGCCGGCGGCGCGACCGACATGGCGCCTCCGGGCACGGTCGTCGGCAGCGTCACGGTCGACGGCGTGACCACGCAGGTCACCGCCGATGGCACCACGATCGTCGGCGAATATGGCACGCTCGTCATCGATCTCGACGGCAGCTATGTCTATACGCCGAGCGAGGACGCCGCCAATATCGGCGCGACCGAGACCTTTACCTATACGCTGCGGCACCCGAGCGGCGCCGAGGAAAGCGCCCAGCTGACGATCGCGATCGGCAGCCCCGACGTCAGCGGCAGCCCCGTCGCGGTCGATGACAGCAACTCGGTGTCGGTGACCTATGAGAATGTCGTCACCACCTCCTCGGCGGGTCTGTTCACGCTGAACAACGGCCCGGGAGTGATCGTCCCGAGCGTCGATACCGACGTCGCGTCCTTCACCGTGGCGGCCAACAGCCAGTCCGACGCGCGGCTGATCATCGACACCAGCGAAGGGCTGTCGGTGCTGCCGAGCTATACCGTCACGCTGCGCGACGGTGCCGGCAACATCGTCGGCGCCCCGATCGTGGTCGTCGCGCTCGCCAATGTGGCGGGGATCGGTACGGGCGCGGTGGTCACCTTCAACGACCTCGCCCCCGGAAACTACAGCATCACGGTGAGCAGCCGGAACGTGCTGGGGCTGGGTTATGACTCTGTGGTCCGGCTCGACCAGACGGTGACGCATCTCGACCAGTTCGAGCTCGACACCGCGACCGACGCGCAGGGCAACCTGCTCGACAACGACGTGACCGGGTCGGCGTTCAGCGCGATCCTCGTCGATACCGGCACCGGCTTCGTCGAAATCGGCAACACCCCGGTGTCGATCACCGGCGATTTTGGTGTGCTCACCGTCGATGCCAGCGGCAATTACAGCTATGAGGTCGATCCCGATCTCGATCATTTCACCACCGACCAGATCGACAGCTTCACCTATCAGATCCGCCTGCCCAATGGTGAGACGGTCGAGGCGACGCTCGATATCACGGTCGACGTGGACGGTGTGGGTGCCCGCATGTCCGGCGTGGAGATGATGGCGGGCGATGACGATGTGGTCGCACTCGGCGAGTTCGCTGCGATCGAAACAGACAGCGTCGCCCCCACTGACGACGGCGGAAGCGGCCATCTCGCCTATGACCTGTTCGAAGGCCGCGGCGATCTTGTTGCTCTACTCGACGCATATCTCGAACGAACTGGCGAAAGTGAACAGGGCCGCATCGACCCCGCCGACACCCCATTTGCGCAAGATAACTCCCTGATAGAACCAGTAAACTCGGATATCTATGATCCTCTTAGCTACCTAACTATCCAATTGGAGGAAGATCGCGATCTTTCCAATAACAGCTCGTTAACCTAGAAATGCGAAATATTGCTGCGAAACGTGCATCGAAAATACTGGATGTACGTTCGAATGACACGCTAGATGTCTTGAGCGATATTTCGGAGGGCCGATGCCGGTCGCGAGATGGAGAGAATGCCGAAAAAGCGTCGCAGGGCGCCGGTGCCGCGTGTTGGCAGTGCTGCTCCTGCCGCTCCTGACGGCGACCACGATCACGACATCCGAACCCCTCCGATGGGAAGACGCCGTTCGCGAAGCCGTCCGCTGGCACCCTTCGGTCAGCGAAGGGGCCGACATCGTTCGCGCGAGCGACGAAGATGTGGATGTCGCCGAAGCCGGCTACCGCCCCCAGATCAGCGGCGGCGTCGATACCGGCTATGACAATCTTGCACGCGCCAACTGGCGCCCGCGCGCGACGCTGTCGGCGTCGCAGATGCTCTTCGACTTCGGCAAGGTCAAAAGTTCGGTCGCCTTTGCCGAAGCGGGGACTCGCGCCAGCCGTGCCGATCTCCTCTTCGCCATCGACGCGCTTATCCGCGACACCAGCTATGCGGTGATCGAAATCCAGCGCGATCGGGTGCTGCGCGAGGTGGCGCTCGAACAACTGGCGAATATCCGCGACATCAACGATCTGGTCGGCCACCGCTTCCGCCTTGGCGCCACGACCAAGTCCGACGCGCTGCAGGCGCGCGCGCGCGTACAGGCGGCCGAGGTCACTTTGCTCGAAATCGAGGCCGAGCGCCGCCGCTGGGACAGCAACCTCGCCTTCCTGATCGGGCGCCAGGTCGCACCCGAGGTTTCGCTCGATCCGGTGATGGGGCTCGAGGGTTCTTGCGCGCGCGGCGAACCCGAATGGACTTCGGTACCGGCCTATCTGCAAGCGCAGGCGGCCCGCGACCAGGCCTTCGCCGAATATGAACGCAGCCGCGCCGAGGGCTTGCCGACGGTCGCGGTCGGCGCCGGTGGCGGCGCGGCGATCGACGATCCCTTTTCGAATCGTGCCGAATATAATTTCGGCGTGCGGGTCACCACACCGCTCTACAGTGGCGGGGCGCGAAAGGCGCGGCGGCGGGGCGCGGGCTATTCGCTCGCCGCCGCCGATGCCGCCGAACAACGGGTACGCAACGAGGTCGGGCGGTTGCTCGCCGAAAGCCAGCGCCAGGTGTCGAGCCTCGACGCGGTGATCGAGACGCTGACCACGCGGCAGACCGCCATGGACGAAACCAGCCGCCTCTATCGCCTGCAATATCTCGACATGGGGACGCGCACGCTGGTCGACCTGCTCAACGCGCAACAGGAACTGCATCAGGCGCGCTTCGACCTGGTCAATGCGCGCTTCGACCAGCGGCGGCTGCAGCTCGACTGCCTGTATCACGCGGGGCGCGTGCGCGAGACATTCGGCGTGCCCGACGACGGCATGCGCGGGGTCGGGCCATGACCGACGCGATCGGATCGACACCGGTCGATATCGACCGCTGGAGCGAGGCGCTGGCGATCGTCGCACGCCACTACCGTCTGCCAACCGCGAGCGAACAGGCCCGCCGCGCCGGTTTGTGGCGTCGCGATGCCGACGAGGAAGAACAGGTCCGCCAACTCGCCCGCGGCGCCGGCTTGCGCCTGCGCTTCCTGCCCCCGCGCGAGATGCAACTGGCGCCCGAGCGCCTGCCGCTGATCGTCGAATTCAAGGGCGGCGGCCTCGCCGTCGCAAAGGCCGTCGACGGCCAAGGCGGCGCGCTCGTCACGCTGGTCGGCGAAGGCGGGCTCGAACAGCCGATCGGGGCAGCCGAACTTGCCGAAGCGGCGGCGCGGATCATTGTCCCGCGCCCCGCCAAGTCGCGGCGCGATGCGCGGGTCGACGCCTATATCCGGCCGTTCGAGGAGCATTGGCTGCGGCGGATCCTGACGCGTGACCTCCGCTCCTATTCGCATGTCCTGATCGCATCGCTTTTCGCCAATCTGTTGGCGCTGTCCGGCGTGATCTTTTCGATGCAGGTCTATGACCGCGTCATTCCGGCCCAATCCTACCCCACCCTCTATATTCTCTTCAGCGGGGTATTGTTGGCGATCCTGTTCGATTTTCTGTTTCGCCGCCTGCGGATGCGCATCACCGATATCCTCGGCAAGCGGGCCGACCTGCGGATGTCCGACGAGGTCTTCGGACACGCGCTGCGGGTCCGGACGCGCGATCGCCCGGCATCGACCGGTGCCTTCATCGCGCAGCTGCGCGATCTGGAACAGGTCCGCGACCTCCTGACCTCGTCCACCGTCTCGGCGGTCGTCGACCTGCCCTTCTTCCTGCTCTTCCTTGTCATTTTCTGGTTCATCGCAGGGCCGCTGGCGCTGGTGCCGCTGACCGCGCTCGTCCTGCTGCTCGCGCCGGGCCTCCTCGCGCAGCGACGACTGCGTGCCTATGCGACCGAGGCTACGCGCGAAGCCTCGCTGCGCAATGCGATGCTGGTCGAGTCGGTGCAGGGGCATGAGGATATCAAGCTGTTGCAGGCCGAACCGCGCTTTCAGCAGCAGTGGAACCATTATAACGCCGCCGCCGCCGAGGCGCAGGTCAAGCTGCGCGGGCTCACCGGCAGCCTGACCGTATGGACACAAGCCGTTCAAAGCGGCGTCTATGCCGCCACCGTGTTCGTCGGCGCGCCGCTGGTCATGGCGGGGGACATCACCACCGGCGTTCTCGTCGCGGCCTCGATCCTCGGGTCGCGGATGATCGCGCCGATCGCGCAGATCAGCCAGATCCTCAACCGCTTGCAGCAAGCCAAGGTCGGGATCGTCAGCCTCGACCAGATCATGGCGCTGCCCGTCGACGATCCGGGCGAGGAGCATCGGATCGAGATGCCGGTCATCGCGGGCGGACTGACGCTGCGCGGCGCGGTGTTCCGCTATGCCGACCCCGAAGCACCGCCGGCGCTGGTCGTCAGCGACCTCGTCATCGCACCGGGCGAAAAGGTCGCGCTGCTCGGGCGCAATGGCGCGGGCAAGTCGACCTTGCTCCAGGGCTGCTCGGGACTGCTCCACCCCGTGTCGGGCGACGTGCTGCTCGACGGCATCGCGCTCCACCATATCGACCCCGCCGACGTCCGCCGCGATGTCGGCTTCCTCGCCCAGAACAGCCGGCTCTTTCACGGCACGATCCGCGAAAATATGACGCTCGGCCGGCCCGAGGCGTCGAGCGCGGAAATCATGGCGGCGCTCGAGATGGTCGGCGCGGACGGCTTCATCAAGCGCTCGCGCGCGGGGCTGGAGCAAGTGGTGCACGAAGGCGGGCTCGGCCTGTCGGGCGGGCAGGTGCAGGCGCTGCTCCTCGCGCGTACGCTGATCCGCGAACCCCAGGTCATATTGCTCGACGAGCCCACGGCGGCGATGGACGAAGGGGCCGAACGGTTGTTCATCGACCGCTTCGCGCGCTGGAGCGAGGGTCGGACGCTGCTGATCGCCACGCACCGCATGCGCGTGCTCGACCTCGTCGACCGCATCATCGTCGTTCAGGACGGCCGGGTCGTGCTCGACAAGCCGAAGGCGGAGGCGCTGCTGACGATGCGGGGCCAGACTGCAGGGAGGGCGGCATGACGCGGGCCGATGACGACGGCTGGACCTTCGGCGAAGCGAAGGACGGGCGGCTGCTCGCCGCAAGCCGGCTCGTCTGGCTTCTCGCGGCCTTCTTCCTCGTCGCGCTTGTCTGGGCCTATTTCGCCGAACTCGACGAGGTCGCGAACGGCAGCGGGCGCGTCGTGCCGACGTCGCGTGAACAGATGATCCAGTCGCTCGAGGGCGGTATCCTCGCGAAGCTCCATGTGAAGCAGGACGCGCTCGTCGAACCCGGACAGATATTGGCGCAGCTCGACCCGACGCTCGCCGGATCGACGGTCGAGGAAAGCGCCGCCAAATATCGCGCCGCGCTCGCCGCATCGGCGCGGCTGCGCGCCGAGGTCAACCAGACCGCAATCACCTTTCCTCCCGAGCTCGACGAATTCCCCGATCTCAAGGCCGAAGAAGCCCGTCTCTACGACGCG
>NZ_LYVN01000188.1 GCF_001990265.1 Sphingopyxis sp. KK2
TGCGGCCTGTCGGCGCGGCAGGATTTCGCCAAGGCAGTGATCGACGAATGGTATCTGTTCCCCGGCGACGTCGCGAGCGGGGTCAACAAGGCGAGCTATAGCGACGTGCAATCCTATATCGACGCGCTCGTCGCGCCGGCGCGCGCCGCGAACAAGGACCGTTTCTTCACCTACATCACCTCGATCGCCGAGGAGAATGCCTTTTTCTCGAGCGGCGCGAGCGCGGGTTTCGGGGTGCGGCTGACCTATAACAGCGGAACGCAGCGGGTGGTGATCGCCGAAGCCTATGAAGGCGCGCCCGCGCTCGCGGCGGGGATCGACCGCGGCACGCAGATCACCGCGATCGGGACGAGCGCGGCGAACCTGCGCAGCATCGCGACCATCGTCGCGGCCGAAGGCACCGGCGGCATCACCGACGCGCTGGGGCCGAGCACCGCCGGGACGACGCGCGTGCTGCGCATCCTCGACGCGAGCGGCGGCAACCAGCGCGACGTCACGGTGACCAAGGCCGATTTCGAAATCGACCCGATTTCGGATCGCTATGGCGCCAAGATCATCAGCGAGGGCGGGAAGAGCTATGGCTATCTGAACCTGCGCACCTTCATCAGCTCGGCGAACCCGCAGCTGCGCGCCGCCTTCGCCAATTTCCGCGCGCAGGGCGTGACCGACATCGTGATCGACTTCCGCTACAACGGCGGCGGCCTGGTCAGCACCGCCGAGTTGATGGGCGACCTGCTCGGCCGCAACCGGACGTCGAGCGAGCTGTTCTCGCGCACCGATTTCCGCGCGTCGAAAGCGGCCGAGAACGACCGGCATTTCTTCACCAGCCAGCCCGAATCGATCGCCCCGACGCGCATCGCCTTCATCGGCACCGGGTCGACGGCGTCGGCGAGCGAACTCGTGATCAACGGCATGCTGCCCTATCTCGGCACCAATATGACGCTCGTCGGCAGCAACACCTTCGGCAAGCCGGTCGGCCAGATCGCGCTCGACAAGACCGAATGCGACGACCGCATGCGCGTGATCGCCTTTGCGACGGGCAATGCGTCGGGGGCGAGCGATTATTATAGCGGGCTGGCGCCCAAGATCAGCAACAGCTGCGCGGCCGCAGACAATCTGTCGTTGCCGCTCGGCGACCCCAATGAAAGCTCGCTGCGCTCGGCGATCGATTTCCTCGCGGGACGCAGCTGCGGCGCGCGGATCACCAGCGCCGACACGCGCACGGCATCGGCCGGGCGGATCGCCCCCGGCCTCGCGCCGGCGCCGGAGATGCTGGACCATGCGGCGCCGAGCGCGGCGCAGCGCGAACTGCCCGGCCTGTTCTGACGCGCGGCCGAGCGGGCCGGCAGCGACCGGCCCGATTCGCAGCGGCCATCTTGCGATGGTCGCCAAGTCTGCGATTTCGTGGAAAAACTGGAGCGGGCGAAGGGATTCGAACCCTCGACCCCAACCTTGGCAAGGTTGTGCTCTACCCCTGAGCTACGCCCGCTCTGGCGGCTGGAAACGGGTGGCTCCCAGCGGGTGAGGCGGGCGATTAGCACCGGCTTTCGGAGTCGGCAAGCCTTGTTTGAGATTTTCTGCATGGGGTTGGCATATCGGGCGCAAATCCCACATAAGCGGGACGAGAGTCCTTTTCGGCCGACGCCGGAAACGGCCGGCGCCGAACGCAACATCAACAGGAGCATCCCACCCGTGGCCACCCTCGGTCTGAATCCGCAAGAGAAGGAAGCCGTCGAAGCGTTTCGCCGCGATGTCGTCGAGCCGTCGATGACGAACCTCGTCATCCTCGATTTCTGGGCCGAATGGTGCGGGCCGTGCAAGCAGCTGACCCCGATCCTGGAGAAGGTCGCCGCCGATTATGCCGACAAGGGCGTGATCCTGGAGAAGATCGACGTCGATGCGAATCGCTTCATCGCCGGCCAGTTCCAGGTCCAGTCGATCCCGACCGTCTATGCGATCTTCCAGGGCCAGCCGGTCGCCAACCTGACCAATGCGCGGACCGAGAGCCAGCTGAAGGCGATGCTCGACCAGTTGCTCGCGCAATTGCCGATCGAAAGCGCCGCGAGCGCGCGGGCGGTCGAAATCGCGCCGCTGATCGAGATGGGCGAGGCGGTGCTCGCCGAGGGCGACGGGGAACGCGCCGCGAGCATCTTTGGCCAGATCCTCGACATGGCGCCCGACAATGCCGCGGCGCACGCGGGGCTGATTCGCGCGCTGGTGCTCGCGGGCGACCTTGAAAGCGCGCAGGGGCTGATCGACATGTTGCCCGCCGAGATCGCCGACGACCCGGCGATCGCGCAGGCGAAGAGCGCCTATGCGCTTGCCGCCGATGCCCCCGATGCGGGCGAACTGGCGGCGCTCGAAGCCGCGGTGGCCGCCGACCCGGCAGATCATCAGGCGCGTTTCGACCTCGCCGCGGCGCAGATCGGCGCCGGCAAGCGCGATGCCGCCGCCGATAATCTGCTCCATATCGTCGCCGCCGACCGCACATGGCAGGACGATGCAGCGCGCGCGAAATTGCTGTCGCTGTTCGAGGCCGTCGGGCTGGAAGACCCGTGGGTCGCGGCGCAGCGCCGCCGCCTGTCGCTGATCCTGTTCGGCTGATGTCGGCGGCCGCGCCCCTGACGATCCAGCGAATTGCGATCTTCCCGCTGCCCGGCGCGGTGCTGTTTCCCGGACTGCACCTGCCGCTGCATATTTTCGAGCCGCGATATCGCGCGATGGTGCAGGACGTGCTGGTCCGCGACCGGCGGATCGGGATGATCCAGCCGCGCGTCCTGCCCGGCGAAGAGGATCGCGAGCCGCCCGCGCTCTACGACGTCGGTTGCGTCGGCAAGATCACCGACGTCGAGGCGCTCGACGACGGGCGGTTCAACCTGGTGCTCGAAGGCGTGGCGCGGTTCCGCGTGCGCCGCGAACTCGACGTCACGACACCGTTCCGGCAGGTCGAGGCGATGATCGAACCCGAGGTCGACGACAAGGCGGTCCTCGCGGCGGTCGAGCGCGCCAGCCTCGAGCGCGAGGCCAAGCGTTTCGCCGAGCGGCAGGGTTATGTCGTCGACTGGAATGCGGTCGGCCAGCTCGACGATGCGACGCTGGTCAACGGCATCGCGCAGGTCGCGCCATTCGACGCGGCGGCGAAGCAGGCGCTGCTCGAAACATCGTCGATCGACGAACGCGCCGAACTGGTGGTGCAGCTGATGCATTTCTTCGGCCGCTTCGACAGCGACGACGGGCGCTCGACGCTCCAGTAAAGATCAAGCCATGTGGCGCGCGATGTCGGCGAAGGCGCGGCGCACGACGTGACGCTCGGCTTCGCTCAGCCGGCCAGGCGCCTCGGTCGCGGTAAGCTGGCGGCGGACAAGCGCCGTTTCGGCAGCGAGCCGCGCCGAGCCGCGCCGGATCGTGCCGCCGCGGCGGCGCGCCCAATCCTCGGTCATGCGATCGGCACAGCGTTCGGCGAACAGGTCGGCGGCGCCGCTCTCGGTCGCCGCCTCGGCGGCGGGATCGGCGAGGCTGTCGCCGATTTCCCCCGCGTCGAGCGAAAGGGTTTCGGCAACGAAGCGATGCGCGATGCGGCGCTGGTCGCCGTAGAGGCGATGGCGCAGTGCCTGGAGTTCGGCGCGGAGTTGCCAGTTCACATGGGTGGTGAAGCGAGCGCGGCGCGGGTCATAGCTGGCCGCCGCGCGGTGTAGCGCGATCGCGCAGGCCTGTTCGGCATCGTCGGCGACGGAAGAAAGGCCGTAGCGGCGGATGAAATAGCGGATGCGCGGGGCCGCCAGCGCCGCGAGCCGCGCAAAGCCATGGTCGACCGCGGCGCGGCGACGCGCGCAAGGCGCGGCCTCGTGCGCGGTGCGCGCGGCGATGAGGTCGATCACCGCGATTTCGAGTGCGTCCGATTTTTCCGACATGGCCCGGTCCCTCCCGCGCGGCGACGATGCCGCATGCCCGGGACTAGGCGATCATGGTTAGCGGGTGCGTGCCGCGACCCTAAGCGATAATACCTAGACCTCGGCGCCCGCGAGCAGGCGCGGCAGGTCGCCGGCCTCGCCGCGCGCCTCGTCCATGAAGAAGCGCTTGAGGAGCGGCAGCCGCTGCACCGCGCCGAGCCCGGCGCGGCGGACCGCCGAGGCGGTCCTGCCCGGAATGCCGAAGAGGCGGGTGAGGCCGTCGGTCGCGAGGCTGACCATCAGGCTGTCGAGCCCGCGCCAGCGCTGATAGCGCGCGAGCAGCGCCGCGTCGCCGAGGTCGAGGCCGAGCCGGGCGCCCTCGACGAGCACTTCGGTGAGTGCCGCGACATCGCGCAGGCCGAGGTTGAGCCCCTGCCCGGCGATCGGGTGGATGCCGTGCGCGGCGTCGCCGACGAGCACGAGCCGGTCGGCGACGATCGAGGCGCTGTGGTGGAAGCCGAGCGGATAGGTCATGCGCGGCGCGACCAGTTCCATCGTGCCGAGCAGCCCGCCGGCGCGCTTTTCGAGTTCGGCGACGAAGCCGCGTGGGCCGAGCTTGGCGAAGCCCGGCCCGTCCTTCTCGGCAACGGTCCAGACGAAGGCCGAGCGGTGGCGGCCCTGTTCGTCGTCGACGAGCGGGAGCAGAGCGAAGGGCCCCGAGGGGAAGAATATCTCGTGCGCGACGCGATCGTGCGGCTTGCTGTGCGCGACCGCGCCGATCATCGCATGATGGTGGTACGACCAGCCCGCAATGCTGAAGCCGGCGTCGTCGCGCGTGGGCGAGCGGCGCCCTTCGGCGACGATCAGCAGCGGCGCGGCGAGTTGCGTCCCGTCGGCGAGCGTCAGGATGACGCCATGCGGCCCGATGTCGCGGGCGGCGACCTGCGCCGGCATGATGAGCTTTGCGAGCGGCGCCCCAGCCAGCGCGTCGCGCAGCGCGATGCGGAGTTGGCGATTCTCGATCATCGTGCCGAGCGCGGGGTCGCCGTCGCCGGTTTCGAAATCGAGTTCGCCCGACTGGCCGCCGTCGCTGACCTTGATCGCGCGGATCGGGCAGCCATGGCCGGCGAGGCGATCGGCGAGGCCGAGCACTTCGAACATCTGCCAGGTCGCGCTGGCGATTGCCGAGGCGCGGCCGTCGAAGCCGGGGGCGATCGTCGCGAGCGGATCGGCGGGATCGACGACGATGCTGGAGAGGCCGTGGTGCGCGAGCGCGAGGGCGAGCGTCTGGCCGACGAGGCCGCCGCCGGAAATGAGGACGTCGCTGCGCTGGATATCGGTCATGGCCCTCGCACTATACGGCTATACGGTTCTTGAAAAGCGGGCGCGCGGCCTGAACCGACCGCCGGATAATTTGTTCGCACAAAGCCACGAAGCCACAAAGTGGCTTCCGGACCGGCCGACATCGATGGACCCAATGTGGCGGCGACCGTGACGACCTTCGGGGAGCGCCGCTTTGCGGCGCGGCATATCTTCGTGGTTTCGTGGCTTTGTGCGAGTCTTTCCATAACCCACAGGCGCGTCCTGCCGCGTGCTTGACGGCGAGTCCGGCGCGTGCGCATATCGCCGCGTTAACCAGAGGGGACCGTTTTCAGCATGGCCAGCCGCAAGCCCATCGCCGCAAAGGCCGATTGGCGCACCGTTTTCCGGGCGAGTATCGCGCGATCGCTGGTGATCGGCGCGGCGCTGGCGCTGGGTGCCTTCACGCTGTTCCTGACGCTGGCCCTGATCACCCACGACGGCACCGACGCGGCGATCCATACCGCCGCCGGCGGCAATCCGTCGAACTGGATGGGCGGCGCCGGCGCGTGGTTCGCCGACCTGTTGCTGTTCGTCGGCGGCGTCGCGATCAGCCTGTTCCTGCCGTTGCTCGGCGTGATCGCCTGGCGGCTTTGGACGGGCGAGCCGCAGCCCTATTGGAAGCGCCAGCTCACCTTCGTCTTCGTCGCGGTACTGCTCGTCGGGCTTGGCGCGCAACTGTGGTCGCCCGACAGCAATGCCCAGTTGCCCGCGGGGTGGGGCGGCATCATCGCGCTGATCGTCGGCGGCGCGATCGACCCGCTGTTCGACCGCATCGCCGAACCCGGCGCGGCGATCGTCCGCTTTGCGGCAATCCTGCTGCTGAT
>NZ_LYVN01000189.1 GCF_001990265.1 Sphingopyxis sp. KK2
GGGTGAACGGCCGCGCGACCGATCCGCTCGGCTGGTTCGGGCGCGGCCCGGCACCGCGCAGCACCGCGACGCCGATCCCCATCCCGCCCGCCGCGCCGCATGTCTCCGATTTCGCGCGCCGCCGCGCCGCGACCGGGGCCGACTAAACGATGGCATCGGGCGAAACCCCCACGGCGCTTCAGCAGGTCATGCTCGGCGAACGCAGCCGGCTGGTCCGCTTCCTCGCCGCGCGCGGCGCGGGCGACGAGGCCGAGGACCTGTTCCACGAGCTGTGGCAAAAAATTGCCTCGCTGTCCGATCGTCCGGTCGGCGACCCGCGTTCCTATCTGTTCCGCGCCGCCGAAAATCTGATGCGCGACATGCGCCGCGCGACGCTCAGCCGGGCGCGGCGGCAATCCGACTGGCACGACCTTGGCGACACGCCGCAGGAGCGCCCGGCGGGCGAACGCGCGCTCATCGCGCGCGAACAGCTCGCGGCGATCGACGCCACGCTTGCCGCACTCGGCCCGCGCGTCGACCGGATTTTCCGCCGCTACCGGCTTGACGGCGCCGGACAGGCCGATATCGCGACCGAATGGGGGATCAGTCTGAGCTCGGTCGAAAAGGACCTGCAAAAGGCCTATCGGGCGCTCGCGGAGCTGAAAGCAGGTTTCGATGCGGAATAGGTCGCCCGGCTTCGTCATGGGATAAAATCCCGTCGAGACAGGGAAGTCGCGCATGACGCATCGATCCGAGCTGACCGAGATTGCCCAACGTTGGGCGATCCGCGTCGCCGACCCCGCTTTCGACGATTGGGACGCGCTGACCGCATGGCTCGAAGCCGACCCCACGCACCTCGCCGCCTATGAAGCGGCGGTCGACGGCGAATTATGGGCCGACCGCGCGCTGCGATCCGAACCGAAAACATGACCGACGCCGCGCCGCTGCTCAAGGACATCCTCGGCCCGCAGGCGCTGGCGACCGTCGCCGATGCGGGTGCGGCCGCCTCGCCGCGCTTCGACCGCGCCGCCTTCCTGGCCGCCGCCTCCGCCGGTCTCGACGCGCTGTCGATCATGGAACGGGTGCGCCACATCGCCGACGCGCTCGTCCCTGCCCTGCCCGCCGACTATGCCGCGGCGCTACCGATCATCCGCGCGATGGCGCCGCGCCTGACCCACGGCTTTCAGGCAGTCGCGATCACCGAATATGTCGCGCGCCATGGCCTCGACGATGTCGATGCGTCGCTCGCCGCGCTCGCCGATCTTACGCGTTACGGCACCGCCGAATTCGCGATCCGGCCCTTCCTCGCGCAGCATCCCGACCGCACTCTCGGCGTGATGCTCGGCTGGACGCGCGACGAAAACGAGCATGTCCGCCGCCTCGCCAGCGAAGGCTGCCGTCCGCGCCTGCCCTGGGCCGCGCGCGTACCCGCGCTCAAGGCCGATCCGACGCTCGGCGCCCCGATCCTCGAGGCGCTCAAGGCCGATCCCGCCGTTTACGTTCGCAAATCGGTCGCCAACCATCTCAACGACATCGCCAAGGACCGCCCCGACTGGCTGCTGGGCCGCCTCGCGACCTGGTCGCAGGACGAACCCGCGACCAGGTGGATCGTCCGCCACGCGCTGCGCACGCTCATCAAGGCCGGCGATCCGCGCGCGCTCGCGCTGATCGGCGTCGGCCATGGCGCCGCGGTGACGGTGCGGGGCTTCGCCATCGCGCCCGCCACGGTCCGTCTCGGCGAGCCGATCACGATCACCGCCACCCTCGCCTCCGACGCCACCGAAACCCAGCCCCTCGTCGTCGACTATCGCGTCCATTATGCCCGCCCGGGCGGCAAGACCGTCGCCAAGGTGTTCAAATGGAAGGGCCTCGACCTGGCCGCCAGCGAAACGGCGACCCTTTCGATCCGCCAGACGATCCGCGATTTCAGCACCCGGCGCCACCATGCCGGGCGCCATAAGGTCGAGCTGATCGTCAACGGCCAGGTGATGGCAGCCGCCGCCTTCGACCTGCTGCCCGGCGTCTAGGGTCCTAGGGCCGATAGGGGATCTTGTCGGGCAGGATCACCCCGACCCGCGCCGCATAGGCTTCCCACGCCGAGACCAGCGCCGCCTTGCGATCGGGATCGGCGAGCGACAGGTCGCGCGTCTCGCCGGGGTCCTGCGCAAGGTTGAACAGCCGCCACGTCCCGTCGCCGATATCGGTCAGCTTCCACTCGCCCTGACGGTACGCGCGCGATCCGAACAGTTCGGCGCCGATGCCGTCGTCGGGGCCATAGACCGGCGCCGACGGATCGCGCAGCCAGCGCGCCCACGACCGGCCGGTGATCGGACGGACGGTGCGGCCGCCCACCCTGGTCGTCGCGGCATCGACGCCCGCCAGATCGAGCAAGGTCGGCGCGATATCGGCGACCGACTGATAGGCGGTGGCGACACCCTCGCGGCGCGGCACGCCGACGCCGCTGATGAAGGCGACCGCGCGCGTCCCGCCCTCGCTCTGATAGCCCTTGGTCAGCCATGAGGGGGCAGTCGCCGCCTGCGCCCAGCCTGCACCATAGGTGAGGTACGAGCTCGCGGCGCCGCGATTGGCGAAATCATTATCGGCGCCCTTGAGCGCACCGGCAAGCATCTCCGCCCCCGTCGTCTCGACGTCGAGCGCCTCGGCGCCATTGTCGGCAAGGAAGATGATGACGGTGTTGTCGAGCTCGCCCGACGCACTCAGCGCCGCGATCACGCGGCCGACGTTCTGGTCGAGCCGGTCGACCATCGCGGCATAGATTTCCATGTTGCGCGCCGACAGGCGCTGCTGCTCGGCGGTCAGCGAGTCCCAGCTGCCGTCGCGGTTGCGCGGCGTGTGCGGCACGACATCGGCGCCGAGGAGGCCGAGTTCGCGCTGCCGCGCCAGCCGCTGTTCGCGCAGCACGTCGAAGCCCGCGTCATAGCGCCCCTTGTAGCGCGCGATATCCTCGGGCGGCGCCTGAAGCGGCCAGTGCGGCGCGGTGAAGGCGAGATAGGCGAAGAAGGGCCGGTCCCCTTTCCCCGCCGCCGGCGGTTCGCCGAGGAAATCGATCAGCCGCGTCGCGAAAAAGTCGCTCGAATAGAAATCTTTCGGCAGCACCGCGGGCTTGCCATCCTCGCGATAGGTCGCGACGCCGCGCGTCGCGGGGTCGGCGTCCGGATCGGCATCGCTTCCGAAATGATTATGCCCGCCCTGCAGCAACGCAAAGCTGCGATCGAAGCCGCGCGCATGCGGGTCCTGCGCCGCGGTCAGCCCAAGGTGCCATTTGCCCGACAGCAGCGTGCGATAACCGCCCGCCGACAGCCGTTCGGCGAGCGTCGCGACGTCGGCGCGCAAATAACCTTCATAGCCCGGCTGCCCTTGCTGGTTCGGGCGGATCATCTCGGCCATCGTGCCGAGCCCGGCAAGATGATTGTCGGTGCCAGAGAGCAGCATCGAGCGCGTCGGCGAACAGGTCGGCGCGGTGTGGAAGCCCGCGAGGCGGATGCCCGCGAGCGCCAGCCGGTCGAGGTTCGGCGTGCGGATTTCGCCGCCAAAGGCGCCAAGGTCCGAATAGCCGAGGTCGTCGGCGACGATGACGAGGAAATTCGGCCGCTTCTCCTTCGCCTGCGCGGCGGGCGCGATCACCAGCAGGGCCAATATCAGGGACGCAAGGCGCTTCATTCGATCATCCTTTGAAGGGAAGGACGGCGCGCCGCGGGCGAATGGAACCCGGGCGCGCCGCAGTCTGGGCCGGCGTAGTCGGTGGAAGGGAGAAGGTGGACGCCGGCCGGTTTCGATCAGGCGGGTTCGTACTGGACGGCCTTTTCCTGCCGCACGGTCTTGCTGCGGCGGCCGTCGATCGCGACCGGCGCCTCGCCATGGATCGTCGCGCGGCGCAGCGTGCGGCGCTGGAGCCCGAAATCGGCGGTCGCGCGGTGCTGCGTCGCCTGGTTATCCCAGATCGCGACGTCGCCCTCGCGCCAGCGCCAGCGCACGACATTCTCGGGCTTGGTGATATGCTCCTGCAGCGTCTGGAAAAGCCGCGCGCTATCGACCTGGTTCAGTCCGACGAACTGCTTGACGAAATGGCCGAGCAACAGGCTGCGCTGGCCGCTGACCGGATGGACGCGCACCACCGGATGCTCGGTCTCGTACACCGTCGAGGCGAACACATTGCGATGCTCCTTGATCCGCTTCGCCGCGCTTTCGGCATTGGGCGCCGACTGGAGGATCGAGGCGTAATCATAGAGGTTGGTGTGCGTCGCCCACAGATTGTTGACCAGCTGGCGCAGCACCTCGGGCAGGCCCTCATAGGCGGTCTCGCCGTTTGCCCATTGGGTATCGCCGCCCGCCTCGGGGATGGTGATCGCGCGCAGGATCGATGCCTTGGGATAGGCATCGACAAAGGTCACGTCGGTGTGCCAGCTCGACGCGGCATAGCCTTCGCGGCTGTCGAGTTCGAGCAGGTAGCGCGATCCTTCGGCGACCGGCACCGTCGGGTGCGCGACCGGGTCGCCGAGCAAGGCTGCGAAATCCTCATGCTCCTTGTCGGTCAGATGCTGCTGGTCGCGAAAGAACAGCACCTTGTGCCGCACCAGCGCGGCCTCGATCGCCTGCACCACCGGCGCCGGCAGGTCGCCCGACAGTTCGACGCCGTGGACGATGGCGCCGATCGTGCCGGTCACCGGCGTGATTTCCAGCGGGATATTGCGGTCGCGGGCATTGGCATAGCTGTTGTGAAGGTCCGTCATGTCAGTCTCCTTTGGGGGTTGGAAGGCAGGTCATTCGGCCAGAGCACGGCTGACCGGCCGGTGCCTTCGCCAAATTTCGGGAAGAAGGGCGACGCATCACAGCTTCGTCCGCAACGTGACGCCGAGCGTGCGCGGCTCGCCGATCAGCGCGGTGACGATGCCGGTATTCTGCGCCGACAATGTCTGGAAATAGTCCTTGTCGAACAGGTTGCGCGCCCAGATCGACAGGTCGAACAACCCGTCCTCGGTGCGGATGCCGATGCGCGCATTGGCGATCCCGTACGCCGGGACATCGGCGTAGATGCTGTTGCTCGACGAGGTGTTGAAGGTCGAGCGGTGCGAATAATCGCCATGCGCATAGACCGCGAGATCGCGCCCGCCGAGGCTGCCGAGCGGGGCCGACACGTCGCCGCCCAGCGTGTAGGTGAACTTTGGCACCCCGGGCAGCTGCTCGCCGGTCAGGTCCTGGATCGCGCCCTGGTTCAGCCGCTCGGGTGCCTGCGGGGCATTGGGATAGTCGCTGTAGGTCGTGTCGGCATAGGCCAGTGACGCGTAAAAGCTGGCCCAGCGCGACGGCGCGAAGACCAGGTCGCCCTCGACCCCGCGCGAGCGCACGCCGGGGATGTTCGCGATATATTGGCGGACGTTGACCGTGTTCGGCACCTGTTCGGTGATCGCGGTCTGGTAATCGCCGATCTCGGTCCAATATCCCGCGACGTTCAGCGTGATCCGCCGGTCCCACCACTGCGACTTGATGCCGATTTCGTAGCTGTCGACCGTTTCGGGTTCGACATCGGGATCAATCCCCGCGGGCAGGTTGGTGAGGTTGAGCCCGCCCGACTTGTTGCCGCGCGAATAGGTCGCATAGGCGAGCGCATCGTCGCTGAACTGCCAAGACAAGGTGGCGAGGCCCGACAGGCTGTCGTCGCTGAACGCCGTCGAATAGCTGACCACCGGGTTGAACTGGTTGCGGATCGCCAGCGCCGCGGCCGCGATCGCCGGCGGCAAGGTCGACAGGTCGGTGCCCGCGACATGGATCTGGTTGAACGACCCGTCCTTCTTTTCATGCGTGTAGCGCAGCCCCGCGGTCAGCGTCAGCCGGTCGGTGAATTTCCAGTCGAGCTGGCCGAACAGCGCATAGCTGCGCGTGCGCGGGTCGGAGGTCGAATTGGCCTCGAAGCCGTTGAGCGCGGCGTCGCTGACCGCCACGGGCACTGTCGGCAGGTTCCACAGCCCGGCGGCGGGGCCATAGGCGGTCGCGCCCTTGCCGCGGATGATCTGCCAGAAATAATAGGCGCCGACGACA
>NZ_LYVN01000190.1 GCF_001990265.1 Sphingopyxis sp. KK2
ATGTCCGTTATCTCGACGCCGGCGGCATCCCGGTCCTCGGTTCGGCCGCGAGCGGGCGGTGGAAAGGGGCCACGCAGCGGGGATGCGGCAGATGGCGGCCGGTGGCAAGGGCATGGCGATCGGCTTTCGTCGCGGCGGCTTTCGGGGCGGGACCGCGCACCATCTGGCGCCCGGACGCGGGCGTGCCTATCTGGGCGCGATGAAACATATGGACCGCAGGACGATCGTGATCGCACGGCTGAGGCCGAAGCCGCTGGCGGCGGGGCAATTGCTGTGCCTGCTGGCGCTCGCAGCGCTGATGGCGATGCAGGCGCGCGGCGACACGGCGGGCGAGGTGGTGCGCAGCATCGTCTTCGGCGATGTCGTGATGACCGCGCTGATGGCGGCGGCGGTGATCGGGTTCGTCTATTTCCGGCGGCTGTGGCGTTGGCGGGATGCCTATGTGCGCCACGACGGCGTGACGCTGTACCGCGGCGGCAGCGCGCGCTGGCCGCTGGCGCTGGTGCGCGACGTGGTGCGGGTGACCGACGCGGTCGGCGCCGAGACGCTGCGGCTGGTGGTCGACGACGACAGCGAAGTGACGCGCGAACTGGTGCGGCTGGCGCTGCTCGACGGGACGCCTGAGGCGGTGCGCGGCGGGGTGCTGTTCGCGGCGGCGGGAATGCGCGGGGTGCCGGGTGGGGTTACGGTGAATTGATCGCGGGCCTCGCCATGCCCGAAGATCGGGCGGCGTTGGGGCGCGAATGGACCGGCAAAAGGATCGGAAGGTCACAAAGGTCACGCCACGTACCCCTCTGCTTACCCTCGCTCGCGTGCCGGGCGCGACCGACCGTTCTGGCGGTGCTTTTTCCGCGCCGGCGCCCGATGATGGGCGGCGGGGTCGGGCGAGGGGATGGGGGCTATGTGGCTCATCGGCCAGTTTGGAACATAGCGGGGGAATTTAGGACAGCGGTTTTTTGCGCGGGATGTGCGAAATAGGATTTGGTGGGATTGTGGAGCGCGATCAGGTTTCACGCGAAGGCGCGAATTCTACGCTGTGCTGGCAATTCTTTCGGCGTTGAAAAGCGCTTTTAAGTCTAGCCCACCCCGGAACGACCGTTGAGGAGATTTGAGTTTCTCAACGGCCTCTTTAAATTCTAGAGGGGTGATGTCGAATAATATCGGTCGAACTTTCTCATAGAATTGCTTCGATGTAGCCCTCGCATAGGTTGGTAAAGTTGAGTATGAGCGCATCCTCTCCAAAGAAATGAAGTACGTCATGATCTAGGCGGGCGAATGTCGTGCCTATGGTGTGGATGCTATCCAAGAATTTCGGCTGTTCGCCGATAGGTGGCAGCGCATGAAAAGGCTTCCCAAAAATCCACCTTAATAACTTTTCATAGTTTACTGACTCGGAATTCTCAGATGACATGTCGAAATATAATCTAGTGGACATATAGATTGGGAGATATGGTTTCCCATCTATATTCAATTCAGTGACGATTGCAGCCACTTTGTTTTGGTCCGTTTTTTCATATACGGATGCCGAGACGATTTGGGCTTCTGTGCCGACGCCTCCCACGCGAGAGTTCGCTCGATCTACATATTCTCGATCGCAAATGAGAAGTACTTTTCCCATTGTTGGATCGCTGACCATTTGTTCCATAAATGCAAGCGTGTCTTGCCCCTCTTGGAGGTACCACTTGTCAAGTATTACGTTGACTCCGTCTTTTCGAAGAGAAGTTGCAATCCTCAGCACCCATTCTTCGTGAGCAGGGGATGTCCATCGATAGGAGATAAATACTTTCGGCGGCAGAGCATCATCAGCATTATTGCTCATAATATGCTCCGCCCCGTTGAAAACTTATTTATTGTTAAACCGAAAACCCGCCCGAGTTCCGCCTATTCGATCCCGCCGCGAGCACCTTCTTGCCCGTCGGGGTCAGCGCCCATTTTGCGCCCTGCTGCACGACGAGGCCCAGCGCGACGAGTTCGTCGCGGACGGCGTCAGTGGGGAGCTGGGGGCGGCGGTTCGAGATGCCTTCGAGGCATGCGCGCTGGGGCTGGCTGAGGACCAGCAGTTTGAGCTTGGGTTTCTTGTCGGTCATTCGGGTGGCCTTGTCCTGTTGTCGGGCGTGGGCCTGTCGGATCGACGTTGGCGGCCCACCCCGCTGCGACTAGCGGGCAAAGCCCGCAAGTCTCGCTGCCCCTCCCGCTTGCGGGAGGGGGGAGTTACTATTCCGCGGCGATCCCCGCCTTGGCGAACATGTCTTCGCCGTCGCTTTCGATCGCGGGGGTGGCGTCGTCGTTGGCTTTCGCCTTCTTGCGGTTGTCGAAGCTCGACCACACGCTGTTCCATTCGCCGCGGGTCGCGCCCTTGCTGTATTCGGTGGCGCGGGTTTCGAAGAAATTCGCATGCTCGACGCCGTTGAGCAGCGGGGCGAGCCAGGGGAGCGGGTGCTCGTCGATCATGTAGATCGGCTGGAAGCCGAGCTGCCCGAGGCGCCAGTCGGCGATGTAGCGGATGTAGCGCTTGATCTCCTTGGGCGTCATGCCGGGGACCTGGCCCTGTTCGAAGGCGAGGTCGATGAACGCATCCTCGAGCCGCACGGTCTTTTGGCAGGTGTCGATGATGTCTTCCTTCACCGCCTTGGTCAGGCAGCCGCGTTCCTTGGTGAAGGTGTGGAACAGCTTGATGATGCCCTCGCAGTGCAGGCTTTCGTCGCGGATCGACCAGCTGACGATCTGGCCCATGCCCTTCATCTTGTTGAAGCGCGGGAAGTTCATCAGCATCGCGAAGCTGGCGAAAAGCTGCAAGCCTTCGGTAAAGCCGCCGAACATCGCGAGCGTGCGCGCGATATCCTCGTCATTCTCGACCCCGAACTGCTGCATATAGTCGTGCTTGGCGCGCATCTCGTCATATTCGAGGAACATGCCGTACTCGCTCTCGGGCATGCCGATGGTGTCGAGCAGGTGGCTGTACGCCGCGATATGGACGGTCTCCATGTTGCTGAACGCGGTCAGCATCATCTTGATCTCGGTCGGCTTGAACACGCGGCCATATTTGTCGTGGTAGCAATCCTGCACCTCGATATCGGCCTGGGTGAAGAAGCGGAAAATCTGCGTGAGCAGGTTACGCTCGTGGTCGCTGATCTTCTGCGCCCAGTCGCGGCAATCCTCGCCCAGCGGCACTTCCTCGGGCACCCAGTGGATCTGCTGCTGGCGCTTCCAGAAATCGAACGCCCAGGGATATTCGAAGGGCTTGTAGGTCTTGCGGGCTTCTAGAAGGGGCATTGCTCAGTTCTCCAAATTCGCATTTTTCTCGAGCTTTTCAGCCCCAATTATCGCTCGCCTAATTCTCTGCGTTTCTCGTCGATTGATCTGCTTAGTTCTATCAGAAAAATAAGCATAAACTCTAAGAGCGACTAGAATGGCTACCCACCAAAACATTGTCAGGATAGTTCCCGCAAAAATTAGATAATCTTCTCTATTCCCGGCAAGCAGTTTGAATAAACACGTCACAAAACGCATTTTTCCTCCGCCTGCTGCCTCGCATTGGCTGAAAATTGCATTTTTCGAGAGCGCAAAAACTATGTAAAGAATTGCCGGGCCGCACAATGCAGTGACCCAAGCGACTCCCTTAACCCAAGATCGCAACGGTACAGGTCGCGCTTTCTTTACTTTATTCACTGGCAGGCCAGGCACTCGTCGTAGTCGGTGGTCTGCAGCTCGTATTTCGGCGCCTCGGGTGTGTTGTCGGCCTCGACCCCGCCCGCGAAGCCGGCGCGCTGGACCGACTTCGAGCGCAGATAATAGAGCGACTTGATGCCGAGTTCCCACGCGCGATAGTGGAGCATGAGCAGGTCCCATTTCTCGACGTCGGCGGGGATGAACAGGTTCAGCGAGGCGGCCTGGTCGATATAGGGTGTGCGGTCGGCGGCGAGTTCGAGCAGCCAGCGCTGGTCGATCTCGAAGCTGGTCTTGTAGCAGTCCTTCTCGTCCTGGCTGAGGAAGTCGAGGTGCTGGACGCTGCCGCCCTTTTCGAGGATCGAGTTCCACACATTGTCGCTGTTCTTCGCCTTGTCGACGAGCAGCGCCTCGAGGTGCGGGTTGCGGATCGAGAAGCTGCCCGAGAGCGTCTTGTGCGTGTAGATGTTCGCGGGGATCGGCTCGATGCACGCGCTGGTGCCGCCGCAGATGATCGAGATCGACGCGGTCGGCGCGATCGCCATCTTGCAGCTGAAGCGCTCCATCACGCCCTGGTCGGCGGCGTCGGGGCAGGGGCCGCGCTCGTTGGCGAGCAGCATCGACGCGGCATCGACCTGCGCACGGATATGCTTGAAGACGCGCAGGTTCGAGGACTTGGCCATCGCGCCCTCGAAGGGCAGGCCGCGCGCCTGGAGGAAGCTGTGGAAGCCCATGACGCCGAGGCCGACCGAGCGTTCGCGGCTCGCGCTATATTTGGCGCGCGCCATTTCGGGCGGGGCGCGGTCGATATAGTCCTGCAGGACATTGTCGAGCATGCGCATCACGTCTTCGATGAAGACCTTGTCGCCGTTCCACTCGTCCCAGGTTTCGAGGTTCAATGACGAGAGGCAGCAGACCGCGGTGCGATCATTGCCGAGATGGTCGCGGCCGGTCGGCAGGGTGATTTCCGAGCAGAGGTTCGAGGTGGTGACCTTGAGCCCGAGGTCGCGATGATGCTTGGGCATCATGCGGTTCACCTGGTCGATGAAGATGATGTAGGGTTCGCCGGTCGCGAGGCGCGTTTCGACGAGCTTCTGGAACAGGCTGCGCGCGTCGACGGTGCCGCGGACGCTCTGGTCCTTGGGGCTGCGCAGGTTGAATTCGGCGCCGTCGCGCACGGCCTCCATGAACTCGTCGGTGATGAGCACGCCGTGGTGGAGGTTCAATGCCTTGCGGTTGAAGTCGCCCGAGGGTTTGCGGACCTCGAGAAACTCCTCGATCTCGGGGTGCGAGACGTCGAGATAGCAGGCGGCCGAGCCGCGGCGGAGCGAGCCCTGCGAAATCGCGAGGGTGAGGCTGTCCATCACGCGGACGAAGGGAATGATGCCGCTGGTCTTACCGTTCAAACCGACGGGTTCGCCGATGCCGCGCACCGCGCCCCAATAGGTGCCGATGCCGCCGCCACGCGAGGCGAGCCAGACATTCTCGTTCCAGGTGCCGACGATGCCCTCGAGGCTGTCGTCGACCGAGTTGAGGTAGCAGCTGATCGGCAGGCCGCGGCCGGTGCCGCCGTTCGAGAGAACGGGGGTCGCGGGCATGAACCAGAGCTTCGAGATATAGTCGTAGAGACGCTGGGCGTGGTCCTGGTCATCGGCATAGGCGTCGGCGACGCGCGCGAAGAGGTCCTGATAGGATTCGCCGGGGAGGAGGTAGCGGTCCTCGAGCGTTTCCTTGCCGAAGTCGGTGAGCAGCGCGTCGCGGCTCTTGTCGGTGACGATCGCGAAGCGACGCGCGTGCACCTTGGGCTCGCTGCTGTCGTTGAGCTTGGCCGGGGCGGGCGAATCGCTCTGCGATTCGGGGGCCGCCGGGGTCTCGTTTTTCGTCAATTCCATCGTCGCCACGTCGCTCGTCTCCACCCGGTCGGTCTCTCGAAAATCCATCTAATTCGCCCCCGATTCAACGCGCACGCAGCGCGCTTTGTTCCTGTCTTGTTCGACTCAGGGCGAAGCCCCGGTCTTAGCATGTAATCCCGTGTCGGGGGCAGTGATTTTTGGGCGCAAGAAGGGTTTTCCCGTGCCCATATGCTGTGGGCGACGGAAATCCGCCATTTTTGGCCAAACACTATTTCTTGGGGTGCCCCCGTGGTCTACCCACCATCCATAGTGCCACGTCGGCGCGGAGACGCAAGAGAGTAAATGACAGATTGACGACTCAACTCGTCGCTCTTCTGATTCGTTTCGTCGACGCTTTGGCACGCTTCACGGAGACAAATGGCGGCTTTCCGCGGCTCCGCCGGGGGCGTGGCAAAAGTGCCGCACCGCCCGAAAATAATTTGCCCGGCACAAGATGTGGTGGGGGCG
>NZ_LYVN01000191.1 GCF_001990265.1 Sphingopyxis sp. KK2
GCCGCGATGCCGGCGGCATCCTCGCCAACAACGATCCGCGCACGGTGACGCCGTCGCTCGACAAGATGCTGACGCTCGACTGGGCCGGCCTCAAACCCGCGATCGCCGACAGCATGGCGCATGGCGCGATCGAGATCGGCGTCGTCGGCGACATCGACGAAGCGGCGGCGATCGATGCGATCGCCGCGACCTTCGGCGCGCTGCCCGAACGCCGCGCGGCCTTCGACCCGCGGCCCGAGGCGCGCATTCGCGAATATGCCAAGGACCGCAGCGAACGCACGCTGATCCACAAGGGCCCCGCCGAACAGGCCGAGCTACGCGTCTATTGGCCCGCGCGCGACGACAGCGACCTTGGCGAAGCGATGCGGCTGCAACTGCTGTCGCGCGTGATGCAGCTGATGCTGACCGAGGAATTGCGCGAGAAATTGGGCGAAAGCTACAGCCCCGGCGCGGGCGCCAGCCTGTCCGACGACTTCCCCGGCTATGGCCATCTCTTCGCCGCGAGCAATATCGATTACAAGGATATCGCGACGACGCGCGCCGCGATCCTCGGCATCGCGCGCGAGCTGCGCGACACGCCGATCGACGCCGACCTCTTGGGCCGCGCGCGCAAGCCGATGGTCGAGGCGATGACCAAGGCGCGGCGCGAGAACGGCTATTGGCTGCCTTATGTAGCCGCCGCGACGAGCAAGGAAGCGCGCCTCGATCGCAGCCGCAAGAGCATCGCCGACGTCGAGGCCGCAACCCCCGCCGAACTGCAGGCGCTCGCCAAACGCTACCTCACCGACGACAAGGCGCTGGTGATCAAGGCGGTGAGCGACAAGGCGGGGAAGTGATGACTGGTCCTTGGCGTCTCCGAGGCTCAACCATATTACCTTAGTCGCGCAGGTCGATCATTCGCTCGCGTTCGTAACGAAAAACCGCGGGGATTGGCATGACGCGATTAATCTGGTTTCCGAACCAGTTGGGTAGTTCTGGCATGGGAACGAAACGCGCTGGCTCGATCGCAGAGGCGGCCACTCGGCCTTTCCACTGGCCACTGGTGGGATGGCCGACGGCAATCCCGCGCATGGCAAAGGCGTCCTGTTCGCCGCGTCCGTTGGCTCTATTGCCCGTTTCGATCTGTTGCCCTTGCGCGTCGAGGATTGCGGATTCCACCCGCACGGCGGTCACCTTCTCGGGTTCTACCGTGAAACGCACCGAACCCATGCAGGCGCAGTCGATATCTTGAGGTAGATATTGCCAGCTGATTGTAGAAAAGGCGTAGTTTCCAGCAGGCACTTCGAACAGCCAGAGCGAGACATCCGCCGCGTTGGCGAACCGGTTATCGCGCGGAATTTCAATATATCCCAACGGGAATACGTTCGACGCATCTTGCGTGTCTTCCGCCAGCCGAACGAAGCGGATTAAGGGCCTGCGGTTGCGTGATTCAACCATCAGATAGGATTTGCCTGCCTCGGGATGGAACTCGCCACGTACTGTGACCTTGGAAATTTCGATTTCCTTTAACTCCTGTGCAGAGACCGGCGGGAGCGTGAAACCGGCGGCCACCAGAGAGGCCGTCAGGGCTACGCAGCGCATCACAATCCCAATGCTCTGCTGACGGGCCGGACCCCGGACGCGACAAGTGCCTGACGCACGAGCGACATCTGGATATCGCGCTCGGGGGTGGCGGCTTCGATGTGCTGCAGGTTGAACGCCTCCCACAGTGCCTTCGGTAAGCCGTAACGCGCATAGCCCTTGAAATACAGGCAGCGGCGCAGGTTGGCGCGACGGAACAGCCGGTCTTGGGCTGGAACGAAAATCAGGGTGTTGGCAAGGTCACCGACCAAGCCATAAGCCGTTCTGCCAAGAGTTTCACCTCGAGCAGACTTGCCTTGCCAAATGCCGCGCGCGCGGGCGTCGCATTCCCTCAAATCAGTCAGCGCGTCGGCAAAGCTCGTGTTCTGCCGATGGAAGTAGAAATATTTGTCATAATCTTTCACGATCGCTGGCGTTTCGACGAATGCCATTTCTGGTTGCGCAAAGTTCGCTGGATCCGGTTGCCACACCTGCCATTGAGCATCGCTTTGCGGGTCGTTTGGCCCTTGTGCGAAGGTGAACTGGGCCATGCAGGCGAAAACCAACGTGAGCGGGAGGCCGATGATACCTCGCCATCCGGATCGGAGTGTGGTCATGCGATGCGTTTTGAAGACCAAATATTGTCGGCGCAATATCTAAACCGCCAAGCCGCCGATCGTCCTATTGAACTTGTTGCGAACTAATAGGCAGCGTCGAGCCTCCTTCCGTTCAATGGGCGAGCGGAAGTTTTCGGAACTTCGCCCTAAACCCGTCCCGGCGCCTTTGCGCGGAGGAAGTTTTCGAGCGCGACGAAGATCATGCTGCGCGCGTCGCCGCCCAGCATCTCGGCGGTCAGCACGTCGAATTCGGCGCGGTCGCGGCGGCTTGACGCCTCGATCATCGCGGCGAGCAGGTTCTCGTCGAAGCTGAGGCGCGGGCAGCAGGGCGGGGCGACGGCGAAGGGGTCGGGCCAGCTGTGGCCGATCGCCTCGACGACCAGGCGAAAGCGCCGCGCGGCGAGGATATTGCCCCAGCGCCGCTCGAGTTCGGGCATCGGGTCGCGTTCGCTGCGGCGGCAGAGGATGCAGTAACGCAGCGCGAGCACGGCCTGCGCGGCGTCGACGGGAAGGTCGCGGATCAGCGGCTGCTGCGTCAGCTGGCGGATCAGCGTGCTCGATTCCATTGGATGCGTCCCTTTCCCGTGCGGTCCGGTCGATTGGCGCAGGTCCCGGGCCGGATCCGGAAAAAGCCGCCGGCCGCTGCATGGTGCAGCGGCCGGCAGGAGGGGACTGCCCCACCTTGCTATTGAGAATTATTCGCAAATACAAGCGAAAAAAGAGGCGCCCGTTGGCGCCTCTGAAATGCGGCGGAAAACCGCGTGTTTCTTGTTGCTCACCCCGGCCGAGAGCCGGGATGATGCGCCGAATCAGTCGTCGCCGACCGACTTCGACTGCAGCTGGATATAATTTTCGAGGCCCATGCGCTCGATCATCTCGAACTGCTTCTCGAGTTCGTCAACATGATGCTCTTCGCTCTCGAGGATGTCGGCGAACAGGTCGCGGCTGACATAGTCGCGCACGCTTTCCGAATGCGCGATCGCATCCTTGAGCAGCGGCAGCGCCTCTTCCTCGAGCGCGAGGTCGGCCTTGAGGATCTCCTCGACGGTTTCACCGACGCGCAGGCGGCCGAGCATCTGGAAATTGGGCAGGCCGCCGAGGAAGAGGATGCGGTCGGCGAGCTTGTCGGCGTGCTTCATCTCGTCGATCGATTCCTCGCGCTCGAAATGCGCGAGCTTCGCGACGCCCCAATTGTCGAGCATGCGATAGTGCAGCCAATACTGGTTGATCGCGGTCAGTTCGTTCTTCAGCGCCTCGTTGAGGAAATCGATGACCTTTTCGTCGCCCTTCATGGTGTCTTCCTGTCATTTTGTCTTGGGAGTGGGATGGGCGCATTATACCGCCCAAGGCCCCATCAGGCCAAGGTCAAAAATGGCAGAAAACCGAGAAAAATCAGGCGGTCGCGGCGACGTCGCTGATGATATTGCGAGCGAATGGCAGGCACTGGCCGCACTTGGGTTTGCGACCCAATTGCGCATAGGCGGCCTTGGCGCAGCGCACATCGCCATTGCGCGCAACATCGCGCAGCTGGCTTTCCTTTATTGCGTTGCAGACACAGACGACCATGTGCGAATCCTTCTCAACAAGCCCGATGTAGGGCTAGTGCGACGGACTCGCAACAGGAAAGTTGCGACTGGTTCGCATTCCGAAAAGGCGCATTTTCTTCGGCGCCCACCCTTGCCGACAAAGTGATTCGCGGGCATAGGCGCGCGCATCCGACGCTCCCGAGAAACGCAAAGGTCCGCCCATGAAAGTCCAGGTCTATGTGACGCTGAAACCCGGGGTGCTCGACCCGCAGGGCAAGGCGATCCATCATGCGCTCGAAGGCCTGGGTTTCGCCGGGGTCGACGATGTCCGCGCCGGGCGTTTCATCGAACTCGAAGTCGCCGACAGCGTCAGCGACGCCGACCTCGACGCGATGTGCGCCAAGCTGCTCGCGAACACCGTGATCGAAAACTACCGCATCCAGCGCGCCTGAAGGGACCCAGAGCCATGAAGACCGCCGTCATCGTCTTTCCGGGCTCGAACTGCGACCGCGACATGGCGGTCGCGCTCCGGACCGTCACGGGCCAGGCGCCCGCGATGGTGTGGCACCGCGAAACCGAACTGCCGGGCGGTATCGACTTCATCGCGCTGCCAGGCGGCTTTTCCTATGGCGATTATCTGCGCTCGGGCGCGATGGCGGCGCGTTCGCCGATCCTCGCCGCGGTGAGCGCCGCTGCGGCGCGCGGCGTGCCGGTGCTCGGCGTGTGCAACGGCTTTCAGGTGCTGACCGAGGCGCAGCTGCTGCCCGGCGCGCTGATGCGCAACGCCGGGCTCAACTTCGTCTGCCGCACCGTGCCGCTGACCGTCGCGAACAGCCAGTCGCTGTTCACCGCAGGCTACAAGGCCGAAGAGGCGATCGACATCCCCGTCGCGCACCATGACGGCAATTATTTCGCCGACGTCGACACGCTCGACCGGCTCGAAGGCGAGGGGCGCGTTGCGTTCCGCTATGCGGGCAACGTCAACGGCTCGGCGCGGAACATCGCGGGCGTGCTCAACGATGCGGGCAATGTGCTCGGCATGATGCCGCACCCCGAACGCGCGATCGATCGCGCGCATGGCGGTACCGACGGGCTACGCCTGTTCGAGGCTGCGCTCGGCGTTCTCGTCTAGGTTCGCTGCGGGCGCCACCTCGCGGCGAGGCCACCAGCGCTCGACCAGCGCCAGCACGCTCGGCCAGAAGGCGGTGTTCCAGATATCGTGCCAATGCCCCGATTCGGGCGCGAGCCGTCCGCGCAGATATTCGCCCTCGATATCGAGCCATTCGCCCGCGACCGCCGCGACCACCACCGCGATCCACGCGAGCCACACCGGTCGCCGCAGCCCGATGCGGACGGCGAGATAGATCGCCATGCCGGCATAGATATGCAGCGCATCCTTGCCGAGCCCGCTGCCGTCGATCAGGACGATCTTGATCTGCTGGTAGGCCGCCGAAACGGCTTCGGTGTCCACGGGTCAGACCTTGGCCTTGAACGGGCTGAAATCGGTGCCTTCGTCATAGACGTCGACGCCTTCGCGGCGCTTGAGCCAGACGACGATCGCGACCGTCACGGGCAGCAGGATGATTTCCCACCCCGTCTTCGTCACCCATTGCGACAGCACGGTTTTCATCAATTCGCCCGTCGCCCATCCTTCCTCTCCATAGAAGGCGACCGGGTAAAAGATCAGGCTGTCGAGACCCTGGCCGACGAAGGTGCTGGCGACAAAGCGCAGCCCCATGCGTTTGCCATTGTCGCTGATCTTCATCTTGGCGACGACGAGGCTGTTCGCAAACTCGCCGGCCCAGAAAGCGAGCATCGAGGCGATCACGATCCGCCAGCTGTTCGCGAACACCGCCTCATACGCCGCTTGGTGTGGCCAGCCGGGCGCGGGCGGCAGCGACACGACGACCCACGCCATGAATGCCATGAAGGCGAGCGCGGCAAAGCCGGTCCAGATGACGCGACGCGCGCGGGCATAGCCATAGACCTCGGTCAGCATGTCGCCGATAACGTAGCTCAGCGGAAAGAACATCACCCCCGCGCCGAAGGGCCAGTCGCCGATGAAGGGCAGCTCGACCACGGATCGTTTCGACGCGCCGATGATGTTGCTGAGCAACAGGATCGCGACGAACGCCGCCATTACCAGGTCATAATAGCGGAAATGCCGCACGGCGGCGGCGTTGGTCCGGGCGGGGGTGCGGG
>NZ_LYVN01000192.1 GCF_001990265.1 Sphingopyxis sp. KK2
GCGCGGCGCTGTCGCCGAGTGCGGCAACTTCGGCCTCGACCCGCGCGCTGTCGGCGGTGAGGCGCCGGACGGCGGTTTCGGCGCTGTCGCGCGCCGAGAGCGCGATGCGGCGGTCGGCCGCCTCGCTCGCAGCCTGCGCGCGTGCCTGCGCCAAGGCGACCTCGGCATCGCGGAGCAAGGCCTGCGCCGCCTGGCTCGCTTCGACCAGCGCGGCCTTGCCGGCTTCGTGCGTGGCGAGTCGCTGCGCGAGCGCCTTCGCCTCGGCGTCGAGATCCGTCAGCGCGCCATGCGCTTCGCGCGCCAGACTGCTTTCATGGTTGCGGTCGTCGGCGATGCGACGCTGCTGGACAGCGAGGTCGTCGAGCCGTTGCCGCGCGGCGCGTTCCTCGCCGGCGAGCCGGACCTGCGTCGCGGTCGCCTCAGCGAGCGCGTCGCGCTGCGCCTGCGCGGCGCTGCGCGCTTCGGCAACGCGCGTCGCGACCTCGGTCTGCGCGCGGGCGACGGTATCGAGCTTGTCCTGCGCGTCCTTCACCGCGGCCTCGGCGGCATCGGCATCGCGGCGCGCCTGGTCGGCCGCGGCGGCGGCGTCGCGCCAGCGCGCGTAGATCAGCCGCCCCTCGGCGACGCGAATCTCTTCGCTGAGTTTCTTGTAGCGTTCGGCGGCGCGCGCCTGGCGGCGCAGCGCATTGGCGCGCACCTCCATGTCGGCGACGATTTCGGACAGGCGGGTGAGGTTCGTTTCAGTCGCCCGAAGCTTTTGCTCGGCGTCCTTGCGGCGGACGTGCAGGCCGGCGATGCCCGCGGCTTCCTCGAGCATCGCGCGGCGGTCGGTCGGCTTGGCGGCGATGACATTGGCGATCTTGCCCTGACTGACCAGCGCCGGGCTGTGCGCGCCGGTCGCGGCGTCGGCGAAGATCAGCGCGACATCTTTGGCGCGCACGTCGCGGCCGTTGGCGCGATAGGCAGAGCCGGCGCCGCGTTCGATGCGGCGGATGATTTCGAGCTCGCGGCCTTCGGTGGCGTCCGACAGGCCGGCGACGATATCACCCTCGGTATCGCAGTGGAGCGCGACCTCGGCAAAGTCGCGCGGTGGGCGCTGCGAGGTGCCCGCGAAGATGACATCCTCCATGCCGCCGCCGCGCATCGATTTGGGGCTGGATTCGCCCATCACCCAGCGGATCGCCTCGAGCAGGTTCGACTTGCCGCAGCCATTGGGGCCGACGACGCCGGTCAGCCCGGGTTCGATGCGCAATTCGGTGGGTTCGACGAAGCTTTTGAAACCGGTGAGGCGCAGGCGCTTTATCTGCACGGGCGCATCCCGTGCAGTCGGCCGAATCGCAGTGGTTGCAACCTTCGCGTCACATATCCCCCTTGGCGTCCGTCATGCCGCGCCGTGGGGGGAGTCGCAAGGGGGTTGGGAGCGATCCTCCCCATGGCTCCGCCACAGGGAGGAATTCGCGGTATCAGCGTGCGCCGAGCGTCTTCAGGCGGTCGCGCAGGACGGGCCAGGTGCCGATGCCTTCGGCAAGCTGCCCGTTGATGAGGAAGGCCGGGGTGCCCGGGATATTATACTGCTCGTTCGCCGCGTTGACGCCCTTTTCGAGCGCCTCGATATTGGCGATGTTGCCAAGGCAGGTGCTGATCTGGTCGGCGGTCATGCCGCGCGCCTGGAAGAACTGGTCGAGCTTGGTCGCCTTGGCGAGTGCGGGGAAGCGCTGGTTCGGCGGCAGCTGCATCGCGGCTTCGAAGCCCTGCGGATTGGCCTGCGCATTGGCGAAGATTTCGGCCTGCGCTGCGAAGGTGTTTTCCATCAGCGGGAAATAGCGCTCGATCGGCGCGCAATGGATTACGGCGGCGGCGGTCGCGTCGATGCCGTCGCGGACATAGTTGCGCATTTCGAAGCTGACGCGGCCGGTGTCGACGAAGTCGCGCGACAGTTCCTCATGGCTTTCGTTCGAGAAATCGGCGCAGTGCGAGCAGGTGAGCGAGCCATATTCGACCAGCTTGATCGGCGCATCGGGGTTGCCCATCAGCACGCCGCCATCGGGCGTCTTGACCACGGTCTGCGACCAGCTCTTGCCCGCGGGCGCCGCGACCTTGGCGATCGCCGCCTGTTCCTTGGTGGTGTCGGTCTTGGTGTCGCCGCACGCGGCCAGGGCAAGCGCGGCCATCGAGGTCAGGAGCAAGGTACGCATCATGGTCTGTTTCTCTCCAAATCGGGGGAATGCGGCGCTTTTAGGAAGGTTTGAGCGCGAGGTCGAGTTGCGATTTGACCGCCGGCCAGGCGGTCACTTCGACGCGGCGGCCGTTGAGGAAAAAGGCCGGGGTGCCCGCGACGCGATCGGCGTTGCGACCGATATTGGTCATGCCGGTCAGCTCGGCCTGCGCCACCCCGTCGTCGAGGCACGCATTCTGCTGCGCGGCGGTATAGCCGCGCGCGCTCATCAGCGCGGTGAGCCCGGTGTCGGCGGCGATCTTGCGCGCTCGCTCGCCGGTGGTGCCCTCGAACCAGCTGGTCTTTTGCGCGTCGGTCGCCTTTGTCACCTTGTCGAGCAGCGCGGGCTGGCCCGCGAAGATCGCGGCATGGTTGCCGGCAAAGGCCTTGGGTCCGCCGCAGCGCGCGAGCAGCGCCGCGGTCATGTCGATCGGATCGCGTACGAGGTTGCGATATTCGAACAGGACGAGGCCCTTGTCGATATAGAGCGTCTTGAGCGGCGCCGTCGCTGCCCGGGCGAAGTCGCCGCAGACATGGCAGGTGTAGCTGAAATATTCGACCAGCTTCACTTTCGCGGCGGGGTTGCCGATGCTGTAGGCGCCGATCCCGCTGGTGGTGATGGTCGACGACCAGCGCGGTGCGGCCGGCGCCGCCTTGGCCGCGGGCTTCGCGGCGGGCTTGGCCGGCGAGGCGGTGGGAAGCAGGGTGAGCGCGGCAAGGCCGGTCACGACCAGCACGGCACTTGTTTTCAGGCGGGCGGCGAACATGGCGACCGGTTTCTTCCTCAACTGATGCGGGGGATTTTGGGTGCGGCACCGAGCCCCGCCGCCATCCTTTCGAGGACGGTGCGAAGCTCGGGGTCACCGATGTCGCGTAGACTGTCCCCCAGTTCGGCGGGTACGGGCTTGAGCATTGCTGGCGGCTGAACGGGCGCCGCCGGGGTGACATGGCCGTGGGTCATGCGGACCTGGGCGATCGCGGCATAGCCGAAAAAGCGGTTGACCGCGGTGATGAGGTCGGGGGCAACATGCTGGAGCATCGGGGCATGCGCGCCGCTGATCGTCAGGTAGAGCGTTCCGCCGGCCTTTTGCCCCGCCGGGAAACGGATCATCGCGGGCTGGGTGACGTCGGCGAGCCTTTCGCCGACGATCTCGCGCCAGCGGCTGACCACCGACGACTGGATGAAGCCGAATTTGCGAAAGGCGGTGCGGCCGATTTCGGGGACGAGGTCCGAAATGGCACGCGCGTCGCCGCCGCGCGGGCGCTCATAAGGACGCGCCGCAGGCTTGGCGGCTTTCGCCTTCGCCTTGGCTTTCGGCTTGGCGGCCGGGCCATCCTCTCGCGTGTCTTTCGCCATGGCTGGCGCCATGCCATAGGCGGGGGGTGAGCGTCCAGACTCCCCATAAATTTGGCGATATCGCAGAGGATTTCGCGGACCGGTTGCTCGACTGGTATGACCGGTCGGCGCGGGTGCTGCCGTGGCGCGTGCCGCCGGGGAGTGCCGCCGTTCCCGATCCCTATCGCGTGTGGATGGCCGAGATCATGCTGCAGCAGACGACGGTCGCCGCGGTGGCGGGCTATTTCGAACGCTTCACGGTGCGTTGGCCGACGGTGTTCGACCTTGCCGCCGCCGCCGATGCCGACGTCATGGCGGCATGGGCGGGGCTCGGCTATTATGCGCGCGCGCGAAATCTGCTCGCCTGCGCGCGCGCGGTAGTGCGCGAGCATGGCGGCATGTTCCCCGATAGCGAGGCTGGGCTGCGTGCCTTGCCGGGGGTCGGCGACTATACCGCAGCGGCGGTCGCGGCGATCGCCTTCGGACGCCCCGCGGTGGTGGTCGACGCCAATATCGAGCGCGTGATCGCGCGCCACCGGCTGATCGAAACCCCGCTTCCCGCAGCGAAGCGCGAGATCAAGGCGGCGCTGGCGCCGCTGGTGCCCGCAGACCGGCCCGGCGATTTTGCGCAGGCGCTGATGGATCTCGGCGCGACGGTCTGCACCGTGCGCGGCCCCGCCTGCGCGATATGTCCGCTGATGGCCGACTGCCGCGCGCGGGGGCGCGCCGATATCGAGCGGCTGCCGGTCAAGCCGCCGAAGAAAGCGAAGCCGCATCGCCACGGGGTGGCCTGGTGGATCGAGCGTGACGGCAGGATCTGGCTGGTGCGGCGCCCCGACAAAGGCATGCTCGGCGGCATGCGCGCGCTGCCCGGGGGCGAGTGGACCGAAACGCGCCCGCGCGAGTCGGGGATTATATCGGTCGACCATGGCTTCACCCATTTCGACCTCACGCTCGCGTTGGTGCGCCGCGAACCCCAAGATGCCGCAGCGGAAGGCGAGTGGTGGCCGATCAGCGCGCTTGACGTGGCGGGGCTGCCGACGCTCTACCGGAAACTGACCGACAAGATGCTGGAGAGAGACGGATGAACATGATGGTTTCGCGCCGCGCGATGCTCGGCGGACTGGCGCTGGGCGGGACCGGGCTGCTGCTGCCCCGGGCGGCATGGGCGTTCAAGGAAGGTGGGGCGCAGCTCTATCCCGCAACCAGCGCGTTCATCAAAGGCTTCGTCGATCGCAAGGAACTCGCCGGCACGCTCGCGGCGATCGGCAAGGGGCAGGCCGAAGCCAGCTTCTTCGGCGCCGGGGTGCAGTCGATCAGCGACGGCGTGCCGGTCGGCCCCGACACCTTGTGGCGGCTCTATTCGATGACCAAGCCGGTCACCGGTATCGCCGCGATGCTGCTGATCGAGGACGGCAAGATGACGCTCGACCAGCCGATCGCCGATTTCCTGCCCGCCTTTGCCAATATGAAGGTGCAGAACACCCCCGACGGCTCGATCACCGATGTGCGGCCCGCGAAAGGTCCGATCACGGTGCGCCAGCTGCTTACCCACACCGCGGGGCTCGGCTATAATATCATCCAGAAGGGGCCGATCAAAAAGGCCTATGACGACAATGGCATCGTCGGCGGGCAGGCGAGCCGGGTGGCGTTGCCGGGCTTCGCCGATGTGAAGCCCGCGCCGAGCCTGGCGGCGATGGCCGACCGTCTGGCGACGCTGCCGCTCGTCTATGAGCCCGGGACGAAATGGAGCTATTCGATCGGGCTCGACCTGCTCGGGCGGGTGATCGAGGTCGTTTCGGGGCAGGCGTTCGACGCCTTCCTGAAGGCACGGCTTTTCGACCCGCTCGGCATGACGAGCACCGGTTTCATGGTCGAGAAGAAGGATGTCGGGCGCTTCACGAGCAATTATGCGTTGTTCAACGGGATGCTGATCCCCTTCGATCCGGCGACGAGTTCGATCTATCTCGACAAGCCGGCCTATCCCTTCGGCGGTGGTGGGCTGGTATCTAGCGCGCGCGATTACGACCGCTTCCTCGCGATGCTGCTCGGCGAAGGCGAGACCGGCGGCAAAAGGATCATGAAGGTCGAGACCGCGCGGCTCGCGATGTCGAACATGCTGAGCGACGCGGTCGACCGCAAGGGCACTTTCGTCGACCGGCAGGGTTTCGGCGCCGGCGGGCGCGTGTCGCTGCCGACCTCACCGGGCGGCGAAGGGCTGTTTGGCTGGGCGGGCGCTGCGGGAACAATCGGCTTCGTCCACCGCAAGCTCGGCTATCGCGTCGGCGGCTATACGCAGATCATGCCGCCCGAGACGGTGAGCTTTCA
>NZ_LYVN01000193.1 GCF_001990265.1 Sphingopyxis sp. KK2
CCGCCTGTCCGGTTTCGAGCCGCGTCGCGCGCCCGCCCTCGAACAGCCGGCGCGTCAGGTCGAAGGTTTCCTGCTGGATGCGCAGCGTATCCTCGGCGACCGCGATCTGGCGGTTGAACGAACAGACGTCGGTATAGGCGCGCGTCGTTTCGGCGGCGACGGTGATGCGCGTCAGGTCGAACGCCGCCTGCACCGCATCGGCGTCGGCGCGGCTGGCGCGGATCGCGCTTTCGACGCGCCCGAACAGGTCGACCTGATATCCGACGTCGAGCCCGACGTCATAGCTGTCGCCCTCGATCGATCCGGCGCCGAGCGGATTGGCCTGCCGCGCATAGGTGCCGCTGGCATTGATCGTGGTGGTCGGCAGGCGGCCGGCGCGCTGCTCGCGCAGCACCGCGCGCGCCTGCGCCAGATTGGCGGCGGCGACGCGCAGGTCGGTGTTCGCGGTCAGCGCTTCGCCGACGAGCTGGTCGAGCAAGGGATCGCCGAACAGGCTCCACCATTGGCCCGGTGGCTGCTCGCCCGAGAAAGCCGGCGACTTGGCCGCTTCGAGGAAAGGCGTCTGCGACGGCGCGGCGGGAACCGGCGAGACATAGCGCGGGCCGACGGTGCAAGCCGACAGCGCCACCATGCTCGCGGCAGCAAGGATCAGGTTACGGGTCATCACAGGGTCTCCGCCGGGGCGGCGCCCGGCTGGGTCTTGGTCCGGTTGCGGCGGGCAAAGGCGGTCGCCTTGTCACCGAGCTTGCGGCAGAGGACATAGAAGAGCGGGGTGAAGATCAGGCCGAAGATCGTCACGCCGAGCATGCCGAAGGTCACCGCGGTACCCAGCGCCTGACGCATCTCCTGTCCCGGCCCGCTCGCGATCGCGAGCGGGATCACGCCGAAGATGAAGGCGAAGCTGGTCATCAGGATCGGACGCAGGCGCGAACGCGCGGCGTGGACCGCGGCGTCGATCGTGCTCATCCCGTCCTGTTCCTCGGCCTGTTTCGCGAATTCGACGATCAGGATCGCATTCTTCGCGGCGAGCGCGATGAGCACGACGAGGCCGACCTGCGTCAGGATATTATTGTCCATTCCGCGCAGATTGACGCCGATCATCGCCGCAAGGATGCACATCGGCACGATCAGGATCACCGCGAGCGGCAGCGGCAGCGATTCATATTGCGCCGCAAGCACGAGGAAGACGAACACCACCGCGAGGCCGAAGATCAGCACCGCGCCGCCGCCCGCCGCCTTTTCCTGATAGGCAAGGCCGGTCCATTCATAGGCGAAGCCGCCGGTCAGCGTCTTGTCGGCGAGCCCCTCCATCGCGGCGAGCGCCGCGCCCGACGACACGCCCGGTGCCGCCTGTCCCTGCAGTTCGACTGCGGGGAAGAGGTTGTAGCGCACGACGCGCGTCGGGCCGCTGTCGTCGCGGAAGGTCGCGACCGCCGACAAGGGCACCATCTCGCCCGAGGTCGAGCGTACCTGCAACCGCCCGACATCCTCGATGCTGGCGCGCGAGGTCGGTTCGGCCTGCGCGGTGACGCGGAAGGTGCGGCCGAGGAAGTTGAAGTCGTTGACATAGGTCGATGCGAGATAGGTGCCGAGCGCGGCATAGACCTGGCTCGGATCGACGCCCAGGATTTGCGCCTTGTCGCGGTCGACGTCGGCGAAAATGCGCGGGCTTCCGGTGTTGAACAGCGAGAAGACCTGCTGGACGTCCTTCATCTGCGCCGCGCCGCCCATCATCGCGCCGGTGACCTGTTCGAGCTCCTTGTAGCTTTCGCCGCCGCGCGCCTGGATCATCATCGTGAAGCCGTTGCCGTTGCCGAGACCCTGCACCGCGGGCGGTGCGATGACGAAGGCATTGGCCTCGGGCAGCGCATTGGCGAGCACGCCCGACAATTGCTGCGACAGCGCGGTCGCCGACAGCTTGCTGCCGCGCTCGCCCCAGTCGGTCAGGCGGATGAACATCGTGCCGGCGTTCGACGCGGTCGAGAAGCTCGATCCGTCGAGGCCCGAGAAGGTCGCGATGCTTGCGACGCCATCGATCTTCTTCACTTCCTGCTGCGCGCGGGCGAGGACTTCGCTGGTGCGGTCGAGCGACGCGCCCGGCGGCAGCTGGACGACGCCGATCAGCACGCCCTGGTCCTGGTCGGGAATGAAGCCCGTCGGCGTGTCGGTCAGCCGCCATCCGGTCGCCGCGAGCAGCACGGCATAGATAGCGAGCATGACCCCGCCCTTGCGCACCAGCGAGGCGGTGGTGCGGCCATAACGGTCGGACAATTTGTCGAAGCCGCTGTTGAACTTGTCCGCGCCGCTGCGGACGAAACGCATCAGTCTGTTCTTGGGCTCTTCATGATGCTCCTCGTGCGGCTTGAGCAGCAGCGCCGCCATCGCCGGCGACAAAGTGAGCGAGGTGAGCAGCGAAAAGACCGTCGCCGCCGCGATCGTCACCGCGAACTGCTGATAGAAGATGCCGGGGATGCCGGGAACGAAGGCGGTCGGCACGAACACCGCGACGAGCACGAGCCCGATCGCGATCAGCGCGCCCGACACTTCTTCCATCGTCCGGTGCGCGGCCTCGCGCGGGGAAAGCCCCTCGCGGATATGCTTCTCGACCGCCTCGACGACGACGATCGCGTCGTCGACGACGATACCCACCGCGAGCACGAGTGCGAACAGCGACAGCGAGTTGATCGAGAAACCGAGCGCGAGCTGGACCGCGAAGGTGCCGACGAGCGCCACCGGGATCGCGACGATCGGGATGATCGCGGCGCGCCAGGTCTGCAGGAAGACGAGCACGACGAGCACGACGAGGAAGATCGCCTCGACGAGCGTTTCCTGCACCGCGGTCACCGACGCCTGGACATATTCGGTCGGGTTGAAGGGGATTTCATATTCGAGGCCCGGGGGGAAGTCGGCCGAGGCCTTCTTCACTTCCTCGAGCACGAGGTTCGCCGCGTTGAGCGCGTTCGCGCCCGGCTGCTGGATCACCGCCATGCCGACGCCTTCGCGGCCGTTGAACACACCGCGGACGCCATAATCCTGCGCACCGAGCTCGACGCGCGCGACATCCTTCAGCCGCGTGATCGCGCCGTTCGCCGTGTCGGTCTTGATCACGACATTGGCGAACTGGTCGGGGGTAACGAGGCGGCCGGGGACTTCGACGGGCAGTTCGAAGGCCGGATTGCCCTTGCCATAGGGCGGGGCGCCGACCGAGCCGCCGGCGACCTGGACATTCTGGCTTTGCAGCGCGACGACGATTTCGGGGGCGGTCAGGTTGCGCGCCGCCGCCTTGTCGGGGTCGATCCACACGCGCATCGAATAATAGCCGCCGCCGAAGATCTGTACGCCGCCGACGCCTTCGAGGCGTAGCAGCCGGTCGCGCAGCGTCGAGTTCGCGTAATTGCCGACATAATCGGTGTCGATCGCCGGATCGGTCGAGGTCAGCGCGACGATCATCAGGAAGCCCGATTCCTGCTTGTTCACCTGCACGCCGATCTGGCGCACCTGTTCGGGGAGCCGCGGTTCTGCGAGTGCGACGCGGTTCTGGACCAGCACCTGCGCGGCATCGAGGTCGGTGCCGGGTTCGAAAGTGACGGTGATCTGGGCGGCGCCCTGCGTCGAACTGCTCTGGATATAGAGCATGTTCTCGACGCCGTTGATCTCCTGCTCCAGCGTCGAGGCGACCGTTTCGGCGATCGTTTCGGACGAGGCGCCGGGATAGGCGGCGGTGATGCTGATCGTCGGCGGCGCGATCTCCGGATATTGGGCGAGCGGGAGCTGCGGGTAGGAAAAGGCCCCGATCAGCGTGATGAAGATCGCGATGACCGCCGCGAAGATCGGGCGGTCGACGAAGAAGCGGCTGATATTCACTTGGTGCCTGCCTGACCCTTGGTCGCGGGGGCGGCCTTGGCCGTCACGACCTTGCCGTCAGCCGCGATCGTGCCGGCCTGCACCTTGGCGGGCTGGCCCGGCCGGGCACGCTGGATGCCGCCGACGATGATGCGGTCCTTGGCGGTGACGCCGCTCTTGATCACGCGCAGATTGCCGACGACGGGGCCGAGGGTGACCGGACGCGCCTGCACCACATCCTTGGGGCCGATGACATAGACGACGCGCCGCGCGCCGTCGGTGACGATCGCGGTGTCGGGGAGCAGGAAGGCCGGGCGCGGCGCCGAGGCGGCGAGCTGGAGCTGGCCGAACAGGCCCGGGCGCAGCTTGCCGTCGGCGTTCTGGACGACCGCGCGCACGGTGATCGTGCCCGATCCGTTCGACAGCGCATTGTCGACGAAATCGATGCGGCCGTTGATGCCATAATCGTCGGCGCCCTGCAGCTTGATGCGCACCGGCGCATTCTGCAACGTGTCGCCGCGCCGCTCATATTCGAGCAGGCTCGCCTCCGACCCCTGGAAACTGAAATGGATGGGGCTGGTCGACACGATCGTGGTCAGGATGGTCTGGTCGGCGGTCACCGAATTGCCCGGATCGACGAGCCGCTGCGACACGCGGCCCGAAATCGGCGCGACGACGCGGGTGAAGCCGACGTTGAGCGACGCCGCGCGAATCGCGGCGTTGGCGGCGGCGACATCGGCTTCGCCGGTGCGCACCGCGGCGCGGCGCTGCTCGACCTCTTCCTGGCTCGCGGCCTGCGACTTGGCGAGCGTTTCGGAGCGCGCGAGTTCGGTGCGGGCATTGGCGAGCGTCGCCGATGCGCGGGCGAGCTGCGCGCGGGCCTGGTCGAGCGCGGCCTGGCTCGGGCGCGCGTCGATGGTGAAGAGAAGCTGCCCGGCGCGGACATATTGGCCGTCGGTGAAATGGGCGCGCTGCAGGTAACCCGAGGCGCGCGGGCGAACCTCGACGCTGTCGACGGCTTCGAAGCGGCCGACATAATCGTCCCATTCGGTGACCTCGCGGACGAGCGGGGCGGCGGCGGTGACGGGCAGCTGGGGCGGACCGCCCTGGGCTTCGTCGCCACCCGAACAGGCGGCAAGCGTCAGCGACAGCAAAATCGAAAGCGCGAGGGGAAGGCGCAAGGTCATGGGCTTTGTCTTTTCTTTTTTCAGGGCGGTCCGGCATCGCGCGGCAGGGAGGGGGGAGGTGCCACGCGATGCCAGACTTTGCCGCCTAATCTGCGTTAGCGACTAAGTCAACAGGTGTTGATTTATTTCTCAGCCGCGATAATAGGGCGGCATGGAGAGAGAGATCATCGTCAAGAAACGTGACGCGGTCGCGACACGCGCCGCGATCCTCGCGGCGGCGCACCAGCGCTTCCTGCGCGAAAGTTACGACAGCGTCGGGCTGCGCGATATCGCGGGCGACGCGAGGGTCGATGTCGCGCTGATCAGCCGCTATTTCGGCGGCAAGGAAGGGCTGTTCCGCGCGGTCGTCCGCCACGACGACAAGCCCGACATCTTCCGCGAGCCCAAGAGCGTCGACGAGCTTCCCGCCTTCCTCGCGCAGCTGGTCGTCGAGGACGCCGACGAGGATCTCGAAAAGCGGATGGAGATGTTCGTCATCATGCTCCGCTCGGCCTCGTCGCCCAAGGCGGGCGCGATCATCCGCGACCTCGTCCATCTCGACGTGCTCGGCCCGCTGTCCGAATTGATCGGCGGCGATCAGGGCGAGTTCCGCGCGACGATGCTGCTGTCGATCCTGATGGGGGTCGGGGTGCTGCGCACGATCATGATGGTCGACGGTTTCGCCCCGACCGACGATGACATGGCAGAATGCGCCGAACGCTTCCGCTGCCTGTTCGCGGCGGCGCTGACTTGTTGAGTTTTCGGCACCGGCCCGCTCCCCCACCCGGCCTCCCATAGTTTACTACCGTTGGGGAG
>NZ_LYVN01000194.1 GCF_001990265.1 Sphingopyxis sp. KK2
GCCGTCGCCGTGCCGCGCTCGCGCGCCGCATCACGCGGTCGGTCCAGCCGGCATAGCGCGGGTGCCGCCGCTTGAAGCGCACATAGATGCGTTTCGCCCAGGCGCTGTTCTGCAGGCACAGCATCAGCCCCAATGGAAAGACGATCAGGAAGCCGGGCCCCGGCAGCGGCCCGATGATCACCGCGACGATCATCAGCAATATGCCGAGGCAGAAGAGCGAGAGCCGCACCTGTGCGGTCGACCGCAATCGCTGGTAAAGGCTGCGCTTTGCCATGCACGGCGATGTGGGGAAGCCTCGGGCGTGTTACAAGGCTAGGTCAGTTGGGCCGGGTCAGTTCAGCGTGACGTAGCGCGCCATGTCGTCGCGCGTCAGATAGGTGACATCGTCGAACGGCGTCGCATTGGTCATCGTGTAAAAGGCGCGCGCCTTGGTGTCGTCGAGGCCCATTTCGCGATAATAGCTCAGATATTCGGCGTGCACCGGGTCGCTTTCGGGATAGTCGCGCGCCTCGCGGCCATATTCGTCGGCCCAGCTGTGGACGCCGAATTCAGCGTCGGGGGCGGCGCTGCGCCTGACCCCCGCCATCCAGAGTTCGACCGCGCCCGAACGCACCGATCCGCCGCGCGGCACGATCGTTTCCATGCCGGCGCGCCGGATCGCGCGGGCAAGGATCAGGTTCGCCGCCTCGTCGAGGCTGCCGGGGCAATCGACCATCTCGATCCGCTTCAGCGTGGGATGCGCCGCCATCATCGCTGCGAACTGGCGCGGCGTCGCGCCGTCGACGTCGCCCGCCATGCGCACCGTGGTGCCGTCGATGACGGAGAAAGGCCCGTACTGCGCCTTCGCGCGGCCGAGCGTCGCAAGATCGGCATGCGGGGCATAGCGCCGCGTCGCGCCCCCGAAATCGTCGGCGCCTGCATCGGCCGCCATCGCATCGTCGCCCAGCAGCGCTTCATCCTCGTCGATGAAACCCTCGTCGTCGCCGAAGACGTCGCCCTCGTCACCGCCGCTGACCGTGTAGGTCCAGGTCACCGTCGTGGTCGTGATCACCTGCTGCGCGCGCGCCGGCGCAAAGGCCAGCACGCCGGCGAGCAGCGCGACGATCAGGGTACGGGCGAGGGCGGCGGCGGAAAGCATGAAGCCGCTTTCGCGCGCGCGCGCTTGCCAAAAGGCAAAGCGGCGCGGTCAGCGCTTCATTAACCACGCCGCCGCCGTGCCGTTTCGGGACGGCGGCGCCGCAAAGGTTAATCGCGGTCGGGCGCGCCGAGCGGGAAATAATGGCGATAGCGCCGCGCATCCTCGACGCAGCGCGCCACCGACGGATGCGCGAGCAGCCGCGCGCGATAGCCGCGCAGATTCTCGTATTTCAGATCGATCCGATACACCCAGTCGGCATAGAAAAGCGCCGGCGCCGCCGCGCAATCGGCGAGCGTGAAGCCGTAAGGCGTCGCACAGCCGCCCCCTGCCAGCTCCCTGTCGAGCCAGGCATAGATCGTCTCGAGCCGCGCCTCCGTCTGCTCGACGATCATCGGCAAATGGTTTTCGGGGCCGCGGATCGCGTCGTTCACCACCTCCTGCATCCGGTTCATCACCTGATTGTCGAAGATGCGGTCGAACAGGCGCACCTTGAGCGCGGCATCGGCGTCCTCGGGGATCATCCGCGGTTCGGGCACCAGCCGGTCGAGATATTCGATCATCACCGACGTCTCGAACCAGGGCGTCCCGTCGTGGACGATCAGCGGGAATTGCCCGACCGGCCAATGCGCGCGCAGCTCGGGCATATGCTCGGGGAATTCGGGGTCGACGTTGCGATAGTCGAATTCCATCCGCTTTTCGTAAAGCGCGATCAGCACCTTCCATGTGTAGGAGGAAAAGGGGTGGCCATAGAAGATCAGCATCGCGTCATCCCTTCACCGCGGCCTCGATCTTTGCGATGTCGATCTTCTTCATCGTCATCATCGCGGCAAAGGCGCGCTGCGCGGCCTCGGGGTCGCCGCCCATCGCCGCGTCGGTCAGCACGCGCGGGGTGATCTGCCAGTTGAGGCCCCATTTGTCCTTGCACCAGCCGCACTCGCTTTCCTGCCCGCCATTGCCGACGATCGCGTTCCAGTAGCGGTCGGTTTCCTCCTGCGTGTCGGTATGGACCTGGAAGGAAAAGGCCTCGCTATGCGGAAAGATCGGCCCGCCGTTCAGCCCGACGCACGGAATGCCCAGCACGGTGAAATCGACCGTCAGCGCGTCGCCCTTCTTGCCGCCCGGAAAGTCCGAAGGCGCCTTGTGCACCGCGCCCACGTTGCTGTCGGGAAAGGTCGCCGCATAGAAATTCGCCGCTTCCTCGGCATCCTTGTCGTACCAGAGGCACAGGCTCACCGGCTGGCTGGTGGGTTGGCTCGTCATCATTTCTCTCCTTCGATGGGTGCCCCGATCGACCACATGTGACCAAATGGGTCTTTGATCTGGGCATAACGGTCCCCCCAGAACATATTGCCCGGCGGCATCACCACGCTCGCCCCCGCCGCCACCGCGCGGTCGAACCAGGCGTCGGCGTCGTCGACCTGCAGGTGCAGGGTCACCCCGTCGGGCGGCCCGCTCTTGTGCTCGACATATTCGGGAAATTCGTCGTGCATCATCAGCGACGCGCCGTTGATCGTCAGATGCGCATGCATCAGCCGCACGCCGTCGTCGGCGGGCATGCGCATGACTTCGGTCGCGCCGAACGCCTTGATATAGAAATCGATCGCCTCGCTCGCGCGGCTGTTGGCGATCGCGATATGCGGGGTGAGGCCGCCGGTGGGGCCCTGTTCGGGGGTTGCCATGGCGCCGCTCCTTATTTCTTCGGTCCGACGAAGCCGATCGGCGCGCCCTGCGGGTCGATCGCGTTCATCGCATATTCGCCGCCGGGGATTTCCATCGGTTCGCTGGTGATCGTGCCGCCGCCCGCCGCCACGGCGGCGCGCGCGCGGTCGATGTCGTCGACCCCGATATAGAAATTCCACACCGGCGCCGGATATCCTTCCATCAACGGCATCACCGCGCCCAGCCCGACGTCGCCGCGCTGGATGAAGCGGTACGCGCCGATCGGCCCCATATCCATCTCGCCTTCCTGGCCCCAGCCGAAATGCGTCTTGTAAAAGGCGATCGCGGCTTCGGGATCGCTCGTCGCGAGTTCGTTCCAGCGGACGCGCTGCGCCTCGGTCACCGAGAACACGTCGCTCTCCATGCCTTCCGACCCCGGCGGCGGGGTCGGGTCCATGATGTAAAAGGCTGCGCCCTGCGGGTCGGTGACCATCGCGATGCGCCCGACGGGAATGTCCATCGCGGGCATCTGCAGCGCGCCGCCATCGGCCTTGATCGCGTCGACCGCCGCATCGACGTCATCGACGTGGAGATAGCCGATCCAGAAGGGCCGCGCCCCGCCGGCTTCCATCTCGGCGGTCAGCGCCAGCACCCCGCCGGCGTTGCCGCCGTCGCTGCGCCCGATCATCCGGTAATCGACCCCGCCGGGGGTCGGCTGCCCCTCGGCATCGATCGTCCAGCCGACGACCGCGCCGTAAAAGGCGGCGGCGCCCTTGGGATCGGGGGTCATCAGCTCGTACCAGATGAAGTTCGATGCATCCGTCATGTCTTTCCTCCTTCGACGGTCGGAAAATAATCCCCGCGACCTTCGGGGGTCATGTCGAGCAGGCCCCACAGCGAATCGACCAGGTCGCCCGCGCGGTGGTGCTGGCCGGGGTCCGACGGCGCGAACGCCATCTCGCTGCCCCAATGGTGGCGGATCGTGTCGCCCTGCTTTCGAAAGACGTTGAAGATCGTCTCGTCCCACTCCTCGCCGGGCTTCAGCTTGCGCTCCTCGCGCATCGCGGGCGGGAATTTGCGCGTGTCGCCGAAATAATCGGCCGAATAGCGCGTCGTGACGTCGGACAGGAAGGTGAAGTGCGGCCAGCCGCGCACCCGCGCCCATTCGGCGAGCCGCGCGATCGGCGACTTGGCGACGATATAGAGCGGGGCGCGGTCGTCGATATAGCGCGCGCCGCCGTCGACCGAATCGAGCATATGCGTGCAGCCGGGGCAGGGCGTGTCGCGCTCGGCGTTCCACATGAAGCTGTAGAGGATGATCGTCGGCTTGTCCGCGAACAGCTCGGACAGCTTGACCGTCTCGGGCCGCTGATAGGCGCCGATGCGCTCGAACACATAATCCTCAGGCGTTTCGCCGCCGGGCGGCAGCGCGCGCCGCTGCGCCGCGACCGCCTCGATCTGCCGCCGCAGCGCGATCTCGGCATCGAGCAACGCGTTGCGTGCGGTCCGGTAGTCGGCGCTCTCATTGGGATAGCTGATGTGGTGCATGTCGCTCTCCTTCATCCCCCCGCATACCGCGACCAGCCGGTCGTCTTCTCGACCGGCGGCGCGCGGAATCCCATCGCGGCCCAGGCCGCCAGCAATTTCCACATGAACTTGCCCGAATGCGTGGCGTAACTCGGCAGGTCGTCGGCGAATTCGACCCCGGCGGGCCGGTCCTTGGTCATCGTCCGCATCGCCACCGGCGGGCGTTCGTCCTCGGCGATGCGCCCGGCATAGACGCTCAGCCAATGGCCCTTGGTGAATTCCAGCGCGACCGGCGCGTTGCAGCACGTCGCGACGAAGCGCCGGGTCGGCGAATCGGGTTTCAGCCGGTGATCCTCGATCCGGTCGGTTCCCGTCATCCATGCGATGCGGTCCTTGCGCACCAGCAGATAGGGGGTGCCGCCATCGGCCTCGACCACGCCGGGTGCGCCGGGCAGCGCATCGAACATCTGCCCGGCCTGCTGGCAGCTCTCGCAATAACAGGTCGCCGCGACGATCGGCTTACCCGCCAGTTCCAGCGTCACATTGCCGCAGGGGCACGACGCGATGCGCGTTTCGGGCTGCTCGGTGCCGGCCATCGGGTCTCTCCTAAAGCCCCTCCCCTTCAGGGGAGGGGTTGGGGTGGGGGCCAGCGAAATTATGCAAGGCCGCTGACCCCCACCCGCTGCGACTAGGGAGCAAGCTCCCAAGTCTCGCTGCCCTCCCCCGAAGGGGAGGGCATATAGGGCTCAAGCCTCCACGATCGGCGCAAAGCCGCCATAGATCATGCGCTTGCCGTCAAAGGTCTGGTCGTTCGGATCATGCTGCATCCGCTCGTCCTTCATCACCTTGTCCCAGCCGGCCTGGCGCGTTTCCTTGTCGGGCCATTCGACCCAGCTGAACACGACGCTCTCGCCGTCTTGTCTGTGCGCGGCGCGATTGAAGTCGGTGACCTTGCCGTCGGCCACATCGTCGCCCCACGCCTCGACGACGCGCGTCGCGCCATGGTCGCGGAACACGGACGATGCCTTCTCTGCCATCGCGCGATAGGCTTCCTTGTTCGCGTCGGGCACCGGGACGATATAGCCGTCGGCATAACCGAAGCCGCCTTCCGCACTGTCGTCGATCAGCGAGTCGAAACCCGCGACGATCATGCGCTTGCCGTCGAACGGCATCTCGCCGCCCATCGCCGCCATGCGCGGATCGTTCATCATCTTTGTCGTCGCGGCGTCACGCGTCGCCTTGTCGGGATATTCGAACCAGCTGAACACGACGGTCTCGTCGGGCTTCGCCTGCACCGCGCCCTTGAAGTCGTTGACCTTGCCGTCGGGCACATCGTCGCCCCAGCATTCGACCATGCGCGCGACGCCGAATTCCTTGAACAGGGGTGCGGCGTCGGCGGCGTGCTTGCGATAGGCTTCCTTGTTGGCGGTCGGCACCGCGACCACAAATCCTTCTACATAGGTCATCTTGTCTCTCCTTGGGGGGTGGGAGGG
>NZ_LYVN01000195.1 GCF_001990265.1 Sphingopyxis sp. KK2
GGAATGCACGCGGCGAGCGGCGCCGACAGCAGCAGGATAGCGAATATGCGGCGACGGTCCCCCATGCGCCTTCTTTGCCAAAGCCTTGGCGGATTGGCTAGCGGTGACGTGGTGACGGGGAGGGCGAGCGAGAGATGCGGCTTTGGGGGTGGGAAGCGGACTTGCCAACTCACTGACGGGCTATCTTAGAACTTGAATTTGACGCCAACCATGATGCGATTTGCCGAGTAGCCGTTAGGCATCGCTCCAGCGTCGAGATGCACGTCCAGACTTATCCCCTCACCGACCTTAACTTCAGCGCGCGGCGGGACCTCAGAAACAGTGTAAGTGTCGGGAAGGCGCCTCGCTCGGTCCTTTTCCGGATCGGAAGCACAGACTACAATCTCGTCCGGGCGACCAACCGGGCATCGGGGCCTTACCGTCCGAAGGTCAATATTGTCATTCTCACGTCCAGTCTGCGAAAGATCGAACGCGGGAGTCTCTAGTATAGGTGATTCTGGAGGAAAATCAGCGAAGCCCATATCAGTAATCTGGGATAAAATTTTTCTCCTGTCTACATTCTTAAAATTTTTGATCAGCTATCGTCTTTTGGAACATTTCAGGATCGAAAGTATCCTCGACGCGACGGTCCATTCAATTCAAAATATCTCTAGAGAGTCATTTAAAAACGGTTCGATGTCCGCAATCGGTCGTTCGCGGTCACACGATGTAAATAGGGTGTGATCGACCGAAATGGGATGCGAAGAAGACATCAGGCTTGTGCGGACAAGCCGCCTTGCCACCGAAAGAAGAGCAGACCATGAGGGAGGCGAACCTCGAGAAGGTCGTGAAGCCCGCCAAGGGAAAGAAACAGGCGAGCGGGCCGCAGGTTTGGGAGCAGAGCGATGAGTCATGAGGGAAGCTGCCATTGCGGCGCAATCCGGATCACCGTCGATGACGATCCTGTTGACGCGTCCGAGTGCAATTGCTCGATTTGCCGGAGAACGGGTGCCCTTTGGACCTATTCATCTCCAACCAGGGTGAAGGTGTCCGGCGAGGGCATAGGCTATGTCCAGGGCGACAAATGTCTCACGCTGTTTCATTGCAACACCTGCGGAGTGATAACACACTGGACCCCGATTGACCCCGATTATGATCGAATGGGGATCAATTTGCGGCTTTTTGAACCCGGTCTCTGGACAGAATTGCCGCGTCTCCATGTCGACGGCGCCAGCTGGTAATCAGCACTTGGTATGCGGTTCATCGTGCCGGAGGGTGGGTTTGTAATCGATACAAAGGCCTATGGCCTGCTATCGGGCGTTAGCGGTTGCACGACGTAAATGGGGTGTGATCGACCGAAATGGGGTGGGGAGCGGATGTTGCCAAAATCGTCGCCCCCGCGAAGGCGGGGGCCGTTAGCGGCTTTGTACTCCGCCGTTCCGTAAACCGACAGCGGCCCCCGCCTTCGCGGGGGCGACGTCCATTTTCGATCGCTAGCTGCCATTCGTCATCGCGGGCGGCACCTCCGATACCGTCATCGCCTGCGCGGGGAAGGGCACCACAAGCTCGCGCGCGTCCTTCCACTCGGCGTTGAGCCAGCGTTCGTGCGCCTCGGCGGGCAGGATCAGCGGCATAGCGCCGCTGTGGTGGTGCGCGACCAGCCGGTTGGGGTCGGTCGTGAGCATCGCGAAGGTCGGGATCTCGTCGGCGAAGCGGATGATGCCCGCCATTGCGAAGATCGGCCGGTCCGCGACCGCAAACCAGTGCTGGCGCCGCGCGCCCTCCGGCCCCGACCAGAGGGCGAAGCTGGTCGCAGGGATCAGGCAGCGAAATTCGCTGTGGCGCAGCGTGCCGATCCAGAAGGGGCTGCCCAAGTTGCGCACGCTGGTGATCGGGTCGGTGCCGCGCGGCGGCGGGGGGACGCCCCAGAACATCGGGCCGACGCGGCGCATGCGGAATTTCGCGTCGCGGCTGACGATCGGCGCGGGGCGGCCGGGGGCGGCATAGCCGCCGGTCCACGGGTCCTTGCCCGCCTCGGCACCGAAACAGGCCGCGATGTCGGCGGCCGGGGCGTCGAGGCGGTAGAGGCGGGTCAGGCCGGTGCGGCCCCGTAAGCGCTGCGCAGCGCCGCCAGCGACGCATCATGCGTCAGGTCGAGCTGGAGCGGGGTGACCGCGATATAGCCGTCGTCGATCGCCTCGAGGTCGCTGTCATGGCCCGGCGAATGTTCGATGCCGTGGAGGCCGAACCAGTAATAGCGATAGCCGCGCGGGTCGGTGCCCTCGACGATCGAGCCGCGGCCATAGTCGTGGAAGCCCTGGCGCGTGACGCGGATGCCCTTGATCGCGTCGGCGGGGAGCGCGGGGAAATTGACGTTCATCACCGTGCGCGGCGCCATGTCCATCGAAAGCAGCGGGCGCAGCACCTTTGCGCCCCACGCCTCGGCGGCGCCGAAGGGGACGCTGTCGCCCATGCCTTCCTTGGCATAGACCTGGCTCAGCGCGATCGAGCGGACCCCGGCGAGCGCGCCCTCGATCGCCGCCGAGACGGTGCCCGAATAGGTGACGTCGTCGCCGAGATTGGCTCCGCGGTTGACGCCCGAGAGGACCAGGTCGGGCTTTTCGGGCATCAGCTTGCCGATCGCCATCATCACCGAGTCGGTCGGGGTTCCGGTGCACGACCAGCGGCGCTCGGCGTGCTGGCGGACGCGCACGGGGCGCGAGAGGGTGAGCGAGTGGCCGGCGCCCGACTGCTCCTCGGCGGGCGCGCAGACCCAGATGTCGTCGCTCAATTGGCGCGCGATCGCTTCGAGGACCGCGAAGCCGGGGGCGTGATAGCCGTCGTCGTTGGTGAGGAGGATGCGCATTATACGTCTAAACCTACTGATTTGAGTTGCTGTTTCGCCAAAGCCTTGGCGATCTCCAAAGTGAATTCGAAGCTCGTGTTGCCGATCTGCGCAGACTTCTCTTTGATCTTTTTCCAGACTTTAGGATCGCGGATCGAGTCCAGATAGTCATGACCTTTCCAAGAAAGGTCAAAAACGAGAACGTGATGAATCCGATCAGGATTGGTTTTGCTTCTCGTCGGTTCGCAATCGAGGAAACCAGCTCCTGCAAGCATAACGATGTGTTTGCGTCGGGAAGACGAGTCGGGGTGATCGGGAACTTCTAATTCCGTCATGTTAATGGGCTTGGGAGATGGCTTCGCCTCAATTGCGAGGAGAATGTCTCTTACCAAGTCCATGTCACGTTTCATTATATGAGCGGCTCCAGCCTTGTAATCCCGCCCATATAGGGCAGCAGCGCGTCGGGAATGATGACACTGCCGTCGGCCTGCTGGTAATTTTCGAGGATCGCGACCAGCGTCCGCCCGACCGCGAGGCCCGAGCCGTTGAGCGTGTGGACGAACTCATTCCCTTTCACGCCGTCGCGGCGGAAGCGGGTGTTCATGCGCCGCGCCTGGAAATCGCCGCAGTTCGAGCAGCTCGAAATCTCGCGATAGCTGTCCTGACCGGGCAGCCAGACCTCGAGGTCGTAGGTCTTGCGCGCGGCGAAGCCCATGTCGCCGGCGCAGAGCAGCATCTTGCGGTACGGCAGGCCGAGCCCTTCGAGGATGAGTTCGGCGGCGCGGGTCTTGCGTTCGAGTTCGGCGTCGCTGTCCTCCGGCCGGACGACCGAGACGAGTTCGACCTTCCAGAACTGGTGCTGCCGGATGTAGCCGCGCGTGTCGCGGCCCGCCGAGCCGGCTTCGGAGCGGAAGCAGGGGGTGAGCGCGGTCATGCGGACCGGGAGCTGCTCCTCGGGCAGGATTTCCTCGCGCACCGCGTTGGTCAGGCTCATCTCGGAGGTCGAGATGAGCCAGCGGCCGTCGGTGGTCTGGAAGAGATCCTCGCGGAATTTGGGAAGCTGGGTGGTGCCGAACGCCGCCTCGTCGCGGACCATCAGCGGGGTCGCGCATTCGGTATAGCCCTGATCGATCGTCTGGCGGTCGATCATATATTGGCCGAGCGCGCGTTCGAGCCGTGCCATCTGGCCTTTCAGGAAGGCGAAGCGTGCGCCCGACATCTTTGCCGCAGTCTCGAAATCGAGGCCGAGGGCGGGGGCGAAATCGGCATGTTCCTGCGGTTTGAAATCGAAGCTGCGGGGGGTGCCCCAGCGGGCGATTTCGACATTGCCCTCTTCATCCTCGCCCTCGGGGACGTCGGTGGCGGGCAGGTTGGGGAGCGCGGCGAGCTTGTCCTGCAGCGCGGCGAGCTGTTCGCGCTCGGCCTCTTCCTGCGCGGGGAGCGCGGTCTTGAGGCCCGCGACCTCGGCCTTCAGCGCCTCGGCGCCGTCCTTGTCGCCCTTCGCCATCGCCTGGCCGATCAGCTTCGACGCCTCGTTGCGCCGCGCGAGCGCGGCCTGCATCTCGGTCTGCAGCGCGCGCAGCGACGCGTCCATCGCCAGGATTTCGGCGGACAGGGGGGCAAGGCCGCGGCGGGCGAGGCCGGCGTCGAAGGCTTGCGGGTTTTCGCGGATCAGGCGGATATCGTGCATGGCCGCGCTATGGCGGCGGCGCCGCGTGCGCGCAAGTGCGAGCTTGGGTCAGCCGGGCCGTTCGAGCAGCGCCGCGAGCTGGCCGACCACGGTGCCCCAGCCGTCGTGGAAGCCGAGTTCCTCGTGCCTTGCCGCGTCCTCGGGGCTGCGGTGGAGGACGCGCGAGGTGTAGAGCGTGCCGCCGTCCTGGGCCTCGAAGGTCAGGATCGCGGTGAGCGCGAGCCAGGGTTCGACCGGCTGCCAGCCCGCGGTGAGCGCTGTGGTCCAGACGAGGCGCTGCTCGGGCACGGCGTCGAGGATGCAGGCGTCGACATGCGGCTGCCACTCGCCGTCGCCCTCGCGCATCAGCGTTTCGAGGCCGCCGCCGGGATGGAGGTCGAGCTGGACGACCCGGCAGGCGAGCGGGGCGGGGAGCCACCATTGAGCGAGCTTGGCGGGGTCGCGCCACGCGTCCCAGACCGCCGACGGCGGCGCGGCGATGTGGCGGGCGATGGTGAGTTCGTGGCGCATGGTCACTCCTGTGCGGCTGGCGATTCGACGAAGGCGGCGAGACGATCGGTGCGGCCCTGCCAGAGCGCGCGCTGCTCGGCGAGCCAGGCTTCGGCGGCGGCGAGCCGCGCGGCATCGACGCGGCAGGTGCGGACGCGGCCCTGCTTTTCGCTGCGGATGAGGCCCGCCGCTTCGAGCACCGCGAGATGCTTGAGGAAGGCGGGCAGCCCCATGGCGAAGGGCTGCGACAGCGTCGTCACCGGCGCGGCGCCCTGCAGCAGCCGGCCGATCACCGCGCGCCGCGTCGGGTCGGCGAGGGCGTGGAAGACCGAGTCGAGCTGGGGCTGTTGGTTCACCATATGGCGAACTATATAGTCACCTTGCCGATCGGCAAAGTTTTTTTGCGGCGCATGGAAAAAGGGCCGCTCCCGCAGGAACGGCCCTTTGAGTTGGTGGTCCGGGTGCCCCCCACCCCGACCGCCAGTGGATGCTTAGGCGGCGTCCTGGTCCTGCGCGTCGCTGTTCGCGGCGCGGCGGCGGGCGACGAGCGCGGCGGCGGCGGCGCCGAAGAGCAGGAGCATCGGCGGGGCCGGAACCGGGGTCGGGGTG
>NZ_LYVN01000196.1 GCF_001990265.1 Sphingopyxis sp. KK2
GTTCCGGCGAGTGCGCACCGCCAGTGGATGATGCCGTCGTCGACCGTGCTGTCGGGTGACGATGTCTGGGTGACCGTCGACGCCGCAGTGTCGAACGACCTCTTCTATTTCGAGCACCAGCCGATGCGGCTCGACGCGCTCAAGGCATGGTCGCCCGACGGCAGCGAGGCGACGATCGAGAATAAGTCGACCGGCCGCTATCGCAGCACCTTCGACGTCCATCTGACGCAAAAGGGCACCTGGCGCATCGCCTCGGTCGTCGACGGCGTGATGGGCAGCTATGACCTGAACGGCAAGACCGAGCGCCTGCCGCGCGGGACGACCACCGCCAACCTCGCCGAGCGCATTCCTGCCGGCGCGACCAATGTGCAGACCGCCGAATCGAGCAACCGCAACGAGATTTTCGTGACCGTGGGCGAGCCGACGATGACGCTGTTCAAGCCGACCGGCAAGGGTATCGAACTGGTGCCCGTGACGCACCCGAACGACCTGTTCGCGGGCGAGGCGATCACTTTCCAGTTCCTGCTCGACGGCAAGCCGACCGCCGACCTGCCGATCACCGTCATCCCCGGCGGTATCCGCTATCGTGACCAGCTCGGCCAGATCGACACCAAGACCGGCGCCGACGGCAAGGTCGAACTGACGCTGCCCGAAGCGGGCATGTATTGGGTGAACGTCACGACGCCGCGCATCGAGGGCGAGGGCGAAGGTCCGCCGCCCGCCGGCGCCGCCCCGACGCGCCGCGCGAGCTATGTCACGACGCTGGAAGTGCTGGCGCCCTGACCGACCGCATCCTGATCCCCCGTGCGCTCACGCCCGCCGCTTTCGACGGGCGCGCCGCCGGGGCGATCATCGAGAGTTTTGCCGGAAAGACGATGGGGACCGACTGGTCCCTGCACGCCGTTGCGCCGCCTGTCGGCGTAGCCGAGGGCGTGCAGGCGGCGCTCGACCGCGTCGTCGCCCAGATGAGCCAGTGGGAGGCGGGGTCCGACCTTGCGCGCTTCAATCGCGCGCCGGCTGGCGAATGGCATTCGCTGCCCTCCGAATTTGCCGATGTCGTTGCAGCGGGTCTCGCGATCGGGAGTGCCAGCGGCGGGGCGTTCGGCATTGCGCTCGGCGAATTGAGCGAGGCCTGGGGGTTCGGCACGGCGCCGCCCTCTACGAGCCTCGGAACGGCGCTCGTCCCCGCTCCCGACGGCGTCGATTTCGACCCCGCCACCCGGAATATCCGCCGCCGCGACGGGGCTCTGCTCGACCTGTCGGGTATCGCCAAAGGCTATGGCGTCGATCTCGCCGCCGACTGGTTGCTCGCGCAGGGCGTCCGCCATTTCCTGATCGAGGTCGGCGGCGAACTGCGCGGCGAGGGCATTCGGCCCGACGGCCAGCCCTGGTGGGTCGATGTCGAGGTGCCACCGTCGTGGGCGGGAGCGGGATGGCGCATCGCGCTCCACGACCTTTCCGTCGCGACATCGGGCGACTATCGCCGCGGCGTCGAGATCGACGGCCAGCATTATTCGCACAGCTTCGACCCGCGCACCGGGCGCCCGATCGCCAATGGCGTGCGCTCGGTGACCGTGGTGCATCGGCAATGTATGATGGCGGACGGCTGGGCGACCGCGCTGACCGTGCTCGGCGCCGAAGCCGGGATCATGCTGGCCGACGAACGCGATCTCGCGGCGTGCATCCTCGCCAATGGCCGCGAACATGTGTCGCGCGCCTGGAGCGCGATGCTCGACTAGCTGTCGGCCCAGCGCCGCAGCAGATTGTGGTAGACGCCGGTGAGTTCGATAACCGATCGGTCCTTGCCGCCGAGGTCGTTCGTCAGCCGTTGCACCGACCGGTCGAGGTCGAACAGGATACGCCGTTCTTCGGCATCGCGGATCATCGACTGCAGCCAGAAGAAGGAGGCGACGCGCGTGCCGCGAGTGATCGGCGTGACGCGATGGAGGCTCGACGAGGGATAGACGACGGCATGGCCGGCGGCGAGCTTGACCCTTTGCACGCCATAATGATCCTCGACCAGCAATTCGCCGCCGTCGTAATTTTCGGGGGCTTCGAGGAAGACGGTGATCGACAGGTCGCTGCGCATGCGAAATTCGGTGCCGCGCTTCAGCCGGATCGCGTTGTCGACATGCGTGTCGAATTCATGCCCTTCGCCATAGCGGTTGAACAACGGCGGGAAGATCTTGAGCGGCAGCGCGGAGGCGAAGAAGAGCAGCGAGCGGCCAAGCGCCTCGAGGATCATGCGGCCGGCACGCCTGGCGGTATCGCCGTCCTCGGGAAGCTGTTCGTTGCGCTTGGCCAGCGCCGATTGCGGGCCTGAGGTCGCATTGCCGTCGATCCAGTCGGCGGCGTCGATCAGCGCGCGGATCTGCGCAACCTCGTCGGCCGACAACAGGTCGGGAATGGCAATCAGCATGGCGGAACATCCCCCGGGGCAATACCGTTTTGCGCTGCCATAGCTTGGGAAGGCAATCAAGGACGGGAGCAGGCCCGGTGGGCCGCTCCCGCCACAGGATCAATAGGTGTAGCTCAGCGAGAAGATCGCGGCGCGGGCGTCGCCCGGGGTCGCCCAGCCGCTGTTGCGGACACGGGTGAAGTAGAGCTCATCGGTGAAATTCTTCACGTTGAGCTGTGCCTTCAGCTTGTCGGTGACGTTGTATGCGACATACGCGCTGTGAACCAGATAGTCGTCGGCGCGGAACACAGGGTTCAGCGCGGTCGAACCCGGAACCAGCGGCGTGGTGAGCGCCGGCAGGTTGAGCGCGAAGCTGCCCTGATAGGTCATGCTGTACCCGACCGTGAGCCCGAAGGGGAACTCATAGGTGGTGAACAGGCTGCCCGAATGCTTCGGCGTATTCTGCAGTTCGGCGCCGCGCGCCGGGTCGAGGACCTGCGCATTATTGCCGCACGGATTGGTGAAGGCGGTCGCCGGCGACACCGGTGCGATCGGACCCGGGTTGGCGAGGCAGAAGTCCGACACCGACTGGCGCAGGCTGCTGTCCAGATAGGTGTAGTTCGCCGTGACCGACCATTGCGGGGTAATCTTTCCGACGACGCTGAGCGCGATGCCATCGACGCGCGACTTGCCGTCGAGCACCTGGTCGGGGATCGTCGGGTCATTCGACGGCACGCGATACTGGTTGCGCTCGTTGCGGAAGGCTGAGGCGGCGAGCAACAGGCGGCCGCCCGCGACTTCGGCCTTGGCGCCGATTTCGATGTTGCGCGCGCTTTCGGGCGACACGTTGCAGGTCGCGACCGTGCAGGCGCCGTTGACCGCGCTGATCGATGGCGTCTTGGCATTGCCATAGGCGGCATAGAGCGTGACCGTCTCGATCGGCTTGAACACCAGGCCGACGCGATAGGAGAAGAGGTCGGCCTTGTTGCGCAGGACCGGGCCGACGATGATCGGGCCTTGCGGCACCGTGGTCGTGGCAGCGACCGAGGTGTCGGTGCGATAATTGCCGCTGTTCTGTTCCCAGCGGATGCCGCCGTTGAGCTCGAACTTGCCGAACTTCATCGCGTCGAACAGGTAGACGGCATAGTTGTCGACCTCGCCTCGCTGGCGGCCGCTCTCGAAATAATTGACCGGGCCGGTGTAGACGTTGCTGCCGTAATTGAAGCCCGGCGGCCCCTGGATGACCTCGTTCGGGTTGCCGAAGTTGATCAGCGGGAAGGTCGCGTTGGCGACGGTGCCATTGGCGTTGCGATAGACGTTGCCGGTCGAGAGGAAATATTTCTCCCAGCTCGCCGAGGCACCGGCGACCATCGTGTGCTCGATCGCGCCGGTGTTGAACACCGCACGCAGGTCGAGCTGGTTGTACATGATCTCGTTCTTCGAATCGCGCAGGTTGCCGCGCGGTCCGCCGATCAGATAATAGCCGACGGGGACCGTCGCGGGGCAGGCGGCACCGGTGGGCAGCACGCCGCCGGTGAGGCAATAGGTGCCCTGCGGCGGGCCGACGATCGTCAGCTGGCTGACCTGCTGCCAGCGCGACAGGTTGCGGATCGACACCTTGTCGCTCAGTTCGGTCTCGAAGATCGCGGTGGCTTGGTCGACCGTGATTTCCTGCGTGTCGATGTTACGATAGCCGAAATAGTCGCTGCGATCGACGCCCGGAAGCGGGCCATCAAGGATGGCGTTCCGATAATAGGGGACGCCGTATTGCGGGATATTGTCGTCTTCCTGATGCAGATATTGCAGGATCAGGCTGGTTGGCCCATCAACCCCGAGCTTGACCGACGGGGCGACGCCCCAGCGTTCATAATATTCGACGTCGCGACCCGGCACGTCATTCTTGTGTGCCATCGCGTTGAGGCGGACGGCGACGAGGTCGCTGACGCGGACATTGGCGTCGACGGTGCCGCGATAATAATTGTCGGTGCCGATACCGCCGGTGAGGATCACGCGCGTGTCGGCATAGGGGCGCTTGGTGACGAGGTTGATCGAGCCCCCGACTGAACCCGAGCCGTTGGACACCGAATTGGCGCCATTGACGATCTCGAGCTGTTCGAGGTTGAAATTGTCCGAGCGGTTATAGGCACCGCTGTCGCGCACACCGTCCTGCGTGATGTCGCTGCCCGCCGAATAGCCACGCAGTGTAATCGAGTCGGCCGGCGGCGAACCGCCCTCGGCGGCGCCGAAGGTGATTCCGGGGACGGTCGAGAGCATGTCGCGCAGCGTCAGCAGATTCTGTTGCTCGATCGTCTCAGCGGTGATCACGGTGACGGTCTGTGGGGTATCGCGAACCGAGCGGGTCGACTTCGGCGATTCCTGCTGGGTTTGGTAGTGTTGCCCGGTGACGATGATCTGCTCGCGCTCTTCGTTGCGGTCGCGTTCGGTCTGTTGCTGATCGGCGGCCTCGGCGCCGGTTTCGGCTGCCATGGCAGGTGCGCTGACGATGCTGCCGACGCAGGAGAGCGCCAGGAAAGTGGCGGACGTCTTGGCTTTCACGATAAACCCCCTTTTTGGTTTGTTCGCGGGCGCCGCTATTGAGAGTCGTTCGCACTGTCAATGCATATTGATAATCATTCGCACATTTGGACCGGTCGCTGTTACAATTGGCCGGGGCCACCCGGCCTTTCGAGCCACCAGCTCTGGCGCCAGCCATAGTCGCTCGCGACCGCGGCCGGCCGAGTCGGTTGCGGGCTTGAAGCGGAAGCGCTCCTCGATCAGCCGACAGGTGGTGGCGTCTAGCGAGGCGTCGCCGCTCGACCGGGTGACGCGGCAGCGGGTGACGCGCCCGGTCGTCTCGATGGTGAAGCGCACCTCGACCTCGCCGCCGACCTTGGCGCGCCGCGCCGCCTTCGGATAGTCGCGGTCGGCAATCGTGCCGCTGCGCCACATGGGCCGTGTGCCGCCGTCATCGCCCGATCCGCCAGACCCCAACCCGTCGCCGCGTCCGCCAGCGCCGCTGCCCGGACCAGAGACCGGTGCGGCCCCCCGCCGAAGCCTCACTGCCATCGCCGGGCTTCGGCGCGGCTGCGACCGGCGGCGGCTGAGGCGGGGGCAGC
>NZ_LYVN01000197.1 GCF_001990265.1 Sphingopyxis sp. KK2
GTTGGGCGGCGGGGCCGGGGTGCCGCCGCCCCCGCCGCATGCGGCGAGCAACAGCGGTGCTAGCAGCGCCGAGCCGCGTGCCCATGTCGTCCATCGCGCGGCCGTTCGTGTCGATCGTGTCGCGCCCGGCATGCCGTCTCCCCTCGTGCGGGAATCCCGTTGGTTCGGGTTCCGGGGATAATACGCCTGTCGCGGCAAAGGGTTCATGCGCAACAGATTTGCGCCGAACCGCGCTCGGCGAATCCGGTCCGGAGGGCGCGGCAGGCTCGCGTCAGGCGGGGTCCTTGACCTCTTCGAAATCGTCGAGCTTCTTGAGCGCTTCATAGGCGATCGCGTGCAGCTTTGCGGTGTTGACCGCGAGGCCCTCGGTATCATGGCCCTTGAGGTCGTCGACGTGGAAGACGACGCGCGTCCTGGCGGGCGCCAGTTCCTCGAGCGTGAATTTGAGGCCGGTCGTCACCGCGCCGTCGTCGATGCTGTAGATGATGTGCATTTCGCGCGGGATTTCCATCGCGACGGCATATTTGACCTTATAGGCGTCGGGGCGCTGCTTGGGGACGACCGCCGACCATTCGGGGTCGCCCTTTTCGACCACCAGCTCGTAGAGACGCGTCGAGCCGCCGTTGGTGACGAGCGGCAGACCGGTGCTGCTGCCGTCGCCGAACATCTTCTTGAACACTTCCTCGCGCGGCGCGGCGACGGTGCGCGTCTGGTTGACCAGCTCGAGCGCCTTGCCGCAGCCGGCGAGCAGCAGCATCGCCGCGATCATCGTGAATTTGCGCATCATGGACTGTGCCCCCTGTCCGACGTGCGGACGGCATAGCAGCGCCGGGTTAGGAAAGCGTAAGTGGTGCTTGTAAAGAGTGTTTGACAGGCCGTCGCCTCGGCCTGTAAAGAGTGTTTGACAGGCGGAAGGACGAGTGTTGGAAAATCGGGTGCGCGACTATCGCGAGGCGGCGGGGTGGAGCCAGGGCGAACTGGCGCGCCGGCTGCAGGTTTCGCGGCAGACGATCAATGCGGTCGAAACCGACAAATATGACCCCAGCCTGCCGCTGGCGCTGCGCATGGCGGGCCTGTTCGGGCTCGAGGTGCGCGAATTGTTTATCGATCACTGGACCGCGGAGAAGGAATGATGGCGAGGACCATGGCACAGGATGGACGCCGATCGTGGCGCAAGACGGCGCTGAGCACGATCGTCGGCGGGCTGGTCGGCGCGGGGGCGATGGCGGCGATGCTGTCGCTCGCCGGGACCGCGCTGCTCGACGCGATGGGGCCGTCGCGGGTCGCGCTTGCGGCGGTCGGGCTGATCTACCTGCTGATCGCGGCGATGGTCGGCTTCGGTGTTGCGGCACCGCGCGCCGGGGCGAAAGTTCTGAATGTCGCCGATGCCGAGGAATTGCGCGACGACCGGGCGAATCTGCTGTTTTCGACGATCGTCATGGCGCTGCTCGGCGCGACCTTGCTGTTGCTCGCGCTGGCGCGCGGACCGGGCTTTGCGGCGGGGGTGGTATCCGCCGGGGTCGCCTTTGCGACGCTCGCGCTGATGCTCGCGGGCGGTGCGCTCGCCAGTTGGTTGTGGCGCGACCGCTTCGACGAACTCGGCCGCCAGCTCGGGCTCGAGGGCGCGTCCTGGTCCTTCTATGTCAGCTGGATCGTCCTGACGGTCTGGGGCGCCGCCGATTTCCTCGGTCTCGGCGCGACGCTGACCGCGATCGACGCGGTGACGGTGTCCGCCGCCGCGCTGCTGCTCGGGTCGTTCGTCGCGATCGGGCGGCGCGGGATGATGGTCCGCTGACGGCCCTCAGGGCGCGATGCCATAGCCTGCATATTCGGCGTCGATCCGGCGATGCTGGAGCCGCGCCAGCGCGAGGTCGGCTTGGGCCCCTTCGCGGTCGTTGCCCTGCAGCCGGACGATCGCGCGCAGGAAGAGCGATGCGGGCAGGTCGGGGCTGATCTTGAGTGCGGCGTCGAGGTCGGCGCGCGCCTCCTCCAGCCGGCCGAGGCGGTAGAAGACCATCGCGCGGCTGTCGAGCACCGACGCCGGGGTGTCGGTGAGTTCGATCGCGCGGGTGCAATCCTTGAGCGCCGTGTCGAGCTGGATCGAGCGCGTGCCCTTGAGCCAGCACATCTGGTTGAGCAGCATCGAATCGCCCGGCCGGTCGGCGAGCGCGGCGGCGAGCAGGGTGATGCCCTCCTCGGCGCGGCCCGCCTTGCCGAGCAGGTCGGACTTGGTTGTGGTCCAGCCGCGCTTGTCCTTGGCGAGCGAGAGCTGTTCGTCGGCGATGGCGAGCGCCTCGTCGAAGCGCTTGAGTTCGGACAGCACGCTCGTCTTCCAGCCCAGCGCGTCCTCCGACGCCGGGTCGAGCGCGAGCGCCTCGTCGACGTCGGCGAGCGCCTTGTCGAAGTCGCCGAGCTGGCTGTAGACGCCCGAGCGACTGAGATAGCTGTTGGCGTCGCCCTCGCGCCGGATCGCCTCGTCGAGATCGGGAAGCGCGGCGCGCGGCTCGAAAATGTCGATGTTGAAGGCGGCGCGGCCCAGATAGCCGGCGACCGAATCGGGATCGTCGTCGATCGCCTTCTGATAGGCGGCGAGCAGCGGCCCGAGCCTCTTGTCTTTCTTAGCCGCGGCGATCTCTTCGGCCGGGGTGGGGAAGCCGGTGGGGGCGCGAAGCTGGAACTCGCGCTGCTTGGCGGCGGCGAGCTGCGCGCGCGCGGCGGGGAGCTGGTTCGCGGGCATTTCGGCGCCGCTGTTCCAGATCGTCTCGGTCTGGTCGAGTCGGTTGCCGGTCAGCCGCGCCTCGCGCTTCAGCCGGGTGCCGGCGATCGTCATGTCGGCGGCGACATCGCCCTCCATCGCATAGCCGGCGCGCGGCGGCAGCTTGACGGCGAAATTCTGGACAAGAGGCTCGCTCCTTCGCCGGCGACCGGGATGTCGCGCCAGGCGGCGCGCGTGCGGTCGGCCTTGAGGTCGAAATCGGCGACCAGCCCGTCGAGATTGACATAGGCGCGCGGCTCGTCGCGCGACCATGGCAGGCTGCCGATGCCGGCGGCGCGGATCGTCGCGGTCCCCGCCTTTTCGTCGACCTCGATCGACCGGGTGTGGATCGTGCCGTCGGACAGGAAGCTGCCGAGCGCGCGGCTGGTCAGTTCGCGCAGCTGGTCGGGCGTCGTCTGTGCCTTCATGCCGCCGATGCGCGCCGCGAGTTCGCCGCGGATCGTGAAGGCGAGGTCGAACAGCGGCGGAAAGGCAAGGCCGGCCGACTGGTCGTAGGTCAGCGTCATCTCAAAATCAGGGCGCGCCGACTGGCGCACCGGCAGTGGCAGCAGGTCCTGCCCCGCGGCCGCGATCGGCAGGACATAGCCGAAGGGCGGGACATCGGCGAGGTCGGCGAGATGGATGCCCGCGGTGGTGCCGTCGAGCCAATAGTCGGTGCCGTCGATGCGCGCCTGGACCACGACATGGTCGAAGGCGCCGAGTGCGGGCAGCCGCGTCGGCAGGAGGTCGCCGAACTGCGAGCTGACGAGCGCGGGCTGCGCGGAGATGCCCAGCCGGTCGAGTACCGCGAGCAGCAGCATCGTCTTGGCCTTGCAGTCGCCATAGCGCAGCGTCCAGGTCTGCTCCGGTGTCTGCGGCACATAATTGCCGTTGGCGAGGCCGTTGTAGAGATAGCGGATCTCGTTCTGGACAAAGGCCAGCGCCGCGGCGGTCCGCGCCTTGGGATCGGGGTTCGCCTTGCCGATCTTGTCAATGGCCGCGGCGAGGCTGCCGCCCTCCTTGATCGTGCCCGCGGTCGCATAGAGCGGCGCGGTGGTGCGCGACAGGTCGCTCCACGAGGCGAAGGTCGAAAATTCGAGCCCCGGCGGCCGCTTGTAGCGGAGCGGCGCGTCCTCGGGCATCTCGTCCTGCTTGATCACCGGCTGCGCCTGGGTGAGGATATGATAGCTGCCCTCGTCGCGCTCGACGGGTGAGATGCCCTTGCCGAACGCCTTCCATTTGATCGGCAGGTTCTTCGGCCACAATATGCGAACCGAGCCCTGCGCAATCGACGCCGGCTTCGCCTCGACATCGACCATCGCCTCGCTGTTGCCGGCGAGCACGTCGCTGCGCTCGACGATCGTCGCCGAGAAGCGCACCGTGTCACCGACGCGCAGATCCTCGATCGCCGCAGTGCCGGTGAGCAGCCCGTCGATCGTCTTTTGCTCGAAATCCTTTTCGCGGCGCAGCACGGTGAGCTTCAGCCCCTGTGCGAGCAGGTCGATCGTTGCGCCGCCGCGAATGATCTGCAGCTTGTGGATGATCATGTCGTCGCGGTCGGGGTGCCAGACGAACTGCAGATCGTCCCAGTTGCGCAGCGCGTCGGCGGACTGGATGCGAAAGGCATGGTCGCTGAAGGTCGAGCGCTTGTCGGCTTCGATCAGGATCTGCTGGTCGCTGAGCAGCCACGGTGTTGCGGCGTCGCCCTGCGGCAGCGGCCCCGTGCTCGGCACGACCCACTCGGCGGGCGGGGCATAGAGCGGCGTATCGACCGCGAAAGCGGGCGCGGACAGCGCCAGACTACCGGCACCAAGAAAAACGGCAAACTTACCCACGAAACACACTCCCCCTCGAAGCCGTTCATCTAGCTTGGATCGCCAATGTTACCAATGTCTTTGCGACGTGCGCCGACGGAAAAAGAAAAACGCGGGGGGCAAATAGATGCCGATTCCCTGTCCGCGTTCGGAGCGCCCCCTGGCGAGGCCCCGCGACCTGCCATCTCGATCGAGGTTGCCGGGTCATAAACCAGAACTTGATTGCGACCGCGAATGCGCGTCAATAGGAGTGTTTACGGAAACATGGCGAGGTGTATGTCGCAGGAGCATCAGGCCCCGGATGGACTTTTAGCGCGGGTCGAAAGGCTGTCTGCGACCGAATTGGCGTGTCTGGAACATGTCCGGAAGGACATGACCTCGAAAGAAATCGCGCGCGCCCTGGGACTTTCGCCCAATTATGTCGACGTCTGCCTGAAGAGTGCGGCCCAGAAGCTCGGCGCGCGCGGCCGCCAGGTCGCCGCCAATATGCTCGGCGAAGCGCAGGCGATGCGCGAAAATCCGGGGGAGGACAGCACCCCCTCCAATTTGATGCTCCAGACTGCGCGGCTTTCTTCCCCCGCCGATTTGCCCAACAACAGGGCATCGGCGGGGGAAGGCAACGGCCCCGTCGATCCCAGTCAGGACAAGGCGCCGAAACCGGAATCGAGCGATTCCGGCGCGGACAGGTCTTGGCTTCGGGAACCGCACCCGTTGGCCAAATTCTTTGGAGGTGAAAACAGGCTTTCGAAAACGCACAGAATGATGTGGATCCTCGCGATCGCGGTAATCGTCGCGATCGCCTATGGCGGGATCGTCAACGGACTG